>JAZNOQ010000105.1:0-6269 GCA_045589215.1 Eubacteriales bacterium
CAAATCAGTGGGAGGGAAAAAATTTTTCGTTTTCCCGTATCATCACCACAACGGAGGTTATAAGAATTATGGCAAAGAAAATTCAGGGTTATATTAAGCTCCAGCTTCCTGCAGGTAAGGCTACTCCTCAGCCCCCCGTAGGTCCCGCACTCGGCGCATACGGCGTCGCTATCCCCGTGTTCACCAAGGAATTCAACGAGAGAACCAAGAACGATATCGGCATGATCATCCCTGTCGTTATCACGGTTTACTCTGACCGTTCCTTCACCTTCATCACCAAGACTCCGCCCGCTCCCGTTCTGATCAAGAAGGCTGCAGGCATCGAGACGGCTTCCGATAAGCCCAACAAGACGAAGGTTGCTCACCTCACGAAAGACCAGGTTACCCAGATCGCAAAGGTTAAGATGCCCGACCTGAACGCTGCTTCTCTCGAGGCTGCTGAAAGCATGGTTCGCGGTACCGCTCGCTCGATGGGTATCACCTGCGAAGAATAAGGAGGACTTGAACAATGGGAAAGAAATATGTTGATAGCGTAAAGCTTCTTGAAAAGAATAAGGTTTACGACGCAAACGAAGCACTTGCACTCGTTTGCCAGACCTCGAAGGCAAAGTTCGATGAGACCATCGAGCTTCACATCCGTCTCGGCGTTGACTCCCGCCACGCTGACCAGCAGGTCAGAGGCGCAGTCGTTCTCCCCAACGGTACCGGTAAGACCGTTCGCACCCTCGTTTTCACGAAGGGCGACAAGGTTGCCGCTGCTGAGGCAGAGGGCGCTGATTACGTCGGCGGCATGGAGCTTGCTGAGAAGATCCTCAAGGAAAACTGGTTCGAGTTCGACGTTGTTATCGCAAGCCCCGATATGATGGGCGTTGTCGGCCGTCTCGGTAAGGTTCTCGGTCCTAAGGGTCTGATGCCTTCTCCTAAGGCAGGTACTGTTACCCCCGACGTTGCTAAGGCTGTTAAGGAAGCTAAGGCAGGTAAGGTTGAGTACCGTCTCGACAAGACCAACATCATCCACTGCCCCATCGGCAAGGCATCCTTCGGTGCAGAGAAGCTCCAGGCGAACTTCGAAGCGCTCGTCGGTGCTGTTATCAAGGCTCGTCCTGCTGCCGCTAAGGGTCAGTATATCAAGAGCTGTGTCATTGCTTCTACCATGGGCCCCGGCATCAAGGTTAACACTGCAAAGCTCGGCTGATAAACCGGATTTTAAGGATTCCGCATGGAATCAAAACAGCGTGTCGATCATTCGATCGGCACGCTGTTTTTGCTTGATTTACGCTACCGTTATGTGGTACGCGACCGAATGCTCCTCTCCGGGCGGAAGAAGGATCATGTCCTCCTTGTCGGAAAGCTCGGTGCTTGTTTCGTTCAGATCGGGAGATCCGATCCACGGTTCAATGCAGAGGTAGTGCGCGTTCGGATTGCTCGGACGCCAAAGCCCGAGATAGGGGAAGCCCTCGTAGTCAAGGTGGATGCGGCGGTCAGATGCGCTTGACGTAAACGTGACCGCGTTGCCCGCACCCTTGAAAAAGAGGGAGTTGATGTTCGCGAGCCGCTCGCCCGAGAGACGGAGGATGTGACCGCCTTCGAGGGGATACGGCTCGTATTCGCCAAGACGGAAGCCGTTCGGGGTAAGCTTCCAGACGGCGGGATCCTTCGCTCCGCAGAAGTCGAGACAGACCTCTGCAAGCTCGCCGTCTTTGTCAAGAGGAAGTGTAAAGCCCGGGTGGAATCCCACCGCGAAGGGAAGAGGACGGTCGTCGCGGTTCTTAACACGGACGCGGGTGGTGAGGGATGCTCCGTCGAGGGTGTATTCGACCGTCAGAAGAAAGCCGAAGGGATAGGCTCCCTCACGGATGGAGTCGCTGTCGCTTGCCGTGAATACGACGTGCGTTTGGTCGTGCTCGGAAACGGTGAAGATCGTTTCCTTGGCAAAGCCGTGTGTACCCATACGGTATGCTTTCCCGTCGACGTAGCAGGTCTGCTCCCACAGACGTCCGCAGATCGGGAAAAGAACGGGAGCCGTGCGATCCCAACAAGCGGTATCGTCGCGGCGCTTCAGGACGTTGCAGTCGTGCTTCTTATCAATGAGTGCGCACAGCTCGGCTCCGTGCGGAGTGAACTCGGCGCGGATGGATTCGTTTTCGAGCGTGAGAATGTTTGGAAATGTCATCGCTGTTGCCTCTTTCGTTGGGATCAGAAATTGTGCGCTGCCTTCCATTCGTCCGCCTTGGCGGGGGAGAGACGCTTGATGTCCTCCTTCGGATAGGGGGAGTCTGCGCCGCCGTTCACATACAGGAAGTATTTCCCGCTTGCCGAAACGTACAGAGCCTCCTCGTAGCCCGCAGCGTCACCGGGCGCACCGCTTGTGTACTTTGCGACGAGCTCGGATGCGGCGGTATCATATTCTACTTTGCAAATGACTTTTTTCATGATAAAGCCTCCTTATTTTGATCAAGTGATTTTGAATTCACTCAGGTGACGTTTTTATTATATACGAAAAAGCGTCAAAAGTCAAGAGAAACGGCACTGTAAATACCTGCCACGCGGGAAGCTTTACAGTGCCGTTTTTATCAGATGGTTTTTAGGTCGGTTGATTTTTTATCAGTGCTTTTTGGTTTCGATCTCGTTTACGATCTTCTCTACGAAATCGTCGACCTTGAAGCTTCCGCCCTCACCCTCAACGCGTGCGCGGACGGTAACGGTTCCTTCGTTCATTTCGTTTTCGCCGACAACGATCATATAGGGAACCTTCTCAAGCTGTGCTTCGCGAATGCGGTAGCCGAGCTTTTCGTTACGGTCGTCAAGCTCTGCGCGAACGCCTGCCGCCTGAAGCTTTTTCGTTACCTCTGCGGCGTAATCTGCGTAATCCTGAACGACGGGGATGACCGTGACCTGCGTCGGGGAGAGCCAGACGGGAAGCGCACCTGCGTACTTTTCGAGGATCAGGGCGAGCGTTCTTTCGTAGCAGCCCATCGAGGTGCGGTGGATGATATACGGCGTCTTCATCGTGTTGTCGCGGTCGGTGTATTCCATACCGAACTTCTTCGCGAGAAGCATATCGACCTGGATCGTGACGATGGTGTCCTCCTTGCCGAATACGTTCTTGTACTGAATGTCAAGCTTCGGACCGTAGAAGCCAGCCTCGACAATGCCGATCGTATAGTTTTCCCTGCCGAGGTAGGTGTCGAGAAGATCACCCATAATGCTCTGTGCCTCGTCCCACTGCTCGGGCGTGCCCTCGTACTTGTCCGTACGCTTGGGATCCCACTGCGAGAAACGGAAGGTGCAGTCCTCCCAAAGACCGAGGGTCTCAAGGCAGTACTTTGCAAGGTCGAGACAGCCCTTGAATTCCTCTGCGAGCTGCTCGGGACGAAGGATCAGATGTCCCTCGGAGATCGTGAACTGACGCACGCGGATGAGACCGTGCATCTCGCCCGAATCCTCGTTGCGGAAGAGAGTGGAGGTCTCACCGAGACGCATCGGAAGCTCGCGGTAGGAGCGCTTCTTGTTGAGGAATACCTGATATTGGAAGGGGCAGGTCATCGGACGGAGCGCGAAGCATTCCTTCGTGTAGTCGTCAGGATCGCCAAGCACGAACATACCGTCGAGGTAGTGATCCCAGTGTCCCGAGATCTGATAAAGCTCGCGCTTTGCCATCAGCGGGGTCTTGGTAAGCAGGTAGCCCCTCTTTTCCTCCTCGTCCTCAACCCATCTCTGAAGACGCTGAATGGTTCTTGCGCCCTTCGGGAGGAGGATCGGGAGTCCCTGACCGATCGAGTCGACCGTGGTGAAATATTCGAGATCGCGTCCGACCTTGTTGTGGTCGCGCTTCAGAGCTTCCTCCTGCATCGTGAGGTAAGCGTTCAGCTCGTCCTTCGTGGGGAAGGCGAGACCGTAAACGCGCTGAAGCATCTTGTTGTTCTGATCGCCCTTGTAGTAAGCACCCGTGCATTGCGTGAGTTTAAACGCCTTGATCATACCCGTCGAGCGGAGGTGCGGGCCTGCACAGAGGTCGACGTATTCACCCTGACGGTAGAAGGAGATCACGGCGTCGTCGCCGAGCTCGTTGATCCTCTCGACCTTATAGGGCTCGTTCAGCTCCTCCATCAGCTTCAGTGCCTCTGCCTTCGGAAGCACGAAACGCTCGATCAGGAGATTTTCCTTGACGATCTTTTTCATTTCACCCTCGATCTGCTTTAAGATCTCGGGGGTGAAGGGGATCTCGCTGTCAAAATCCTGGAAGTAGCCCGTGTCAGTCGCGGGGCCGATCGTCTGCTTCGTTGCGGGGAAGAGACGCTTGACCGCCTGCGCCATCACGTGTGCGGCGGTGTGGCGGAAGATCTTCGCGCCGTCAGGATCCTTGTAGGTGAGGAGGGTAACGTCAGCCTCGCCGTCGATAACGTGGCTGAGCTCGGTCAATTCACCGTTGACCGAAGCCGCGAGTACCTCGCGGGAGATGATCTCAAGGCTCTTTGCCGCCTCGTAGACCGTGATCGAGCCCTCGCCGTCATAGACGTGGCCCGAGGAAAATTTGATCTTTGCCATATAGTTACTCCTTTGCAAACTTTGTTGCTTGAAAATTTTTACAAATCAAAAATCCCCACCTCGAAAGACTTTCGGTCTTTCGGGGTGAGGACGATACGTCCGCACGGTTCCACCCGAGCGTTTTACTCATTTTTGTATGCATTTTTCGGTATTCGCAGAGCGCGCGAATATCTGCGGGTGGTACCATACAGGCGTTAGGTCTGCCTTTCACCAAGGCGGCAGCTCTCTGTGCATAACGGGTCTATATGACGTGTTCCGCTTTTTAGAGTATAGCATAATTCTCGCGTGTTGTCAAGAGTTTTTTTGAAAAGAGGTCTCAAACGAGGTTTGAAACAAAGGCGGGGCTGACTCATTTGAATCAGCCCCTGTATCAATCGCACGCCATAAAGTAATTTGCCAAGGCTGAAACTTTAGCTTGCCCGAATCAAAGTCGGATCGATGCTATCATTGCTCTCGGAGAATGTTTGCGTTGTTAGCGTGGTGATACTATAATTTTATAAATGTGCCTCGCCGCACAGATTGATGATCTTTTTTTGAAGCCTTTCGGCGTATTTCATCGCCGTGTATGCGCCGCCCTTTGCATGGTCTACGTTCACGATCACAAGGTCGGACTGCTCGACCGCCCAGCAGTTTCTGCGCCCGATCGCGGATTTCGGATGTGCGCCGCAGACGGCGTCGGGAAGGATGACGTTGTCATAGTATTTCTCGTAATATTCAGGATCGGCGACGGGATACGGAAGCACAAGCGAAAGCTCACAGCTCTCTTTGCCGACCGCTTTTTGGACACGCTTGATAATCGATGCGGCGTATTCGTCAAACTCACCGCTACGCCCGATGAGGAAGGAGACAAAAGGCTTTGACCGTAGCAGCTCCTTGAGGATCGGCTCAAGCCGCTCGTCTATCTCTCGGTGGTTCTGTATTTCACGATGCCCGAAGAAACTGACTGTATAAATTTGCATAATCGGTTTATCCTATAACATACTTGTTTACGAAGAAGAACATTTGACGATGTTATTATACCACTGTTAACTAAAATTGTCAAGTGTTTTAGAATGAATGCAGAAAGTTTTTTGCGTATGAAATATAATAGTAACAGAAGATTTCGAAGAAAGGAATTTTCGATGTTATGGGAAAAGAAGTGTCTTTTAAGAACAGAGATAGGTTTATACAGTTAGGTATAGCGATTTCTACATTGCGAAAACTGAAAGGACTTTCACAAGAAAAATTGGCAGAGAAAGTCGGCATTAGCCGTACACATATGGGCTTAATCGAAGCACCGGGTACAGCAAACGGTTTTTCGCTTGAGGTATTCTACGATATTGCGGATGCACTTGAGATCGATCCCGCCGACCTCATCAATGCATCGGTTTTCCCCGATCAGGTCATAGGTAAGAAGAAATGAAAAATCCCCGTTGCGGTATGCGGCGTACTCTAATGGAATAACAGGAAAAGGACAGAGAATTTTTGCGTTCTCTGTCTTTTTTTCGTAGGGGCGATTCACGCCGAGCTTTGCTCGGATATCGCCCGTCATGCGGACAGTCCGGGAGGCCTGTCCCTACGGGGGACGTGAATTGCCTCCGCGCGGCTCGATGTGTTTTAAATTTTTTTTCAACATATTTCAAGGAAAATATTGACAATGTCAAAAAAATATGATATTATTTCCCTACAAAGTTGCGGAACACCTTACGGCGCTTCCGCATTTTTGCTCCGTAATCCCACCC
>JAZNOQ010000106.1:0-4155 GCA_045589215.1 Eubacteriales bacterium
GCTGCCGCTTCGATGGGTCAGGGCGGCGGAATGTACTGATAACGTTCCCCCAAACCGATACAAAGGGGCTGTCTCACTTAGGTGAGGCAGCCCCTTTTGCATTTATAAAATCACGCTTCCCTGTTTGCTCTGTAATATGATTGAAATATTCATAAAAAGGTGTTATAATAAAAAAGCACCAGAACGCAACCCAAAGTTTACATAAAGAAACGCCGAATTGGTGGCTTGTTTTCTTGTGCCGTGTTACAATAGCAGCAACGCAGCGTTAGAAAACACAAAGGAGCAAAACAATTATGACACTTGGCGAAAAGCTATCGAAGCTGAGGAAAGAATACAATTACACACAAGAGCAGCTTGCCGACATCCTTGGAGTTTCCCGTCAATCCATCAGTAAATGGGAGTCGGATATCGCATATCCCGAAACAGACAAGCTGATTAAGATGGGAAAGATTTTCGGGTGCTCCATGGATTATCTCCTCAATGATGATATTACCGAAAAGCAAGGACTCGGTGCTACAAGGGAAAGCTTTTGGGATAAGTTCAAAATGCAGTTCCACGAGCGCAAGAGCGAAAAAACAGTGTTCGGTATGCCTCTTTATCACATTGGCAAAAACGCACACGGATTTTTTGCGGT
Organism: Eubacteriales bacterium; assembly: GCA_045589215.1. Lineage (GTDB taxonomy): Bacteria > Bacillota > Clostridia > Oscillospirales > CAG-272 > JAZNOQ01. The sequence continues at coordinate 635 of JAZNOQ010000106.1, forward strand.
AGGACTCAAAGCACGGGGAGTATTTTCCATCGGTCTTATGTCAAGAGGAATATTTTCCCTCGGTCTGCTTTCGTTCGGAGTGATATCCCTCGGCATTCTGTCACTCGGATTCATTTCCTTAGGAGCGCTCTCGCTCGGGCTTCTTGCTGTGGGCTCCATCGCCCTCGGCTTGTTTGCGGTGGGAGCGATCAGCATAGGGCTTATATCCTTTGGCGCTCTTTCAGTGGGCTGCTTCTCAACGGGCGCACTTGCTGTCGGAAAATATGCCGCCGTTGGTGACCACGCCTACGGGATGATTGCCATAGGCAAATCTGTGGCAGAAGGAAGCGTCTACAGCCACATAGGAGATCTGACTACGGCAGATATACCGAAAGTTGTAGAATGGCTTGACACAAACGTTCCGGCTTGGCTCGGTTGGGCAAAAGGCATTTTCAAATTCTTTATACAATAAAAGCAGCCCTCGTTCCGAAATGGATCGAGGGCTGCTATTGTTTTGTTTCTATTTTCTGACTTTTGCAGAAAAACCTCTTTCGGGTAGCAAAAGCGCAAGAAAGGTCAAATATTCAGCGGGGAAAACAACATATCACTCATCCTTCCCCGCGACACTCATACCCTTGACGAGCACCGAAGGCGCACCGAAGAGTGTAAAGCCCGTAGGAATACCGAAATGGAGATCGTTTCCGACCGCATCGACAGACTTTAACAGATCGAAAAAATTTCCCGCAACGGTAAAGGACCGAATGGCCTTTCCCTCCTTGCCGTCCTCTACGAGGAAGCCTGCGCTTTCGATCGAGAAGTCGCCCGTCACAGAGTTTGCACCTGCGTGAAGTCCCTTCAGCTCGGTCACGTAGATACTGCCGTTACCCGCTTTTTCGAAAAGCGCGTCAAGGGAAAGTTCACTCGGCTTCAGGTAGAAGTTGAAGGGGGCAATACCGACAGCACCGCTATACCCGCCGCGCAGTCCGTTTCCGGTCGACTCCTTCCCTGCCTTTTTCGCAGTTGCAAGATCATAAAGAAGCGTATTCAGAACGCCGTTCTCCACAACGCTTTTCCGATGTGCGGCAACGCCTTCGGAATCGAACGAGGTCTGGATCGGGCATCCCTCTCGCATCGGATCGTCGATGACCGTGACCGCCTTTGACGCGATCTCCTGCCCTTCCTTATCCTTCAGAAGAGACAACCCGAGCTGTACGTTCTTCGCAGAGAACACGCCCCAGAATGCCGAAAGCAGCGATGCCGCGGCACGGTTTGAGAACACGACGTTGTATTTTCCCGACGGGATCGAGGAGGCTCCGAGCTTACGGAGTGCGCGCTCGGTCGCCTTTCGCGAAATATCCGCGTAATTTTCGGGAGCAATTCCCTGTGCCATTTCATAAGCGAACTGCGAATCCTCATTGTCCTTTACGACCGATTCCGCAAAGCATCCGACGTTTCCGACGTGGTTCGAAAGCTCAAGTCCGTAGGAGTTTGAGATCGAGATCGTCGTTTCAAAGGCGAAGGTCGACGACTGTGTGCCATCGGTCACCTTGTCGCTTGCTGCATACGTGTTTCTTTGGATCGCAAGTGCCGCGTCCTTCAGCTCCGATGCCGAGGGCATTACGGGGGTGGGAGCATTCACGGTCTCATATTCCTTTGAGCCTCTGTAAATGAAGACCTCATCGTCATAGTCCTGATGCATCGCGTTGTCGATCGCGCGGAAAACGAGAGCCTCCATTTCCTCCTCTTTCATAAGCTCGGTCGAAGCGTAGCCCATCTTTCCGTCAACGATGCAACGGAAGGAAACACCCGCTCCCGTGCTTGAAGAAAAGGTGCTGATCTCGTCCTTCAAGGTCTCCGCGCCGATGCTTCTCTCATTCGAATAATAGATCTCATAAGCTGTAAGTCCCGCAGTATTTGCAACGAGCTTCAGCTTTTCCTTGAGTTTACTGAATTCCATACAGCACCTCCTTATCTGCCGCCGACCGTGATCTTTGAAACACGGATGAGGGGCTGACCTACATCGGTCGGAACACTGCCGCTCGAAGAGCCGCACATTCCCTGACCGGTCTCCATATTCTGACCGACCATATCGATATCCCGAAGGATCTCCGAGCCCGTTCCGATCAGAGAAGCACCGCGGACAGGCTCACAGATCTCACCGTTTCTGATCATATAGCCCTCGCTGACCGCAAAATTAAACGCGCCCGTGAGTGGGTTCACGCTTCCACCGCCCATACTTTTCGCGTAGATGCCGTATTCGATCGACTTTATGATGTCCTCGTTTTTATCGGGACCGTTCGCGATATAGGTGTTGGTCATACGCGAGGTCGGCTCGTATGCGTAGCTTTCGCGGCGGCTGTTACCCGTTACGGGCATTCCCATACGGCGCGAGCCGAGGCGGTCGATCATATAATTTTTGAGGACACCGTTCTCGATCAGAATATTTTTCTGCGTGGGGTTTCCCTCGTCGTCAATGTTGGTGCTTCCCCAAGCACCGGGGATCGTACCGTCATCGATCGCCGTGACCTTCGGGTTTGCGATCAGTTGTCCGAGCTTGCCCGCCATTTGTGACGCGCCGATGCCGACCGAGGTCGCCTCGAGCGAATGACCGCACGCCTCGTGGAAGATCACGCCACCGAAGCCGTTTTCGATCGCGACCGTCATCTGTCCCGCCTTGCAGTAGTCTGCGCGGAGATTGACGAGTGCCTGCTCTGCGGCGCGCTTACCGATTTCTTCGGGAGCGATCAGATCAAAAAATTCAAGCCCCATGCCGCGCCCGGGACCGTAAAAGCCCGATTGATTTTCGCCGTCCTTCGACGCGACCGCTCTGACTCCCATACGTGTACGCACGTGGCGATCGGTCGTATAAAGCCCCTCGCTGTTCGCAACAAGGATGGTGTGGTCGACCGAGGAAAGATAGCCCGTGACCTGCGAGATCAGGGGGCTTGCCTCCTTCGCCGTTGTGCATCCGCTCCTGAGCAGATCGGTCTTCATTTTCATATCCGCGCTGTGCGGAAGGATACGAACAGGATGAATATTCGGGAAGATCCGTTCGGTAAGACGGATCGAAACGAGTGCCTGCGATTCTCCAAGTGCCCCCGCGACCGACGCAGCGCAGGAAAGGAGTCCCGCGCGAGAAAGATCGGTGGTGGATGCGTAGACCGTACGCGTACCGATAAAGGCGCGGACACCTACGCCCGACAGGACGTTATTCTGGATACGGTTGATCTTGCCGTCGGCAAGAGAGATCGTTTCCTTTTTTGTGTATTCACAGAACAGCTCCGCGAAATCCGCTCCCGTGGACATTGCCGCAGAGAGGACCTCCTTCGAAAGTGCTTCCGATAAAAGCATAGTAGCCTCCAAGTTTCAAAAAATCAATCGTCGAGACGCTCGCCGAGAGAAATGTGATACTTCTCGTAGAACTGCTCGAACGTACCGCTGTCGAGCGCATCACGGATCTTCTGCATCAAGTCGTTGTAGAAATACAGATTGTGCTGAACCGCCAGGCGCATACCCAGCGATTCCTTTGCCTTGATCAGATG
>JAZNOQ010000107.1:0-11046 GCA_045589215.1 Eubacteriales bacterium
CATTCCGGGGATGTGAGAGACGAGCAGCTTCACGCCGCCGAGGTCGATCGCCGAGCTTCTGAGCGAGTCGAAGCTTGCCGCCGCGACCTTCGCGTTCAGCGCCTCGACCTCCTTCTTCAGGTCGTGGATCTCGGCGTTCACTGCCGTTGCTCTCTTTACGAGATCCTCGGGATTTGCCGCCTTCAGCTCCTTCGATGCCGAGAGGATCGTGTCAGCCTGATGCTTGATCAGTGCGAGCACGCCCGTACCCGTGACTGCCTCGATACGGCGAACGCCCGCCGCGACCGAGGACTCGGAAACGATCTTGAAGAGCCCGATGCGCGCGGTGTTGTCGATGTGCGTACCGCCGCAGAATTCGGTCGAGCATTCACCCATCTTAACGACGCGGACGACGTCGCCGTACTTTTCGCCGAAGAGCATCATCGCGCCCATTTTCTTTGCTTCCTCGATCGGCATTTCCCGCATCGAGATCTCGAGTCCGACGAGGATGTTCGCGTTTACGACCGACTCGACCTTGCGAAGCTCGTCCTCCGTGAGGGAAGCGAAGTGTGTGAAGTCGAAGCGGCAACGGGATTCGTCGACGTAAGAGCCTGCCTGCTCGACGTGATTGCCCAGCACCTGACGGAGTGCCGCCTGGAGAAGGTGGCAAGCCGAGTGGTTACGCATGATCGCGGTGCGGCGTGCGCTGTCGACGTCTGCCTTCACGGTGTCGCCGACCTTCAGGACGCCGTTTGCGACCGAGGCGAGGTGGAGATATACGCCATCCGTCTTTTTCGTATCGTTGACTGCGAGGAGGGCGGGAGCATCCGACGTAAGAACGCCCGTGTCACCGACCTGACCGCCGCCCTCTCCGTAGAAGGGGGTCTTATCAAGCACGACCGTGCAGTCGCCCTCGGAGATCTCGGAAACCGACTGTGCGCCGTCCTCGTTCTCGACGATGATGGCAAGCACGCGGCAATTTTCCTCGCTCGTGCGGTCATAGCCGACGAATGCGGTCTTTTCGAGACCGTCCAGCACGTTCTTCGTTTCCTTATCCCAGCCGCCGACGTTGCCTCTTGCCTCGCGTGCGCGGGTCTTCTGTGCCTGCATCAACTTTTTGAAGGTCTCCTCGTCGACCGAGAGGTGGTTTTCCTCTGCGATCTCCTTTGTGAGGTCGATCGGGAAGCCGAAGGTATCGTAAAGTCTGAATACGTCCTCGCCCGAAATGACCGATCTTCCTGCCTTGACCGAGTCCTTTACGATGTTCGAAAGGATCGAGAGGCCCGCGTCGATGGTAGCGTCAAATCTCTGCTCCTCCATCGAGATGACCTTCAGGACATAGTCGCGCTTTTCCTTGAGCTCGGGGTATGCGCCGACGTTTTCGCCGATCGCGACCTCGCAAAGGTCAGAAAGGAAGGGATGATCGATGCCGAGGAGCTTACCGTGGCGGCAGGCTCTTCTGATGATACGGCGCAGGACGTAGCCGCGACCCTCGTTCGAGGGGATGACGCCATCCGCGATCATGAACATCGAGGACTTGATGTGGTCGGTGCAGACGCGGATCGAAACGTCGTCGTCCTTGTCGTCGCCGTAGGTCTTGCCTGCGATCGCGCAGACCGTGTCGAGGATCTTACGGATCGTATCGACCTCGAACATATTGTCGACGCCCTGCAGGACGCAAGCGAGACGCTCAAGTCCCATGCCGGTATCGATATTCTTCTGAACGAGCTCCTCGTAGTTTCCGTTGCCGTCGTTATTAAACTGCGAGAAGACGTTGTTCCAGATCTCCATAAAGCGGTCGCAGTCGCAGCCGGGACGGCAGTCGGGGCTGCCGCAGCCGTACTTTTCGCCGCGGTCGAAGTAGATCTCGGAGCAGGGACCGCAGGGGCCCGAGCCGTGCTCCCAGAAGTTGTCCGCCTTACCGAGTCTCGTGATCTGGTGTGCGGGAACGCCGATCTTCTTGTTCCAGATCTCAAAAGCCTCCTCGTCGTTTTCGTAGATCGAGGGCCAGAGGAGCTCTGCGGGGATCGCGAGCCACTCGTCCGACGTGAGGAATTCCCACGCCCAAGTGATGGCTTCTTCCTTAAAGTAGTCACCGAAGGAGAAGTTGCCGAGCATCTCGAAGAAGGTGCCGTGGCGTGCGGTGTGACCGACGCGCTCAAGGTCGGGGGTACGGATGCACTTCTGGCAGGTGGTGACGCGGTTTCTGGGCGGGATCTCCTCGCCCGTGAAGTATTTCTTCATCGGAGCCATACCCGAGTTGATTAAGAGGAGGGACTTATCATTGATCGGAACGAGGGGGAAGGAGGGAAGGCGAAGGTGACCCTTCGTTTCGAAGAACGAGAGGTACTGTTCGCGCAGTTCGTTAAGGGATGTCCACTTCATAGTGATTGTAACCGTGCCTTTCATAGGTTGAATTCATAATTTATCACCCTACATTATAACATTGATACGCGCGTCTGTCAAGGGCTTTTCGGGGATTTTATCCGCACTTTGCCGCTTATATTCCCTCGTGGTCATACCGGAGAGCCTTTTGAAAACGACGTAGAAATACTTGACGTCGCGGAAGCCGCAGAGGGCGGCGACCTCCTCGGTCGAGCAATCGCCGCTCGACAAAAGCTGGCGCGCGCGCTCGATGCGTCGCTCGTTGACGTAGGAGATCGGCGTCTGACCGTAGATCCTGCGAAAGAGCTGATTCAGGTAGGTGCGGCTGATGTGTGCCCGCGTGCACATTTCGCACAGGGACAAATCGGCACTGCAGAGATGCGCGTCGAGATACGCCATTGCGGGCTTCAGGAGCTCCGACGATTCGTGACGGTGCTCCTCTGCGGAGAGCCCTGTGCCTGCGAGGATCTCGTAAAGGATGGACATACAGAGAAGCTCGTAATTCGGCGGCTTACGCCTCCACAGCTCCTCCGCGCGCAGAAAGAGGGAGCAGATCCGATCCGGGTCCTCGGGCGTAAACGCCTCGAATCTCGACGAGATCTGTCCCGATACGTTCAGGTGAAAGCAGACGATCGTCTCGCGGTCGCATTTCTGAAAATAGGAGGAGCCGAGGGGGATATACAGAATATCGCCTTTCCTTACGGAAAGGGTCTCGTTACTGTAAAAAAACAAACCTTCGCCCTCGGTACGGCACGTGAGCACGTAGCAGGATTTGTTTTCGGTTCCGCGTGCGTAGGCGGTTCTTTTGATCTTAATGATGTCGATAATCGAGATATGCGGTAGTGCCATTTTCTCGGAGCTCCTTTTCGGCTTTTGATCGGTACTGACAGTATAGCACGGCTCGCACGGGCTGTCAAGTGTCAAAAATCAAACCTTTTGTGTAATATTATGGCTTTTTTTCAGGCATCATATCTGTTATAATGGAGGTACCTGAATATCAGGTAAGGAGGACAGAAAAATGATAACGATCTCAAGCCTTAAGATAACCCCGACCTCGCTCGTGTCGAAAAGCGACCTGCAGCGGGTCGTATTCGAATACGAATGCGATCGCGCCGCGCACCTCTGTCTGAACGTATATCGGGAGGGAGTGCCCGTCGTGCGGCAGGTGCCGCTCGTCCTTACCTCGGGGCGCGGCTTGTCTGAGGTGATGCTCCCCGTGCAGGAGGGGCAGTTTGACGCCTTGTGGGAGCTTACGGACAAGAAGGGGGAGGTGGTGTTCAGCACGACTTCTCTCTGGAAGAAGCCGAGGGAATGGACGCTCTACGTGATGGTCTCCTCGCACACCGATATCGGACTTCACAATTCGCAGTACATCCAGCGCTACAATTCCTCGCGCTTTATCGACGAGGCGGCGCGTCTTTGCGACGAGACCGAAAATGAGGCGCCCGAGAACCGTTACCGCTACACGATGGAGGGCACGTGGTTCTGGGGGAATTACGGAAGGGACAGAGGAAGGGAAGCCGCCGAGCGCATCGTGAGGGACTATATCTCGAGGGGCAGGATCGGCACGTGTGCGGCGCTTGCGGGAAACCACATCGAGACCTACGGGCTCGAGGAGATGTGCAGGAGCACGTACGAGAGGCGTTGTCTTGAGGACACGTGGGGTGTGAAGAGCGAGACTCTGTCGATGATCGATATGAACGGTCTCTCGTGGTCGATGATCGATGCGTATGCGGACGCGGGCTACAGGAATATCATCTTCTGTCCGAATCAGTGGAATCCGATTCCGTCAACGGTATGGAGGGGGGATCTTCACCACGCAAACTATATGCACAACCCCGAGGCAGAGGGGGGCGGCGCGAGGATCGACGTGCGGTATTCCTCGGCTCTCCCGCTTGTTTTTGATTGGGAGAGCAAGAGCGGTGCGCGCCTGACCGTTTGGGCGAGCCCGCAGTACTCGTCGGGCGGAGGGCCGTTCGGTCTGGTTGCTTCCGAGAAGCGATTGCGGTTTGATGACGCGACCCCTGCGATCGAGCAAAAGATGTGGAAGCAGCTTGAGCTGCTCGAGGGGAAATATCCGTACGATCTCTGGCTCTTTCCGTCTTATCGGGACGATCAGGCGCCCGATCGGTGCGTGCTCGGTCAGATACAGAGCTGGAACGCCGTGTGGAAGTGGCCCCGTCTCCGTACCCTCGGAAATCCCGACGAGCCCTTCAGGCTTCTCCGCGAGAGATTCGGCGACCGCATCCCCACCCTGCGGGGCGACATCACGGGCGGCTGGTATCAGCACCCTCTGACCGTCCCCGAGCTGATGGCGGACAAATTCGACGCTGACCGCGCCCTGCCGAACGCCGAAAAATGGGCGACGGTGGCGGGGATGATCGACGACGCCTACGCCTATCCCGCGACCGACCTCCGCCGCGCGTGGGACGCGCTCCTTATGAACGACGAGCACTCCTACGGAACGAGCGGTTACAAGGGCAGACGGGTTTACGAAACCTGGATGCAGCACCGCGACTGGATCGAGTCGGCGCGTGAGACCGCAGAGCGCGAAAGAAGGCTTGCGCTCCGTACGATCGCGTCCCACGTAAGGGCGGAGGAGGCATCACTCGTCGTCTTTAACCCGACGGCTGTGGAGAGAAGGGAATACGTAGAGACTGCGGACGGAGGTGCGCACACCGTCGTGACGGTGCCCGCCTTCGGCTACCGTGCGATCCCACTGCGAAGCCTCACGCCCTCCGAAAGAACGTCCGTGCCGTCCGACGAGCCGCCCGTCGTGGAGAACGACTATTACAGGCTCGCGTTTTCGGAAAACGGCTCGATCTCCTCGATCTACGACAAGGCGCTCGCGCGTGAGCTGCTCGACGCGGAGGCGGGGTACGGCGCGAACGAGCCGATCTACACGAGAGACAACCACGAGACCTATTTGACGCCCAAACGGGCTACGTTTGAAATCGTCACGGAGAATGGGCGGATCACCGTCGTCGCAAAAACCGAGATCGAGCCGCTCGGCGCGGAGATCGTACAGCGCGTCACCCTTCCGAACGAGGAAAAGCGCATCGAGATCGACAACAGACTCTGTCACGTCCGCGATATGATCAACGAGGACCGCTACAAGCGCTATCTCTATTACGCCTTCCCCTTCCTGGTGGAGGACTGCCGCAGGCTGTGCCACCTGAACGGTGTGGTTGCGGAATATGCAAGGGATCTGACGGGGCACGGCACCGACGTCTATATGGCGGTGAACGAATGGTGCTGCTCGGAGAACGACGACCTCGGCGTGGCGCTCCTTATGAAGGATGCGTTCGTCGTTGAGTTTGACCGCATTCATCCCGACAAGACCGATTTCGGAGACGCGGGAGAGGGCTCGGGGATTTTCTCCTACGCTGCGAACGATTGGCTGCAGAAGCATTGCTCCGGTGGCAGTCGGCTTGACTTCAGATTCCGTTATGCGATCGTATCGTATACGGGCGGCTACGAGGGGGCGGGGATTCCTGCGATAGCGGAGCGGTACGTGAATCCGCTTGACACCGTGGAGACCCCCGCGCAGGAGGGTGATCTGCCGCCCCTCTCGCATCGCTTCCTCACACTGCCCGAGACCCACCGCTTCGTTTGTCTCAAGCGCGCGGACGACGGCAGAGGGGTGATCGCGCGGCTTTACGGCGGCGGGGAGGAGGCCTCCTTCGAGCCCGCGCTCTGCGCCGAGCCCTCGACGGTCGACGAGCGGCCGTCTCCTGCGTGTGCGGTTGGCAATTTCCGCACGTACCGTCTCCTCGGCAATACCGTGCGGCTCAAAACGCGTGAGCCCGACGAGCCCGCCCGAGCGAAGAATACCCCTGCGCCGATCGGATCACGGTACACGGGTCTGATCACAAAGCCCCGTGCCGCCGCGGGTGAAAATATGGGGCATCTCTATCTCCTGTGGGGGGCGAGCACGGACGAGGATCTTTCGCACTACAAGCTTTACAGGAGCACGGCGTCCGGATTTGTGCCGAGTGAGGATAATTTTGTCGCGGACGTTTACCCCGAGGAATACGTCGTCGGGCGGTATGAGGACACGGGGCTTGAGACGAACGTCTGCTACTATTACCGCGTTTGCGCCGTGAATACGAGCGGTGTATGCGGTGAAATGAGCGAGGAATTTTCTGCCTATACGCGGGAGGAGATCGGATGAATTCTGTGAAGCCTTCGGGGGAGAACGCGCCCTTTCTGCTTTACGTCGCCTCCTGCGACAGAGGCGGCGGGATCTTTGAATACCGCGTGACTGAGACGGGACGAGCCGAGGAGGTCGGCTTTACCCCGATGGACCGACCGATGTATATGGTGATCGCAAACGGGAGGATGCACGTCCTGCTTCGCGCTCCCTTTGACGAAGGCCGCGAGAGCGGGCTCGTCGTGTGCGATATGGATCGGGAGGGGCATCTGCGGATGCCCACGGCTTCCGTCTCCACGCAGGGGGAGGTCGCCTGCCATCTTGCAGTGGTCGGGGACGACGTATATGCGGTGAATTATATTTCGGGAAGCGTCTTCGGGATGCCCGACCGTCTTGCGGTGCATCGCGGTAGCGGCGTTCACCCTACGCGCCAGACCTCGCCCCACACCCATTTCGTGTCGCCGACAAGCGACGGACGCTTTCTCGCGGTGACTGATCTCGGGACCGACCGCATTTATATTTATCGGAAGGATCTGACCCTTGAGTCGACGGTCGCGCTTCCTGTGGGACACGGTCCGAGGCATCTTGCATTTCACGAGGACGGCGAGCACGTATTCTGTGTGAACGAGCTCGCGTCGACCGTGTCGCTTCTATCCTATCGCGACGGCAGGATGACCCTCCTTCATACGGTGTCCGCGCTGCCCGCCGGTTTCTCGGGGGAGAGCACGGCGGCGGCGATCCGATGTGTTGGGGACGCTGTCTGCGTATCGAACCGCGGGCACGATTCGGTGACGGAGCTCGGATTCTCGGGTGACCGTCTCACCTTCAGGCGAACGATCTCTGTGTACGGCGAGAGTCCGCGTGATTTCATCGTTCACGGAGGGCTTATCATTTCTGCGAACGAGCGCTCGGACGAGGTCACGCTGGTCGCGCTTGACAGCGGGGCGCTTGTGTCAAGGATCCCCGTCAAGGCGCCGATTTGCGTGGCTGTGGGGTGACCCGTGGGCGACCGGTGAATCGCCCCTATGGGGTGTCTCTCTTTGATATCATTTCACTTCCACGTCCAACGAGTGAGGTGGTGAGGGCTCACCCGAGGCTCGACCGAGGGGAGCCCGAGTCGGCGCCTCGGAAGAAAATCGCCTCGCAAAGAACTCCCCCTATAGATCCTCACTATATAACTCGCTATATAAAAAAGACACCCCGCCGTGTGGCGAGGTGCTTTTTTGCATTTTACAGCAATTACTTCGTATACTCAAACGTGAAGGCGTCCCACGGAATATCGACGGGGGCTTTCTTCGTGAGGATATCGTCTGCGTGGAGGAGGAGGGGGAAGTCCTTTTCGTCAAGGATGCCCTTCCTTGCGGCAACGCGGATCGCGCGCGCCACGCGCTCTGCGACGACGAGAGACTCGAGCGTTACGCCGTTCAGCTCCGCCTTCGCTTCGTCGATCGTAAGACCTCTGCCGAGCAGGATGCCGACGAGACGGGTACGTCCGCCGTAGACCGTTACGTAAAGGTCACCGAGTCCGACTGCGAGGTTCTCGATCGTGCCTGCGCCCTGATAGCGGAGGAGGGCTTCCATCTCTCTTGCCGCCTCATAGAACACGCCTGCCTGCGAATTGAAGTGCAGCTCGCTGTCGATGCCGAATGCGCGCTGATTGACGCCGATCGTAAGGGCAACGCCGAGGGCGTAGCCGTTCTTCAGTGCAACCGCGCTTTCGATGCCGATCACATCCTGCGAAAGGCTGATGTGGTAGTAATCGGTCGCCATAATGCTCTTGAGGAAGCGGAGCGTCTCCATATCCTTACCGCAGAACGCGACCTCGGTGTGATCGTGTGCGACCAGCTCATAGCTCGTGCAGGGGCCGCCGACTGCGTTGAGATTCATCTTTTTTCCCTGTGCGCGCATCTTCGCGTCCCAAAGGTCGGGGTAGCAGAGGAGCTTTCCTTCCTCGGTGTCCATAAGTCCCTTCGTGACCGAGAGGATGGGGGTCTTTTCGTCGATCTTCGGAAGGACGACGTCTCCGAACCACTCAACGCCGAACGAGGAAACGCCGCCGATGACCATATCGGCACCCTCAAGTGCCTCATCAAGCTCTTCGACCTGATAATACTTCAGTCCCTCGGGGAAGTCTCTCGTGAATTTGAGGTGGCGGTTGGTCTTTCTTGCGTGATCGATGATCTCGCGGTCAAGGGGCGTGCCGACGAGGCGAACCTCGTGTCCGTTTTCTCTTGCGGGGAAGGCGAGGGCGGAGCCCATCATGCCCGATCCTACGATGGTTACGATTGCCATTTTTCATTTTCTCCTTGATTGTATTTTGAAATTTTTTGAAAACACTTGAAAAAGTCGGAAGGGTGTGCTACAATGTCTATAGGCACACGGCTTCGGATGAAACGACTGCCTTATGAGTCAAAAAACACTGACATTATTATTATAATGCACCTCTCGCGTGATTGCAAGGGGTGGTGTGAAAGTTGACAGAATTTCAGAAATCGTGTTTTGGTTTTGCAAATGTTTGCAAATTTTTGCACGAGTCTTTCGGTAGCCTTCGAGTATTTTTTCGAGTGATTTGTATTGCCGCACGGCGGCGGAACGGAGGGGTTATGATAAAGTACGACAGACAGCAGAGGATCCTTCATCTGATGCGCGAGCGTCAGAGCGCGACCGTGAAGGAACTTTCAGCACTCGTTTATGCGAGTGAGGCATCGGTGCGCCGCGATCTGGAGGCTCTTGAAAGCAGGGGCTTCGTTCAGCGCGTGTACGGCGGTGTCGTGCTGTCGGAGTATAAGAACTCCGAGGTGCCGATCTCGCTTCGGGATGCCGAGCATCACGCCGCGAAGGAGCAGATCGCCCGCCGTGCGGCGGAGATGATCCCCGACGGCTCGACCGTCCTCATCGATTCGTCCACGACGGCGCGCCGCATTGTGAAATATATCGGTCACTGTCAGGGACTGCGCGTGATCACGAATCATCTTGCCGTGTTCGAGGAGCTTCGGGATCTCGACGTCGAGGCGTACTGCACGGGCGGCGCGTTCCGACGGTCGGGGCACGATTTCGTGGGCGCGGCTGCCGAGGCTTTCGTTCGGTCGATCTCTGCGGACATCCTGTTTTTCTCGTCGCAGGGGATCTCGGAGGAGGGAGAGATCACCGACGTTTCGGAGGAGCGTACCGCCCTAAGGCGCGTGATGATGGAGCGGTCGCGGCGGCGTGTCTTTCTGTGTGACGCGTCGAAGATCGGTGTCAGGCGGCTCTTTACGCTTTGCACGAAGGATGACGTCGATGAGATCATCAGCGACGTGACGCTTCCGTGGGAGACGAGTCTCTGAAATTAACAGAGCCTCATAATTTAGGGAATAATAAAAAGCGGGAGGATAATATCCTCCCCTACGTTATATTACGATAGATCGTTTGTAGGGGAGGCTATCAGCCTCCCGATTGTTGCCTTTAATGAAATCAGTGCTTGCAAAAGAATAATAAAAAGCGGGAGGATAATATCCTCCCCTACGTTATATTACGATAGATCGTTTGTAGGGGAGGCTGCTTTTTATTTTTTTAATGGATCAAAGCTCGGTGACGATCGAATCGGTCTCGGGCTGTGCCTCGGATGCGGGTGCGGGGATGTATGCGCCGCCGTCGCCGTTTCCGTTGTCGCCTCCGTTATCGTTGCCGCCGTCGGCATTGTCGAAGCCTTCCTCTGCGGGGGGCGCGTTCTTTGCCTTCAGATCCTCGTAGAACTGCGCTCTCGTTGCCTGCATATAGGGCGTGATGTAGAGGTGGAGAAGTCCGAGGGTGAGGATCGCGAGGAGGTGCCAGCCGATGAAGGAAAGGTCCAGCACGAACAGTCTCCACTTGTTGCCCTTCATCATTTTACGGCTCGCGGTGATCGCGTCGTTGCCGCTCATTTCGGGGTTGTCGCAGAGAATGTAGAAGGTCATCGCGTAGGAGTAGGACTTCACGATGCCGGGGATGATAAACAGCCAGGTCCACAGGAAGATGTAGATGGTCTCAAGCAGTCCTGCGAGGAAGGAGTTTACGAAGTTCGAAAAGCCCGAGAAGAGGGTCTCAAGCTTCGCGTCTCCCGTGCGGATGATGCTCATATAAATGCCCGTGAGGCCGAAGGTGAGCACGCCCGCGAAGAGCGAGGAGATGCCGAAGGTGAAGCCCGATGCCGCGGAGATCAGGATCTCCATGAGGAGCCACGCGCCGATCGCGATGCCCCAGCTTCCCGAGAGCTGTGCCTTTGCCTGTTTTTTCATTTCTTTTCTTGTCATGGTTTGGATTCCTCCTGAAAAAGATGGATTTATGATAAAGCGGGTGCTTTATTTCGTGTGGGGGGTTCTTTGTAGGGGCGGTTAGAAGGCTCTCCCTATGGGAGAGCTCCCGCGACAGCGGGTGAGAGGGTATTCGGCGGGAGCAAGCCCCCGCCCTACGGGGTTGGTAGCGGTTCATCGTAACGCAGGCTCCCCTTACAGTGTGATCAGCCTTGCGCTCGTTCCTGCGAGCATACGGCTTTCTCTTGTGTGGCAGGT
>JAZNOQ010000108.1:0-2009 GCA_045589215.1 Eubacteriales bacterium
TATTCACGCCCTCGTTTCGATGTCGGGCAGAAACAGAATGACGGTCGCTCTGTCGGATGCCAAGACCCCCGCATCGCTTCGCACCGGTGTGCGCGAGGAGGATGCTCGCATCTATTGGCTGATCAATTTCTTTACTATCCCTATTGCTTCCATTAAGGAATACACGGCGACGGTGCGCATCGACACGCGCGATATTCCCTACTACGATGCGATCTACGACACCGTGTCCTGGTGGGAAAACGAATGCGGATACCGTCCCGCATACGTCCCCGAGCACGCAAAGCTCCCGATGAACTCACTCTGGTACAGCTATCACCAGATGCTCGACGTCGAGGACATCGTCAAGGAATGCAAGCTCTCCAAGGCGATCGGAATGGACACCGTCATCGTTGACGACGGCTGGCAGACCGACGACAACAACCGCGGATATAAATTCTGCGGAGACTGGGAGGTTGCCGAGTCCAAGATTCCCGATATCAAGGAATTCGTAAACCGCGTTCACGAAACGGGAATGAAGATTATGCTTTGGTTTTCGGTTCCCTACGCGGGCATCGAATCGAAGATATACAAACGCTTCAACGATATGCTCCTCGATCAGAGCGGAAACGGCAGAACGCACTTTTCCCTCGACCCGCGATACCGCGAGGTGCGCGATTACCTGATCGGCATTTACGCCAAGGCAGTCGGCGAATGGGGATTTGACGGGCTCAAGCTCGATTTTATCGACAGATTTTCCCTCAAGGGAAGCTCGTTTGAATACGACGAAAGGCGCGATTATCACTCGCTCGAGGATGCCGTTGATGCTCTTATGACGGAGGTGACCGACACTCTCCGCAAGCTCAACCCCGAGGTCCTCATCGAGTTCAGACAGACCTACGTCGGACCCGCGATCAGAAAATACGGCAATATGCTCCGCGTGGGCGACTGCCCTAACGACGCGATCCTCAACAGACAGGGCATCGCCAACCTCCGACTTACCTCGGGCAAAACCGCGGTGCATTCGGATATGGTCATGTGGAACCGCGAGGACACAGTAGAAAGCGCGGCTTTGCAGCTCGCAAGCATACTTTACAGCGTTCCGCAGATCTCGATGAAGCTTGACGGGCTTCCCAAGGATCATAAAAGAATGCTTGAATTCTATCTTGCGTTCTGGCGCGAGAACCGCGAAGTGCTCATCGGCGGCAAGCTGCTTGCGGCAAATCCCGAGAGCGTATACAGCCTCGTTTGCTCCGAAAAGGACGGAAAAGCGATCTTCACGTCCTATACCGATCCGATGATAGATTGCGGCGCGTATTCGGAGGTCATCGCGGTCAACGCCTCAAGGCATTCCTCGCTCATATTCAGCGGAGCGGTCGGAAAGTCCTTCCGCACCCTCGACTGTATGGGCAACACGCTCGCCGAAGGCAATATCAGCGAAAACCTCATTAAGATCGCCGTTCCTCTCAGCGGAATGGTAGAGATCAAATAAATCCTTCTATTTAAGAAAGGAACTTGAAAATGTCAGACAAGTCAATGGCAGGTCTTAACACCTTTACCGCGGTAGAGGAAAAGACCGTTGATACATCAAAAAAGGTCCGCATCGGCTTTATCGGCACGGGCGGAATCGCTAATTCGCATATGAAGGCATATCTCGGCAGACCCGACGTCGAGATCGTTGCCGGATGCGATATCGTCCCCGGCAAGGCGGCAAAGTTCTTTGCTTCCTATAATCTCGAGGGCGTTAAGACCGACTATACGGATCACGAGGATATGCTCGCGGACGAGAGCTTGAATCTTGACGCAGTTTCGATCTGCACCTATAACCGTCAGCACGCTAACTGCGCCATCGCGGCAATGCGTGCGGGTCTTCACGTTCTCCTCGAAAAGCCCTTCACCGTCACACTTGACGAGGCTATCGAGGTAATGAAGGTCGAAAAGGAGACCGGACGCATCCTTTCGATCGGCTTCCAGCCGAGATTTGACCCCAATATGCAGATGATCAAGAAGATCTGCGAATCGGGCGAGCTCGG
>JAZNOQ010000109.1:0-4301 GCA_045589215.1 Eubacteriales bacterium
ACACCACGGTGTGGTGTCAGAACGCGAGCGAGACCGAGCCCGCGCGATGTTTGCCTTAGGGCAAACTCGACGGTTGGCTTTGCCAACCTGCAGGCGAGACGGTGGCACGCGATAGCGTGACGGAAGGAGCCTGCGTTACGAAAAAAAAACGCACCCACCCCGTAGGGACCGGTCTCCCGGACGGTCCTTTAAAAAGGCTCCCCCTTCGCGGGAGCTCCCCCGAAGCGGGTGAGAGGGCTTGATGGAAAAATCAAACCCATAACAAAAAGGCTGTCTCACCTAAGTGAGACAGCCTTTCTATTTCTTCAGCGAGCCCGCCGAAAAACAAGATCAACAAGCGACAAAACGAGATAGACCAAGAGATCGAAAACTACGATCGTCGCGCCCGCAGGGGTCTCAAGAAGGATCGACGCGATCATTCCAAGGAACGCACCGAGTGCCGAGATCACAGCCGACGCCACCGTCACACCGCGGAAGGTGGACGAGATCCGCATCGCAGAGAGCGCGGGAAAAACGATCAGTGCCGACACGAGGAGAGATCCGACAAGCTCCATCGCAGTCGAGATCACGACCGCCGCAAGGACGGCGAGCAGAACGCGGTATGCCCGCGCGCGCATACCGACCGCACGTGCAAAGGTCTCGTCGAAGGAGACCGCAAAGAGCTTGTGATAAAAGACCGTAAAGACCGCACAGACGGCGACCGAAATGACGAAAGCGAGGATGACGTCTCCCTTTGACAGCGTGAGGAGTGAGGTCGAGCCGAAGAGCGACGAGCAAACGTCCCCCGAAAGGTTGCCTCCCGAGCGCGAAAAATGCAGGAGCAGATAGCCGACGGCAAGTGCCGACACCGAAACGAGCGCGATCGCAGAGTCCCCCTTCAGTCTCGCATTTTCACCGAGAAGAAGCAGAAAGAGTGCCGAAAGCACCGTCACGGGCAGCACGACGATAAGGGGCGACGAAAGGTGCATCACCGTCGCGATCGCGACCGCACCGAAGGCAACGTGCGACAGCCCGTCCCCGATGAAGGAGTACCGTCGCAGAACGAGCGGAACACCGAGAAGCCCCGCAGAAAGGGCGATCAGAACGCTTACAGCAAGCGCATAGCGCACAAAGGAGTAGGAAAGCGCCTCGAAAAGAAGATCAAGCATGATGGTTCGTATCTCCCTTCGACAAATATTCCCGCCCGGTTTCGCTCTTCTCGAACGCCTCCGCCGTTCCGAAGAAGGGCGGATTTTTTCCGAGGTGCAGGATGCGGTCAGCATCGCTCCGAAGCGCGAAGAGATCGTGCGTCACCATCAGAACGGTGATCCCCTTCTCCCTCCTGAGACGGCGAATGAGCGCGTAAAAATCCTGCGTTGCCGCGGGATCAAGGCTCGCCGTCGGCTCGTCGAGGAGGAGCATCCTTTTCGCCGCAAGGAGCGCACGGGCAAGCAATACGCGCTGCTGCTGCCCGCCCGACAAAACGCGGTAGCTTTTGTCCTTGAGACCTTCGATCCCAAGCTCGCGCATCATTTCGCACGCCTCGGCCTTTTCCTTCGCCGTGTAGAACGGACGAAGCCCGCGGCGCGAGAGAAGCCCCGTCAGAATGATCTCGTAGACCGATGCGGGAAAATCGCGCTGAACGGCAGTCTGCTGAGGGAGGTAGCCGATGTCGCGCATCGACAGCCCCTCCCCGAACAGGATCTCCCCCGACACAGGGGGAACGAGCCCGAGGAGTGCGCGGCAGAGCGAGCTTTTTCCCGTACCGTTTTCCCCAACGATCGCGAGGCATTCGCCCGCATCGACCGTGAACGAGAGATGCTCGAGGATCGGCGTTCCGCCGTACGCGAGCGTGATATCATTGCAAGTAATCTGTGACATATCGTTTCTTTCCGTACAATTTTTTATGAGATCGGTCACGGCGTGAGCGCGCGTGTCAGCACCGACAGATTGTTTTCCATGATCGTGAGATAGGTAACGCCCGCTTCGCGGTCCTCCTTCGTCACACGCTGACAGGAGTGTAAGGTCAGGATCTCGATCCCGTCCCGCCCCGACGTGCGAATGACCGTCTCGGCAAGCTCCCGTTCTCCCGTCTCGGTGACGATCAGAGCGGAGATCTCCGACGCGCGAAGGCGATCGGATAGCCCGACGACCGTCGAAAAGCTCGCGTCACATTCCGCAGAGCATCCGGGGAACGCCGCGTGGTAGGAGAGACCGTAATCGCGGACAAGGTACAAAAACGGGAAGCGATCAGCGACAATGATCGTATCAAGCGCGGCATCCGCCACCATGTCGCGGTATCGCGCGTCAAGCGCGGAAAGCTCCGCCTTGTACGCGTCCGCATTCGCACAAAAGTCCGTAACGGCGTCGGAGTCGTCCCGATATACCTCCGAAAGGACACGCAGGATCTCCTCGACCACAGCCGAGGCGTTCGAGAGAGACATCCAGAAATGCTCGTCATACGCGCCGTGATCGTGATGCTCCCCCTCCCCGTGTGCGTGGTCGTGATCCCCCTCGCACACGTCGCAAGCGTCAAGCAACGAGACCGATGCTTTCGCAGGCCGAGACAGCTCCTCCGCCCACGCGTCCGACGCACCGCCGACGTAGAAAAAGACCGACGCGTCCGAAATAGAGGCGATGTCCTTCACCGAGGGCTGGTAATTGTGCGGATCGTTCCCGTTGTCCGAGAGCAGCAGAACGGGATAGTCCGACACGCGGTCTCCAAGCACCGCACACACGAGGTCGTAGATCGGATAGATCGTGCAAACGATCTCGAATTTCTCCGAGCGTTCCTCCGAAGCCGCGCAAGACGAGAAAATCGGAAGGAGCAAAAGCGCGCACAGAAGAAGCGCACACACACGCAAAATAAGGCTCGTCCGCATCATCCCTCTGCTCCGTTCTTCGCGCCGAGGCAGACACTGCAAAGCCCGGGGACGAGCGCACGCGCAGGGTCGACCTGAAAGCCGTTCTTCATAAGCACCTCAAGAAGCACCTGCTCGCTCGTCGCGTCGTCCATGTGAATGATCTTACCGCACCCCTCGCATTGAAGATGCAGATGCGCCTCGCATTCACAGTCCTTTACGTATTGATAATAAAACTCCCGACTGCCGTCGCGCGCGTGCTTGTGGAGTACACCCTCGTCACAAAGCCGCGAGATCAGACGGTAGACCGTGCTGACACTGCAGTGCGCGTCTCCCTCGCTGTCACCGCGTAAGATCTCGGCAACCTCCTCCGCCGTGTAAACGCGGTCGGGATCGGCGCGAAAGAGCGCGACGAGCAGCTTTCTCTGCTCGGTTTCATAGGTTTTCATCGTTTTCCCCTCTATCCTTTTCTCAAATCCGCATAGAATTTGAGAATTATTCGCAAATCTTCGGATATGATACCATATTTCGAGCAGTTTGTCAAGGGGGGCGGCATCAAAAAAAGCAGGGCAAAAAGCCCTGCTTTTCGTTTACGGAGAGAGAGGGATGTCGAACAGCCGAGACTCGCCGGTGCTTGCGCCCGCTCGCTTACGGCGGCAAGGTGCAGGCTTCTTTTCCGAAGCTCTTCCCCTCCTTGCACCTTGCAGACAGTTCTCTTCTTCCCCCGTTCCGAAAAAAAAGGACAGACCCATAGGTCTGTCCTTTTTTTACGGAGAGAGAGAGATTCGAACTCTCGGTAGGGTATTAGCCTACACACGATTTCCAGTCGTGCGCCTTAGACCAGCTCAGCCATCTCTCCATAGCCGCTTGCTCGCGACTTGCATATTATATCACAAACGGGACGGCTTGTCAAGGGCTTTCCTAAATTTTTTCGGACAATTTTGACACTTTTGCCGCCTTCGTTGCTCCGTTACCCTCAGAGGAAACCCGACCGCTTTGTAGGGACGGGCGTCGCCCCCTACCTAGTTGGTTGCTACTTCCATCTCGTCCGCGAGTGAGATGCTAGGCGATCTGCCGAGGCTCGACCGAGGCAGTCAAGCGGGCAGAGCTCTCAGGAGCGGACACGGGAGGAATGTGTTGCCTTGCCCACCATTCCGATCGAGAATGCGGATGTCTTGTCCTTATTCCTCAAGGTTCTTGAAGGTCAAGGAAACTTCTTGCAAGAAGTTTCCTTGCGGGGACAACGGGGCAGAGCCCCGAAAAAGACCGCCAGAGAACCTTAAATGACGGGCGATATTCGAGCCCGCGGGCGGTTATAAGGTGTCAAGAGCAAGATTGTAAACAATTGTGCAAGAGGATTGTATACACATTTTATGTTCAATCTTTATGCTTTTGGAAGCCGAACGGAGCGAAGCGAAGAGAGGCTTCCAAAAGCGGAACGCTCTCAATTGAGGCGCGAAA
>JAZNOQ010000110.1:0-5785 GCA_045589215.1 Eubacteriales bacterium
TGACTATTCGGGACGTTCGGTTATCGTCGTCGGCCCGAACCTGAAGTTCTATCAGTGCGGTCTGCCGAAGGAAATGGCACTCGCGCTCTTCAAGCCCTTCGTCGTAAAGCGTCTTGTAGAGATGCAGAAGGCGCAGTACGTCAAGGACGCACAGCGTAAGATCGATAAGGTCGATCCGATCGTCTGGGACGCACTTGAAAACGTCATCAAGGAGCACCCCGTGCTTCTGAACCGCGCACCGACGCTCCACCGTCTGTCTATTCAGGCGTTCGAGCCCGTGCTCGCAGAGGGACGTGCGATCCGTCTTCACCCGCTCGTTTGTACTGCGTTCAACGCGGACTTCGACGGTGACCAGATGCCTGTTCACGTTCCGCTTTCCGCAGAGGCGCAGGCAGTGGCAAGATTCCTCATGCTCTCTGCAAATAACCTCCTGAAGCCTGTCGACGGACGCGCAGTTACCGTCCCGACGCAGGATATGATCCTCGGCTCCTACTACCTCACGATGCTGAAGCCCGGTGAACCCGGTGAAGGCCGCGTATTCCGCGATTTCGACGAGGCGGTTATGGCGTACGAGAATAAGCAGCTCGGTCTGCATGCTCCCATCAAGGTTCGCGTGACCAAGGTCATCGACGGCGTTGAGCAGTCGAAGATCATCGATGCGACGCTCGGACGACTGATCTTCAACCGTCCGCTTCCGCAGGACCTCGGCATTTTGAAGGATCGTCAGAATCCCTTCGAGCTTGAGATCCAGCAGGTCGTCGGCAAGAAGCAGCTCGGCGCGATCATTGATGCCTGCATCAAGGTTCACGGTACCGCAGTCTGCTCCGAAATGCTTGACAACATCAAGGAGATGGGCTACAAGTACTCGACTCGCGCATCCTTCTCGATCTCGGTCTATGATATGACCATCCCGAAGGAAAAGAATGAGTTCATCAAGGGCGCTGAAAAGCAGGTCGATAAGGTCTACAAGCATTACCTCCGCGGTGATCTCACCGAGGACGAGCGCTACCGCAACGTCATTTCGATCTGGGAACAGACCACGAAGAACGTTACGAACGCCCTCATCAGTAGCTTCGACGCGTACAACCCGATCAAGATCATGTCCGACTCGGGTGCCCGCGGTTCGATCCAGCAGATGCGTCAGCTCGCAGGTATGCGTGGTCTGATGTTTGCAACCAACGGTAAAACGATGGAGATCCCGATCAAGTCGAACTTCCGCGAGGGTCTTTCGGTGCTTGATTACTTCTCGGGTGCGAGAGGATCCCGTAAGTCGCTGTCGGATACCGCACTTCGTACTGCGGACTCGGGTTATCTGACCCGTCGTCTTGTAGACGTTTCGCAGGAGGTCATCGTTCGCGAGATCAAGTGTGATACGAAGAAGGGCGCGTGGGTAAGCCCCATCGTCGACGGCAAGGACAATAACATTCTCGAGCCTCTTTCCGACCGTATTATAGGCCGCTACACCATCGGCGAGATCGTGCATCCCGTTACGGGAGAGGTCATCATCGGCGACGATGAGATGATCACTGACGAGATCGCGAAGAAGATCGAGGCAGCGGGTATCGATAAGGTTTATATCCGTACGATCATTCAGTGTCATGCAAAGCACGGTATTTGTGCACACTGCTACGGCGCGGACCTTGCTTCGGGCAAGCTCGTCAGCGTCGGTGAGGCGGTTGGTATTATCGCAGCGCAGGCAATCGGCGAGCCCGGTACTCAGCTGACGATGAGAACCTTCCACTCGGGCGGTGTCGCAGGCTCCGACATTACACAGGGTCTGCCTCGTGTCGAGGAGCTGTTTGAGGCAAGATCGCCGAAGAAGGCGGCAGTCCTCACCGAGCACAGCGGTGTGGCACACATTCAGCCCTCCGAGACGGCAAACGTCAACGATATTATGATCCACTCCGAGGAGACGGGCGAGGTCGTCCGCTACACGGTGGATTACGGTGTTCGTATTGCGATCGAGGACGGCGAGCGCGTCGAGCGCGGTCAGGCGCTCACCGAGGGCAACAAGGCTCCCGCGGATATCAAGCGTATCCTCGGCCTTGACGCCGTTTACGATTACCTGATGCGCGAGGTCCAGCGCGTTTACCGCTCGCAGTCGGTTAACGTCAACGATAAGCACGTCGAGGTTATTGCCCGTCAGATGACGAGAAAGATCCGCGTTGAGGAAAACGGGGATACCGATCTTCTGCTTGGTTCACTCGTGGACATTACCGAATTCGAGGAAGAGAACAACAAGGTTCAGGCGCGCATCGATGCGGGTGAGGATGACCTCAAGCTCGCAGAGGGCGTTCCGGAGCTGCTCGGTATCACGAAGGCTTCGCTTCAGACCGAATCCTTCCTGTCTGCAGCATCCTTCCAGGAGACCACCCGTGTTCTTACCGATGCGGCGATCAAGGGTAAGGTCGACCATCTGCTCGGCCTGAAGGAAAACGTTATCATCGGTAAGCTCATTCCCGCAGGTACGGGTATGGCTTGCTACCATAACGTCGGTGTCAAGAAGGCGGAGGAGGCAGAGGCGTAAAAGCCGATCGCTTCTTCACTTGGATAAAGAAGATCGAAGCTTCTTTGTGTGGCATTTATGGTGCCGCACGAGGGCGGAATGAGGTTTTTGACGTCCAAAAGCCGATATAATTTAAAAAAGGACGGATAGAATGTTGCCTCTTGGTGGCGTTTTATCCGTCCTTTCTTGATGAATTTTACAAAATATCCGTACAGGCTTGACGTCTGCATTGTGCAAAAAAGAGAAATTGATCTTGCGACAAACTTGTTCTTGACAAAAAAGAAGGGAAATGATATAATATATCGTAGCGTTCTGCGGGTATGCCATAACTTTGCTCACAAACGCTCATTTTTCGCGAGAACGGGCCTCTCTCCCGTGTCTCTCGAAAGCACGAATTTTGTGGAAATGGAGGAAAAAAAGAAAGAATGCCGACCTTTAACCAGCTTGTCAAGCAGGGTAGACATGACAAGCAGTACAAGTCCAAGGCGCCTGTTCTGCAGAAGGGCTTCAACACGCTTGATAATGTTCCTACGAACCAGCCCTCGCCCCAGAAGAGAGGCGTTTGCACGAAGGTATCGACCACCAGCCCGAAGAAGCCTAACTCCGCACTTCGTAAGATCGCGAGAGTTCGCCTGACCAACGGTCTGGAAGCCACCACCTATATCCCCGGCATCGGACACAACCTGCAGGAACACTCGGTTGTACTGATCCGTGGCGGAAGAGTGCGTGACCTTCCCGGTGTACGTTACCACATCATTCGCGGTACGCTTGACGCTCAGGGCGTAGCGAACCGTATGCAGAGCCGTTCCAAGTACGGCGCAAAGGCTCCCAAGAAGTAATAAACGTCCGGTAGCTCCCGGATCACGAAGGAGAGCCCATTCATCATTAGGTAGAAAAGCTAAGACAGCAGCCAACGGTAGTTTGATTTTCATAAATTCGTGTTTATGTACAAGCCTCCGCGGGACACGCTACGGAAGAAGCCTTTCGAGTACCAATGATCTCATATTTTTATGAAGGAGGGAAGTTACAGTGCCTAGAAGAGGTAAAATTTCGAAGAGAGAAGTATTGCCGGATCCCCTGTATAATTCGATGCTGGTGACCAAGCTCATCAACAACGTAATGTACGACGGCAAGAAGGGTGTCGCACAGAAGATCGTATACGACGCGTTCGACATCATCACCGAGAAGACCGGTGAAAACCCCCTGGATGTGTTCAAGGCAGCTCTTGAAAACATCATGCCCCTGCTTGAAGTCAAAGCTCGCCGTGTAGGCGGCTCGACCTATCAGGTTCCTATGGACGTAAGACCCGAGCGTAGACAGACGCTTGGTCTCCGTTGGCTCATCAACTATTCGAGACAGCGCAGCGAGCGTACCATGGCAGAGTGCCTTGCAGGTGAAATCCTCGACGCAAAGAACAGCACCGGCGGTGCGTTCAAGAAGAAGGAAGAAACCCATCGTATGGCAGAAGCAAACAAGGCTTTTGCTCACTACAGATATTAATTTTAGTACGGATCCTCGTTATGCGGCGTGAAGCCGCCTGACGACGGAAACCAAAAGGAGACCAAAATGGCGAGAGAGTATTCTCTTCAGAATACCCGTAACATCGGTATCATGGCTCATATCGACGCCGGTAAGACGACTACCACCGAGCGTATCCTGTTCTACACGGGTAAGACGCACAAGATCGGTGAGACGCACGAAGGCGCAGCGACCATGGACTGGATGGCGCAGGAGCAGGAAAGAGGTATTACTATTACCTCCGCTGCAACGACCTGCTACTGGAAGGGTAACCGAATCAATATTATTGATACCCCCGGTCACGTTGACTTTACCGTAGAAGTAGAACGCTCGCTTCGCGTTCTCGACGGTTCCGTCACCGTACTGTGTGCAAAGGGCGGCGTTGAGCCTCAGTCCGAGACTGTCTGGAGACAGGCGGACAAGTACAAGGTTCCGCGTATGGCGTACGTCAACAAGATGGACACCACCGGTGCAAATTTCTTCCGTGTCATTGAAATGATGCACGACAGACTGCACGCGAACGCTGTTCCGATTCAGCTCCCCATCGGTGCTGAAAACACCTTCCGCGGCATCATCGACCTGATCACGATGAGAGCCGAGGTCTACTATGACGACCTTGGTAAGGATTTCCGCGATGAGGATATCCCGGAAGATATGATCGATCTTGCAAACGAGTACCACGAAAAGCTCATCGAGGCAGTTGCCGAGACCGATGATGCTCTTATGGAAAAGTACTTCGGTGGCGAGGAGATCTCTATCGAGGAGATCAGAACCGCAATCCGTAAGGCGACTATTGCCAACGAGTTCGTTCCCGTCTGCTGCGGCTCTTCGTTCCGTAACAGAGGCGTTCAGATGCTCCTTGACAATGTCATCGAGTATATGCCTTCGCCTCTCGACGTTCCTGCAATCAAGGGTGTCAACCCCAAGACCGAGGAAGAAGAGGAAAGACCGTCTGATGATAACGCGCCGTTCTCCGCGCTTGCGTTC
Organism: Eubacteriales bacterium; assembly: GCA_045589215.1. Lineage (GTDB taxonomy): Bacteria > Bacillota > Clostridia > Oscillospirales > CAG-272 > JAZNOQ01. The sequence continues at coordinate 5,012 of JAZNOQ010000110.1, forward strand.
AAGATCATGACCGACCCGTACGTTGGAAGACTCTGCTTCTTCCGCGTTTACTCCGGTACGATCGGTGTCGGTACCAACGTTTACAACTCCACGAAGGATAAGAAGGAGCGCTTCGGCCGTATCCTTCAGATGCACGCAAACTCGCGTTCCGACCTTGAGATCGTATACTCGGGTGATATCGCGGCAGTCGTTTCCACGAAGTACACCACCACCGGTGATACCTTCTGTGACGAAAAGGCTCCGATCATCCTTGAGTCGATGGAATTCCCGGAACCCGTTATCCGCGTTGCAATCGAGCCTAAGACCAAGGCAGACCAGGAAAAGATGGGCATCGCCCTTCAGAAGCTTGCAGAGGAGGACCCGACCTTCCGCGTTTACACCGACGAGGAAACCGGTCAGACCATCATTGCAGGTATGGGTGAGCTTCACCTCGATATCATCGTCGACCGTATGAAGAGAGAATTCAAGGTCGAGGCTAACATCGGCGCTCCTCAGGTTGCATACAAGGAAACCGTTCGCAGAAAGGTTGACCACGAATGCAAGTACAAGAGACAGTCCGGTGGTTCCGGTCAGTACGGTCACGTTAAGATTATTCTCGAGCCCAACGAGCCCGGTAAGGGATATGAATTTATCAATGCCGTTACGGGCGGTGCAATTCCGAAGGAATTCATCGAGCCTGTTAACAAGGGTATCCAGGGCGCAATGCAGGCAGGCGTCGTAGCAGGCTATAACGTCGTTGACGTTAAGGTCACGCTGTACGACGGTTCTTACCAC
>JAZNOQ010000111.1:0-2913 GCA_045589215.1 Eubacteriales bacterium
CACCCGACACAACAAGTGCGAGAAAGGGCGGCTTCAGATCGGAATCTGCAAGATATGCCGCCGCAACGTGCGCCTTGACGTGGTTGACACCGACGAGCGGAATTGCGTTCGCATATGCGAGCGACTTTGCAAAATTCACACCGACAAGAAGTGCTCCGATCAGCCCGGGATATGCCGTCACTGAGACGCATCCGATCTGTGAAAGAGACACTCCTGCCGTTTCAAGTGCCTCATGAGTAATATTTGAAATCGCCTCAATGTGCGCACGGCTCGCGATCTCGGGCACGACACCGCCGTACAAACGGTGGGTCTCGATCTGCGAGGCCACAATATTCGAAGCGATACGGCGTGTGCCACCTGCGAGATCCATCTCGACAACAGCCGCTGAGGTCTCGTCGCAGGAGCTTTCCATTCCGAGTATATACATAAATACTAAACTGTCCTTTCAGAAAGAGAGAGATTGTCGCAGAGAAGAAGGCGCATATTAAACGCATCCTCCTTCGGATGCGAGTAAAATCCGCGTCTGACCCCGAGGATCTCAAAGCCGAAACGGTCGCGGTACAGAGAAAGCGCCGGAAGATTTGACTCCCGAACCTCAAGAAAAATGACGCGAAGTCCCGCGCTGTGCGCGTGAGAGATCAGCGTGTCGAGCAGAGCGGCGGCGATCCCTCTTCGACGGTAAGACGGAAGCACCGCGATATCGGTGACTTGTCCCTCGTCAAGCACGCACTGCATTCCACAGTACCCGACGATCTTACCGTCACACGCCGCGAAAAAACCGACGTTCGGTTCTTCGGTCAGCATGGAAAGTGCCCCCTCCGACCACGGATCTGCAAAGCATTCGCGTTCGACCTCGGCAACTGCGGGGATCTGATCTCCTGTAAGCTTTTCCACCGTGAACAAAGACTGCATCAGACCTCTCCGTCCCCGTCTGTGTTACGGTAATAAGCATCAATGTACTTCTGAAGCTCGTCTCCCATTGCAACACAGCGATCGGAAGAACGGTCATAGAGGAAGTCCTTACCGTAGTTCGTTTCCCCGACGACCTCGCCGTTCTCATCTACGTCATAAACGATGTAGTCCTCCGAATACTGTACGTAAAGCAGGTTATACAGAAGGAAGGAATATTCCTCCGAATACAGCTTCAGATAAAAGGTGTAGCGTGCCGTTTTTCCATTGTTATACGGAACCTCGTCACCGTCTAGAAACGCCGATAGGATCTCATCAACCTTTTCGGGATCAGTCTCGTCGTAGGCGGTCTTCATCTTCAGATCCTCCTCAACGCAAACGTAGATCCCCGACGTTTTGAAGGTCTCAAGGGTCGGGAGCGTCAGCTCTCTCGCATACAGAAGCATCTGAAAGTCAGGACTCCAAAGCCATTCGGTCGAGGAAGCGCCCTCAAGCGCATAAAAAGAAATGCCGTCGTTTTCCGCGATGACCTTATCCTTCAGATATCCCTTTGCCTCATAGCAATCGGGTGCGCCGCGGTAAGAGATATCGGTCTTACTGTCTTTATAGCCGCCCTGCCCGTCGGAGGAAAGGGTCGGCGTTTTTTCACTACAGGACAGTACGGACAGCACAGCAACGGCTGAAAGCACGAGTCCTAAAATACGTATCATTATCGTTTTACGGTCTATCATTTATTTTCTTCCTATCAGTTATATTTTCGGGTGGGATGAAGAAGGATCAGTAGCCGAACTCGCCGCTGAGCGAGTCATCGTTTTCGATCCAATCCTTCGTCGGAATGATTCGAAAATTCTCCTTATCGTCTCGAATGATGACGGTCTCGATCCCCGCATTCAAAACCTGGCGCTTACACATCATGCAGGATGAGGTATTCGCTTCAAGCTCACCGTTTTTCGCATTGATGCACGCGATGTAAAGCGTTGCACCGAGCATCTGCTCACGGGGTGCGGCAATGATCGCATTCGCCTCGGCGTGCACGCTGCGGCAAAGCTCATACCGCTCTCCGCGCGGAATGTTCAATTTATCGCGCATACAGAACATCAGATCAGAGCAATTCTTTCTGCCGCGCGGTGCGCCGTTATAGCCCGTTGAAACGATCACGTCGTTTTTTACAATGATCGCGCCGTATTTCTTACGAAGGCAGGTACTGCGCTCCGCAACCGTCTGTGCAATATCGAGATAATAATTATCCTTGGAAACTCTCTCCATGATGTAGTACCGTTCCTTTTCCATAAAAATCCGAGTGGTGTTTAAACCATCTTATATACCATTTTATATTATAGCGTTCAAGTGTGAAAAAATCAAGACATTTTGTTGAATTTATAGAGAATATCTCATGGGGAGGAACCTCCCTTCCCCTCCACGTTTTGCGGTCTTACCGGAACGGTTATGTGATCGCCTTGTGATAAAACACAGACAACGGGCTCCCGTTTGACCAAAAAAATCATCACACTTTTCCCTTTTTGACTTGACAAATAAGCGTTTTTTTGCTATACTGTTAGTATCCTAAAAAACACAGAAAGGAATTACAACAATGAAAAACATCACTAAGATCCTCGCGCTTGTTCTCGTTCTGTCTATGGTTTGCGTCGTATTCGCATCCTGCGGCAAGACGATCTCCGGTACTTACACGCTTGATGCTACGGCAGAAGCATTTGGTCTGAAGACCGGTGCCGTAACCACCTACAAGTTCTCCGGCAACAAGTACACCTGCACCGTTGAAACCTATCTTGCAAGCAAGGAGCCCAACAATACCGAAACGACCGAGGGCACCTACGAGATCACCGAGGATGACGACGGCAAGCTCCAGATCTCCTTCACCAAGAAGGGCTCTGACGATGCCTCCACTCCTGTTTTCTTTGAGCAGAAGGACGAATCGATCACGATCGGTCTTCTCACCTTCACGAAGAAGTAATATCATTACAACAAAAGCGGAGCTCCGATCGG
>JAZNOQ010000112.1:0-4652 GCA_045589215.1 Eubacteriales bacterium
GACATACCTCGATCTTTCGCGTCAAGGATTATACCGATTTCGAAGAGCTTGGCGGCACACGTGATGACGCTGCAGGCGAGGCTTTTGATAAGGTGGGGCGTGTGATCGGACTTCCGTATCCGGGTGGTGCGGCGTTTGATAAGCTCGCATACGAAGGGAGGAGCGAAGCCTTTGCGTTCCCGTCTCCCGCGCTCGGTGGGGATAATCTCGATTTCTCCTTCAGCGGTCTTAAAACAGCCGCACTCAATACGATCAACCGTATGGAGCAGCTCGGGGAGCCCCTTTCTCCTGCCGACCTTGCGGCATCATACACGAAGACAGTCGTTGATGCGATCGCACAGAAGGTCGGGATGGCGATCGACAAAACGGGACTCCGTACCGTGGTCGTTGCGGGCGGTGTAGCCGCCAATTCACACCTTCGTCGCAGGCTCGGAGAGATCTGTGCGTCGCACGGCGCACGGCTGTCGATCCCTCCGATCTCACTTTGCGGAGACAACGGCGCGATGGTCGCGGCGGCAGGGTATTTTGAATATCTGAAGGGCAATCTTTCGGATACGTCCCTGAATGCATCTGCAAACGATTACTACGGATGAAGCATCGGTCATCGATGAACCCTGACACTTCGATTTTGGAACAATGATACGGTTTATGTGGGGAAATTTTTCCTGTGTCAGCCGATGGATGCGATGAGTGATTTTCATCATTTCGTCACTTTTACGAAATTTTTGAACGAAACGAAAACTTCGGAGAATCACAAAGTTATTCACACGGTTTTCCACAGCCTGTGGAAAACGCGGTGGAAAACCCGAAAATCGAGCTCTGAAAATTGTACCCGGAATGAATATTCATTGAAGGTTCTATCGGGTCCTCCGAGAACATCGCGGTTTTTGATAAGTCTGCGGGGAAAAATATTCATTCAAACATAAAAGATTACAAAATTCTCGGTTCGGACGAGCTGTGGAAAACTTTTTTGAGCGATATCGAGGCTTGATCTTATAGAAAATACATTTTGGACAAAATGTAGAAAATCAAAAAAATCACGAAACCTTCTTGACAATCGGGATGCTTCCGCTTTTGGAAAAATATGAAAAAATCCCCCTTTACTGTAGGTCTTCGGAGTGCTTTAAAGGATATTTGAAATTCAGGAAAGAAAGAGAAAACGCATATGTCAGTCAATAAAAGTAACCGACAATCCTACCCGCGCGAGGATGGAAAGCCCCTCGTTTCGGGGGCTGTGATCAAAAGACTTCCGCGCTATTTTCGCTATTTGCGTGAGCTCCTGCGTGAAGGAAAAACGCGCGTCAGCTCAAATGAGCTTGCAACGCTCATGCACATTACGGCATCGCAGATCCGTCAGGATCTCAACTGCTTTGGCGGCTTCGGTCAGCAAGGCTACGGATACAACGTGAATTACCTATATGCCAAGATCAGTGAGATCCTCGGCGTCGGCAAGGGCTTCCGTGCGATCATCATCGGCGCAGGAAACCTCGGACGGGCACTCGTCCATAGCTCTATGTTTGAGAAGCGCGGCGTGGATATCATTGCAATGTTCGACGTAGATCCTGCGCTCTTCGGGAAGAGAATCGGAGACGTGACTGTATACCCGATGGATAAGCTCGACGAATTCTGCACCGAGAACGTTGTGGATATTGCCGTTTTGACGCTTCCGCGCGAAGCAGCGTCGGACGTTGTGAGGCAGCTGTCTATGCTCGGTGTTCCGGGCGCGTGGAATTTCACCAACAGTCAGCTATATGACGTTGCAGGAAATATGGCTATCGAGAGCGTACATATCGGTGACTCCTTGATGGTTCTTTGCTACGAGCTGTCACGCCGTCAAGGGAGTGCTTCGGAAAACGGAAACGATCGGTCGGATGAGCCGAGGACGTGAAAGACTGAATGAATACAGAAAAAAGTGCCGTACGCGGTGCTTTCGGAAAGGTACGTAGAGAATGGGTGTACAGAACGCAAAAGAACAGAATCAAACTGGGAAAAGACTTCGCATTTTGTACGGCGACGAGGTAGCGGTCCTTCCGCTCGGTGCGGCAGATGCCGCCGAGCGCGCGAGTGGGCTTGACTGCAAGATCCTTTGGTGTCTTGCGGCAGATCCTGCGGCGAAGGAGGGGAGTGCCGAGGCACTTTCTCTGTTTGCGGATCGGATCGGTCACTCGCTTGACGAGGTCGAGCGTGCGATCGCATATTGGAGAGGCGCGGGAGTGATCGATTACGCTCCTACGGAAACGGCTGTGAAAAAGAAGGTAGGTCGCCCGAAAAAGCAGTCGCCCGAGGAGATCATCCGCGAGGAGCAAGAAAAACGCTCGGCGATCGCCCACGGATACGGCGAGGTATCAAGCAAAGAGCCGTCGACTCTGAAGGCGGCAGATACGCCTCGTGAGAAAAAGCCCCGACGTGAGGACGAGCTTCCGAATTATACGATGACCGAGCTTTCGGAGTTCCTTGAAAAAAGGAAGGATCTCTCGCTCTTTCTGGATGAATGTCAGCGCGCTTACGGAAAAATGTTCAATCCGCGCGACATCAGTAAGGTCATCGGCTTCATCGATCATCTCGCACTCAGCGAGGAATACGTATTGACGCTTCTGCGTTATTTCGGTGAAATGCCCGAGGCGGAGCGCAAGACCCTTCATTACGTTGAGAAAATGGCGTTTTCCCTCACCGACGAGGGAATTACCGATCCATCGGCACTGCGCGTGCATCTCGATCGGCTTCGGATGCTTCGGACGAACGAGGGACAGATCCGTTCGATCTTCGGTATGGGAGAAAGATCCTTTACGGCGAAGGAAAAGAAGGCTGTGATGCTTTGGCTCGGAGAATACGGCTGCAGTATGGATCTCATCCGTCTCGCCTACGAGCGCACGGTGAATGCGACGGGAAAGCCTACGCTTCTTTATGCATCGAAGATCCTCGAAAGATGGTATCGAGAAGGGCTTTCGACCCCCGAGGAGGTCGAGGCATCCGAGCGTAAGACCGAAAGCACTGTCGGAGAAGAAAACTTTAATACGGATGATTTCTTTGAGGCGGCGCTTCGGAGAAGCTACGGAGATGCGTACGAGCAGATCTACCGTGACAAGGCGAAAAACGGGCAGTAAAGGAGTGGAGACATGGGATACAACAGAGCAAATTACGCACGGATCCGTGCGGAGTATGATAAAAAGTATCTGCAGGCACAGGATGCGGCAGAGGAAAGAAAGCACGAGCTTGAGATGAAGATCCCCGGGCTGTGGGAGCTTGACCGTGAGATCGCCCACGCGGGATCCGAGATCATGGGGGCGGTCCTGAATGCAAAGTCACAGGAGGAACGCGCTGAGATGATCGAGCGCGCGAAGGAGAAGAACTGTGCGCTTCAGGAAAAGCGGGCAAGGCTTCTCATTGAAAACGGATACCCGTCCGATTATACCGACGTAAAATACGTGTGTGAGCTTTGCGGAGACACGGGATACGTCAATATGAAGATGTGCTCCTGCATGAACAGAGAACTGATCCTCGCGGGATACGAGTCCTCGGGAATCGGAAACCTTCTCCGTGAGCAGACCTTTGACAGCTTTTCCTTTGAGTATTTCCGTTCGAGCCCGATGGAGCTTGCCTCTGCAAAATACATCTTCGAGACGCTCCATACCTTTGCTGAGAACTTTTCGGATAAAAAATCCGAAAACTTCCTTCTGATCGGCGGAACGGGACGGGGAAAGACACACCTTTCGAGCGCGGCGGCGGGAAGAGTGATCGAGCGCGGATATGACGTTTATTACATCAGTGCGGTGAATCTCTTCCGCGATTTTGAAAAAATGCAGTTCGGCAGAGGCGTTGGGGACAGCGAGGATATCGCACGGTGCTTTGAATGTGATCTCCTTATCATCGATGATCTCGGGACCGAGCTGACCAATCAGTTTACCATCTCGGTGCTGTATGACATTCTCGACACGCGCATCAACAGTAAGAAGTCGACGATCATCAGCACGAACCTCTCGCATGCGGATCTCCGCAAGCGCTATTGGGATCGCGTTACGAGCCGATTGTTCGGCGAATATAAACCGCTACGCTTCGAAGGCCCCGACGTGCGGGAAGCGAAGGTCCGTGATAATATGCAGCAGTAAGATTTCTATACATAAAACAGCCAAAAACGTCCATACTGAATACTGTATCCAAAAAAACAACGGAAAGGCAGATAACGGTATGGAAAACATGAAAACGAGTGTCTCCGACGCGGCGGGACAGATGTATAAGAATATGAAGATGGGCGAGTCGGCACTCCTCGACCTTATGCCGAAGGTGCAAAACGAGGAGCTGCGCGGCGATATGGTCGCACAGATCGAGGGCTATCAGCGCTTTGCAGATGACGCGAAGGAGCTGCTTGATACCGAGCATCGCGAGGCAAAGGAAGCGGGTGTTTTCGCGAAGATGGGCTCAAAAATGGGCATCGCGATGAACACGATGATGGACAGCACAACGAGCCACATTGCAGAAATGATCATCGAGGGCTCCACGATGGGGATCACCGATAATACCCGAATCCTCCACGAGCTTGAGCGAACGGAGAGCAAGGATCCGCAGTATTCTGCGGCTTGTGGGCTTGCAAGTAAGATCGTTTCGTTCGAAGAAAAAAACATTGAAACGATGAAGCACTATCTTTAAGTAAAAGG
>JAZNOQ010000113.1:0-3856 GCA_045589215.1 Eubacteriales bacterium
GCTTTGTGGATTTGGTGCGTTGATCGCAAAGGGCGTGAGACGAGCGGTCGACGAAAAGGGACTGCTCGGTGCTTTGACGGGAGGCTTGACTGCGGCGGCGGGCGGTACGTCAGCGGCACTTGTGTTCGGCTATATCGCGGCGCTTTTTACACGGGGAAAGCCGAAGCGGTAAATGTACGGGACCTCTGTTTTCGCATCGTGCAGCAGATCTCTCCGAAAAACAGAAAACAAACGGTAAAAAGGCATGTCGTCACGTCCGAAAAATCCGTACAGGCAAAAAACAAGCCCTTCCTTGCATAAGAATGTGAGCGTATATTCACGAAGCAAGGGAGGGATATTTTTATGCTTGCAATGATCCTGTCGTTTTTCACGCGCTTTTATCATATGATCCTCGGGATCGAGGTACAGCGCTCGTTCCCGCCGCCCCTTCCGCATGAGGAGGAGCATACGTGCTTTCTCCGCGCCGCAGAGGGCGACGAGGACGCACGGCAGAAGCTGATCTTGCATAATTTGAGACTTGTTTCTCATATTGTGAGAAAATATTATGCCTCGTCGCAGAACGGCGATCAGGAGGATCTCGTCTCGATCGGCATCATCGGACTTGTCAAGGCAGTCGACAGCTTCAACGTAGAGAACGGTGCGCGCTTCGCGACCTATGCGGCTCGGTGCATTCAAAACGAGATCCTGATGCACTTCAGAAGCCGTCGGAAATCGCAGAGCGAGGTCTCCTTGAACGAAACGATCGACGTAGACCGCGACGGAAATCCGCTGACCTACGCCGATGTCATCAGCTTTGAAGACAACATCGCAGAGGAGGTCGAGCGAAAGATCCGCTTGCAGAAGGCGATGCGCTACGTCGGATCGGTGCTTGATCAGCGCGAGCGGCAGATCATATGCCTGCGCTACGGGCTCGCGGGAAAGACGGCAATGACACAGAAGGACGTCGCACAGCGGCTCGGGATCTCGCGCTCCTATGTCAGCAGGATCGAGAAGGGCGCGATCGAAAAGCTGCAGGCGGCTTTTGGAGAAACCGAATGCTAAAAAACAACCAAACCGACAAAATATAACAAATTTCGAGAATTGCAAAAAGAAAACACGCTGCAGGTAATCATAAAAGCACGTGAGGAAGTATAAACATAGAGTACAGAGAATTGTCAGAGAAAGGTACGGTACTGTTTTTATGCGCGTATTTCGGAAGCTTTTGCTTGTATGTGTTACGGCTCTTTTGGTCGCCGCGGCTCTCTCCCTTGCCGCTTTCGCACTTGAACCCATTTCCTTAGAAGGGGAGAAAACGGGAGACGCTCCCGTCAGCCTCGGGCTACATAACCTCGCCGCCGCGACCGATATGGTCGTCTCAAAGGAGATCGGTGAGATCTACTACTTTGAAGCGAAGGATTTTCTCCGTGCGATGAACCTCTCGGCACTCGAATACATCACGGTCGAGGAGGCACCGAATGCCACGGAGGGTACGCTCTTCCTCGGCGCATCCGCCGTGCAGTCGGGGCAGGTGATCTCCGCGGGAAATCTTGAACGCTTGACCTATACCTCTGCGACGGGCGACGAGGGCGTGGGCTCCTTCCGTTTCTCCTGCGGGAAGAGCGGATACAGCCTCACCTGCCGCGTCTATTCGGTCTCCTCGCTCGGGGAGCGCCCGACGGGTGCATATGCACCCGAGGCAATGCTGACGGCATCGACCTATCGCGGGCTTTCGTATGAGGGAATACTTTCGGGGTACGATCCCGACGGTGACGGATACGTGTTCGAGATCGTCTCGACGCCTACGCACGGTGCGGTCCGCCTTCTCGACAGAGAAGCGGGAAGCTATGTTTACACCCCCTATTCGGGATACACGGGAGAGGATACCTTCCGCTACGTGGTGCGCGACGCGAAGGGGAATTACAGCACGAGCCGAGAGGTAACGGTGACGGTCGCAGAACCGAGCGTTTCGGTCGATTTCGTCGATCTCACGAGCGACAGCGCGGTGTCTGCCGCGATCAAAATGACCGAGGTCGGCATTATGAGCGGAACCGAGGTCGGCGGTAAGACCTTCTTCTATCCCGCGTCGACCGTCAGCCGCGTCGATTTCCTCGTAATGGCGATGCGTGCCTGCGGTGTCACGGAGGTGCCGTCTGGAGAAAGGACGGTGTTCCTTGACGACGGGGAGATCCCGTCATCCCTCCGCGGCTACGTCAAGGAGGCGTATGCGATGGGCGTGGTGAACGGCACGTTCGGCGCGGACGGTCTGTATTTTCAGCCGAATCGGGCGGTCACGCGCGCCGAGGCTGCGAAGATCCTCTCCCTCCTGATCGAACGCTGTGAGACGGCATCCGAAAGCCTGAAGCGTCCCGACAGCGTGGCAGTGGGGAATGTAACGTTTGACGACGGAGAAAATATCCCCGCGTGGGCAGAGGATGCGGTCTATCACCTCTCCGCGATCGGGATCTTCCGTGATACCGACGGAAAGGCGGCGGTCGGCGCGTCGCTCACCCGCGCGGAGGCATCGGAGATGCTGTCGGTGCTGATGCGGATCCTTGAAGGGTAATACGGTCATACGGGCGACGGGGAATCATGCCCCCGCGCCCGTGATTTTTTCACCGCATTTCACAAATTCGGATGAAAAAAAGCCCGAAGATACGGACGAAGTGAAAAAATTTACAAAAAAACAGAAAATCCTCTTGACAACGGGACGGGAATTCGGTATAATATGTAATGTTGCATTTTATGTCTATGGCTTTTGGAGGTATGAAGCGAATGAAAATTGATATGCGCCCGCTTCTGAAGGGTGATACCGATGTCATTTCGATCGATTACACTTTGAAACCGGATTTTGAAGCAGATGTGTCATTTCCGTCTGACGTACGGGTGGTCGGCTCTGTCAAAGCAATGGCAGGCTACATCCGTCTCGCTCTCACGGCTACGCTCCCCTTCGAGTCGATCTGTGCGCGGTGTCTCACGCCCGTGCAGGACCAAGTCGAGCTTATATTCGAGCGCACGGTCGTTGCCCCCGGCACGGTCAGTGAGGAAACGCTTGAAGATAAGTTTGACGAATATGCGGTTCTTGAAGGAAATATGCTCGACGTGGACGAAGCGCTCCGCGAAGAGCTGGTGCTTGAGCTTCCGATGCGTGTGCTTTGCTCACCGGATTGCCCCGGACTTTGTCCGAAATGCGGAAAGCCTCTGAAGGATGGCGACTGCGGCTGTACGAAAAAGGAGACCGACCCCCGCTGGGACGTTCTTCGTCAGCTGCTCGAAAAGAAGGACAACGAAGAGTCGTAAGACTCGAAGGAAAATCCGTGAAGCGATGCAAAGCCCCCACGGGAGGGATAGCATAACGAGAAATGCAAAATAACGCAGTATAAGGTTAATCACGCCTTGTCGGAATGACTGGCGAAGGAGGTGTAGATCAATGGCAGTACCGAAGAGAAAGGTTTCTAAAGCACGCAGAGACAAGAGACGTTCGAACGTCTGGAAGCTGACCGTGCCCGGAATGACCGCTTGCCCCAAGTGCGGCGCGCTCATCATGAGCCATCGCGTATGCAAGGCTTGTGGCAACTATAATGGCGAAGAGATCATCAAGGTTGAGGACTGATTTCAGATCTTCACCGTGTGACGGCGCCCCCGTAAACCTGTTCTGTCCGACATTTTCAAAGGGACAGAGCAGGTTTTCTCTTTATTCTTGTTACATTATTGTGAATTTCGGGGTGAGCCCCTTCCCAAATCCGTACGTTTGTGGTAAAATATATACGGAAAACTGTATTCAGCAAAGGAAAGAGGAATTTTTTAATGCGTATAAAGCTTGTTTTGAAAAGAATACTCGCGGGCGCTCTCGCGCTCTTTCTCGCCGGCTTTGTTTTTG
>JAZNOQ010000114.1:0-7623 GCA_045589215.1 Eubacteriales bacterium
TCGGGTCTGCCGTAGCGAATGTTTTCCATCACCGTACCCGTGAAGAGGTGGGTATCCTGCAGCACCATTGCGATATTCTCGCGAAGGAAGGAGCGTTTGATCTTGCGGATATCCACGCCGTCGATCGTGATGCTTCCGCTGTCGACGTCATAGAAACGGTTCAGGAGATTCGTCACCGTCGTCTTACCCGCGCCCGTTGAACCAACGAACGCGATCTTTTGCCCGGGATGCGCGTAAAGCGAGATCTTCTTCAGGATCTGCTTTTCGGGAACGTAACCGAAATCCACGTCGGTCATTGCGACGTCGCCGCGCATTTCGGTCATTTCGACGCAGTCCTCCGCATCGGGCTCCTCGGGATCAAGATCCATGATCGCAAACACGCGCTCCGCACCCGCAAGGGCGGCGAAGATCGTCGACATCTGCTGGGAGAGCTGATTTATGGGCATTGAGAACTGACGCGAGTAGGTCGCAAATACCGTCAAAGCACCGAACGTAAAGCCGCGCGTACACATCAGAATACCGCCGATGCCGACCGTGATGCTGTACGAGATCTGCGAGGTATTGCCCATGATCGGTCCCATAATGCCGCCGTAGAACTGCGCCTTCATCTGCTTCTCGCGCAGATCGTCATTCAGCATGCCGAACTCCTCGACGCAGGTGCTCTCGTGGTTAAACACCTTAACGACCTTCTGACCCGTAACGGTCTCCTCGATGTAGCCGTTGACCGCACCGAGTGCCGCCTGCTGACCGCTGTAATACTTGCTCGACTGTCTGCCGATCGCACCCGCAAGAAGAGTGAAGATCGGAATAAACACGACCGTGACCATTGTCAGCCAGATATTCGTAGTGAGCATAAAGGTAAACGTACCGACAAGCGTGATCACGCCCGAGACAAGGCTTGTCAGAGAGTTGTTCATCATCACGTCGATGTTGTCGACGTCATTCGTAAAGCGGCTCATCGTTTCGCCCGTGGTGTTCGTATCGAAATACCGAACGGGCAGAGTCTGAAGCTTTTCAAAGAGATCGTTACGAATCTTTTCGGTCGCGCTCTGCGAAACGTGGAGCATTACGCGCGCCTGAAGATAGGTACACGAAAGGCTCACGAGATAAATAAGCGCAAGCACCGCGATCGCCGCCGCGAGATAGAAGGTCACAGCCCCTGCATGGCTCGTCGAAACGAGCGAATGAAAGACGGGAAGATTTGAAAGCTTCTCGATAACGCCGTCTGCAAAAACGGCGAGAACGCCCGAGTTTTCAACCGTGGTCTCAACACCTGCAATGCGGTTGATGATCGGGTTCAATAGATACGAGCCGCAGAGCGACGTGACTGTCTGCGTCAGCATCAGGAAAAGCACGAGAAGAAGAAGCCAGCGGTAGACCACAACGTAACGCCATAGCCGCGCGACCGTCTTTTTCGTATTTTTCGGCTTTCCCTTCATACCCGGAGTGCGCGCGCCGGGACCTCCGCCCGGTCTCGGGCCCATTCCGGGGCCGCCTCGCGCCGCTTTGACCTCGCGGGCATACTGCTTTCGGAGCGTTTCAAGTGTTCTTTTTGCCATTTTCGTCACGCTCCTTCCGTTGCGGCAGCGGCAGTCTCGGCTACGCGAGAAACCGTATCTGCCTGCGACTCGTAAATTTCCTTGTATTCAATATTATCCGCAAGCAACTCGTCGTGCGTACCGACGCCCGTGATCTTACCCTCGTTCATCACGACGATGAAGTCGGCGTCACGCACCGAGGTGATACGCTGTGCAATGATGATCTTGGTCGAATTCGAAAGCTCCTCGCGGAATGCCTTTCGGATCTGCGCCTCGGTCGCCGTGTCAACGGCACTCGTCGAGTCGTCGAGGATGATGATCCGTGGCTTTTTCAGAAGTGCACGTGCGATACAAAGCCTCTGCTTCTGACCGCCCGACACGTTTTTACCGCCCTGACCGAGGTCGTAGTCGTACTGACCCTTGAAGGTCGAGACGAATTTGTCCGCCTGCGCGTGCGTTGCCGCCGCGCGGATCTCCTCCATCGTCGCGTCCTCGTTGCCCCACCGCAGGTTATCCTCGATCGAGCCCGAGAAGAGTACGTTCTTCTGCAGAACGATACCAACGCCCTCACGGAGATGATAGAGCGTGTAGTCCTTGACGTTTCGTCCGTCGATAAGCACCTCGCCCGCATCGACGTCATAAAGACGCGCGATCATCGAAACAAGCGTTGTCTTACCACAGCCCGTCGAGCCGATGATGCCGACCGTCGAGCCTGCGGGGATCTTCAGATCGATGCCGTCAAGCACCTTCCCCGCGCTGTCCTTATAGTAACGGAAGTCTACGTTGCGGAATTCGATCTCGCCGCGCGTTACGCGTGCATCGGGATCGGCAGTTTCGAGATCGGTAAGGTCGAGCTTTTCGTCAAGCACCTCGCGGACACGCTTTGCCGATGCAAGCGCACGCGACAGCATCATCAGCATCACCGTAACCATCATAAGGGAAAACAGGATCTGCGTGACATAGGTGATGAACGCCGAAAGGTCGCCCTTTTCCATTCCCGCCTGCACCATCGGCGCGCCGAGCCAGAGAACGGCGATCGTGGTGATATTCATAAAGACCGTCATAACGGGTGACATAAAGATCATCACCTTCGTCGCCGACATACTTGTATCCTTCAGCTCGCGGTTTGCCTTGCGGAACTTTTTGTTCTCATGCTCCTCGCGGACAAAGGACTTGACCACACGAACGTTCGTAACGCTCTCCTGCACGGTCGAGTTCAGTCCGTCGATCTTCGTCTGTACGCGCGCGAAACGCGGAAATCCGATCGCTACGACCGCGGCGATCGACAGAAGCATCAAGGGGATCGTCACGGCAAACACCACAGCAAGCGAGGGGCGCAGCGTGATCGCCATGATCAGAGCACCGATCAGCATACCGGGCGAGCGCAGACACATACGGAGCATCATATTGACCATCTGCTGCATCTGCTGAACGTCATTCGTGAGACGTGTAACGAGCGAGCCCGTTGAGAAGCGATCGATGTTCGCAAACGAATACTGCTGAACCTTCGCGTAAACGTCCTGTCTGAGATCCGCCGCAAAATTGACCGACGCCTTCGCACCGAAGTACGCGCCGCCGACACCGCCGAGCATCATCAGAACGGCGACGAAAATCATCTTAAGCGCAACACCGACGCTGAACCACGGGGTATTGTCGGCGGCGTTGTTGAGCACCTCCGCAAGAAAGGTCGGCATCAGCACCTCGCCGATGACCTCAACGATCATACAAAGCGGTCCAAGCACAAAATACGCCCAGTAGGGCTTAATATATTTCCACCATCTTTTCATACTGCTTATGTTCTCCCTTCCGGCTCCGATTGTAAATTTTCCTGCATTTGCAAAAGTACCCGATAAAACGTATCCATATCCTTCTCAGAGACACCGCGAAATACCATCGCATCCACTCCGCGAAAGGCAACGTTGCTCTCCTCTGCTGTCGCGACTCCCCGCTTCGTCAACGCCACACGCTTACAACGACTGTCCTCGTCGGACGCCTCGCGTGTCACGTACCCCTCTCCCTCAAGCTTATCAAGGATCTGCGCCACCGCCGCAGGAGTAAGCTCGAAGTGATCCGAGATCTCTCTCTGTCTGCAGGGTTCCCCGCTCCGCGCAAGATACATCAAAACTCTATGCTGTGTGGGGTGCAGTCCGGTCTCGCGCACGAATCGTTCTGCGTGCTTTCGGTGCAGGCGCATCGTTGCGAGAAGTGCACCGATCACTGCGCGCGGCTCCATCGTGACGCCGTTCATTTCTTCCATATCTTCTTCCTTTCCATCAAACAGTTAAGCGCTTAACAGTTAAACAGTTAACATTATATCACACTTTTATCATTTGTCAATAGGGTGCGCGCAAAAAGTACAATTTGTTCTTTTTTAAAATTTGAAAACCGCGTTGCCCTCTCCCCTCTTGACAGATGCTTCCAAATCTGTTACACTATTATCAGAGGGCGGTGCGCCGCCCACACCCAAAAAAAGGAGATTTATTGTTTATGCGCAAAGCCTTTTCTCTACTGCTCGCCGTTCTGACGATCCTTCCGCTGTTTGCGTTCGGCATCTTCACCACAACGGCTTCCGCAGCCACCGCTACCTCCCAATCCTCCGCAGGATCGGTCGAAAGCGGCTACACCCCCACGGGTACTCCGATCACCTCCGAAGAGGAATTCCTCGCGATGAAGGAGGACGGCGACTACTACCTCGCAAAAGACATTTCGATTTCGAAAACATACGGTGTCCCCTATGACAAAAACGGCTCGTACCTGCTCGATACACTCGGCGACGTGCTTTGGGATGTCTCCTTCAAGGGGACCCTCGACGGAAACGGAAAATCCGTGACCATCTCGGTGCCGATGTTCGCGTATCTTGAGGGTGCTACCGTCAAGAACCTTTCTATCAAGGGTGCGATCAATTTCCGCTCCGACAGCGGCCTCGGTCTTGCAACGCACTGCGGCTCGATCGCAATGCAGGGTGCCGATATAAAGCTTGAAAACGTTCAAAGCCTTGCCGTCATAAATGGCTTTGAGACCGGAAAATCAATTCGTATGCAAAACCCGAACGGCTCGGAAACGATGCTCTACCAATTGATCTTTACGGGCGGTCTGCTCGGATCGGTCTACGGCGACCTCGAGCTGAAAAGCTGTGAGAATTGGGGAAAGATCACTGCTCTCTGTTCGGGTGGACTCGTCGGATCCGTCATAAAGGACGCCAGTAACAGAGACCGCACAAATGCAGAAAAAAATGCAATCAAAACCTACGTCACGTTTGAAAACTGCAAAAACTACGGAAAGGTCTCTGACGACGACTGTCACGAGCTTTACGAGGAGGAGGAGAACGTACTCGTCCTGAAGGCATACGCCTACGCCGCAGGCATTCTTGCCTTCGGAACCGCAACCGAGATCAGCTTTTTAAACTGCACCAACACGGGCAACATCCTGACCACCAGCTCGGCGGACTCAATACTTAGCGGAGGTAATAACGGTGGCATTTCGGGCAGCCTGATTCGCTCCGACAGCCTTGGAAACGGTATGCACGTCACCTATGACGGCTGCATCAATGACGGAAACGTCATCGGCACCATCCGCGCAGGCGGAATGGGCGGTTATACCGCAGGCGATATCACCGCGATCAACTGCATCAACAACGGCGACATCACCTGCATCGCCAACTACGCGGCAGGTATGGTCAGCAGACCCGGTTGCGACTCTTACCCGAACTTCGTCTGCGACCTCGTATTCGAAAACTGCATCAACAACGGAACCATAACCAGCCACCGCCAATACGCAGCAGGCATCACGGGCTACACGCAGGACCGTCTCAAGCTAAATTACTGCCTCAACACGGGCGATATCCTCGCAGAAAATGTTACCAAAACAAGCGACACCAGCGCACACGGTCATCCCATTCACTGCGCCGGTATGCTCGCGAGATCTGCACAATCGGTCGAGCTATACTACTGCGTCAATACCGGCAATATCGTTTCAAATTACGTTTCTGCGGGCATTGCTGCTGACGTAGGATCCGGCTCGATCAACGGAGTTTCCTTCACGGGCGGCTATAATACCTTCTTCGGTTGCCTCTCGGCAGGCGACGTTGTTGCCTACAACGAGAGAAATGTGTACTCTCATTTGCAGGATCCCAACGAAGACGGCTTCTGTGATGACGCCACTTATGCTCTTTGCTCCACGGACACAAAGCTCGCGGACGGCTCGAAGGGCAGCGACGGCATCTGTGACGCCGCTGTCTGCGGCGGCAGGATCGGCATCGACAAGCACATTCTTTATTACGGCTCCGTCCCCGGTGCCGCAGGCATTCTCGGCTATTCCTTCGGCTCAGGCAACAAGCAGGCTCCCCGTATCTTCGGCTGCGGCGTTACCGGAAATATTACGGCAAGCCACACAGGCTCTGCCTGCGCGTTTATGGGCTACGCAAACACCCCCTACGCATTGATCCAGGGCAACTACTTCACAGGTGAGCTCAGCGGTCCCGCTACGGTACCGGTCGCTCACCAGGTCACCCTTTCCAAGGACTATTGCCTCGAGTATGCGACCGCATGGATCGACCGTGCAGACTCCGAAAAGTACATTAAAGAGAATTACTATCTCGAAGCAATCAAAGCCTCCGGTGCAAAGCGCATTATGAATAACGGCTCTGAGATCGATTGGGCAGGCTACGATTGCTTCGTCACCCGTGAAGATATTCGTTCCGGAAAGCTTTGCTTCCTTGCAAACAAAGCGGCATATGATTTCATCAACGTTTATCCCTTCCTCCAAAAGCTCGGCGTTGATCCTTACCCGACCAGCCCGTACTACTACATGACCTACCAAGGAGTTGATCAGGGCATTGCCATCGACTACACCTATTGGGTGAACGAGGACGGAAAGGGCGGCTATGTGAACGAGCTCCTTATTCCCGAGGAAAGCAAGGATGCTATGGAGCCAGGTGAGGAAAGTGAACCCGAGACCGATCCCGTCACAGAGCCCGTTACGGAACCCGTAACCGAACCTGTGACCGAGCCTCCCGTTGAATCCGGAGACACGGGTGACAAACAGGAATCCGGCGGCTGCGGTTCGGTCGTCGCCTCCTCGATCGCACTCGCTGTGATCGCTCTCGCAGCTCCTGCAGTCATCGTCCTGAAGAAGCGTGAGGACGAAGAATAATCCTTAACAAAACAAAAGGCTGATTCAAATGAATCAGCCTTTTCTGTATGTTTCTTTATAATCAGACCACGCCGAAAGCAAGCATTGCGTCTGCAACCTTGAGGAAGCCTGCGATATTCGCACCTGCAACGAGGTTGCCTTCCATGCCGTATTCCTTTGCAGCCGCGACCGAGCTGTCGTAAATGCTCTTCATGATCTCCTTCAGCTTTGCGTCGACCTCTGCCGCAGACCAGCTGTAACGCATGGAGTTCTGAGACATTTCGAGACCCGATACCGCAACACCGCCTGCATTAACAGCCTTGGAGGGAGCGACCACTACGCCGTTTGCCTGCAGATAAGCAACCGCCTCGTTGGTGGTGGGCATGTTAGAGACCTCAACGTAATACTTAAGACCGTTTGCAACCATCTTCTTCGCGTCGTCAAGGTTGACCTCATTCTGCGTCGCGCAGGGCATGATAACGTCTACCTTCTCGCCCCAGGGCTTCTGTCCCGCAAAGAAGGGCACGCCAAACTTATCCGCATAGTCCTCTACGCGGTTGCGGCAGGATGCACGCATCTCGAGGAGGTAGTCGATCTTCTCCTTGGTGGAGACACCGTCCTTATCGTAAATATAGCCGTCAGGACCGGAAATGGTAACGACCTTACCGCCAAGCTCGTTGATCTTAATAACGGTACCCCAAGCAACGTTTCCGAAGCCGGAGATCGCGAAGGTCTTGCCCTTGATGTCCTCGCCGTACGTCTTCAGCATTTCTGCGGTGTAGTAGACCGCACCGAAGCCGGTCGCCTCGGGACGAATCAGCGAGCCGCCGTAGGAACGACCCTTACCGGTCAAAACGCCCGTGAACTCGTCGCGCAGTCTCTTGTACTGACCAAAGAGATAGCCGATCTCGCGTGCGCCAACGCCGATGTCACCTGCAGGAACGTCGGTATCTGC
>JAZNOQ010000115.1:0-8633 GCA_045589215.1 Eubacteriales bacterium
GGCAGAATTGAGGGTGCGACGCGTCTCGGTCGAAATTGGATGATACCCAAAAATGCAAAGAAGCCGATCGACGGCAGAACAAAGGAAGGAAGGGCAAATGCGGACAAGGATATGCCGATGCCTCGAAAGACTCTTTTTCTATATATGAGCGATCTTTACAATACGCCCGGAAGCGCCGATATTTCAGCCGAAAGTCTTGCATACAATCACGAAGCGCAGGTCCTTTTTGAAGCCGAGGTCGCCTATTCTCGCGGCGAGATCGATAAGGTTTACGATATCGCAAGCTACCTCCTGTCGAAGCACTCGGGCTTTTATGCCGTACAATCGGCAGGTATGCTCCTTGCCATGTGCGCCGTCTGGAAGGGCGATATTGAAATGTGGCGCAAAGCCAAGATCCATATATCCGAAGCACCCGCCAAAAACGATAATGACCGAGACGTGATGCAGCTTGCGATCAGCGCGGTCGATATTATGGTATATAACGTGGAAAGCTTCCCCGAATGGTTCAAAAAAGGGCGTTTTGAGCCCATTCACAAGGATGCATACCCTGCGGCAAAGGTCTATTACGCCAAATATCTGTACGCACTCGGTTATGCGGTTGCAATGGGTCTTGTCAAGGTAGACGGAACGCAAGGTCTTTATATTATGTCGGTCATTTCCTTTTCGGTAGAGCCGCTGATCTCGTGGGCGAGAGCCAATAATACCATTATGGCGGAGATCTACCTGCGCCTTACCTGTGCCGCAATCTACCACAACTGCGGCAAGGAGGAGGACGCGATCTACCACGTTGATAAGGCAATAGCGTTAGCCCTCCCCGACAAATTCTACGGCGTTCTCGCCGAGTATTGCCGCGCCCTTGATACCCTGATGGAAAGGAGACTTTCTCTCATCGACGAGGGCGCGTGGAATGAGGTCAAACGGCTTTACAAGATCTATAACGAGGGCTGGTCTCGTCTCTCGGGCGCGGTGCGCGGCAGGCAGATCCTCACGACGCTGTCTCCCCGTCAAAGAGAGGTCGCGAAGCTTGCGGCGTTCGGGATGAGCAATCAGGAGATCGCAGACCGCGTGCATATGTCGCTTGCGGGCGTCAAGCAGGCGATCAAGATCGTGTCCGAAAAGAGCGGACTTTCGCGCGACAGCTTCGCCGCGATCCTGTGATCCTTATATCTCATTGACGACCTTCGGGATATGTAAAAATTTTCCGTTCCCCCAAAAATGTAGCCGAAAAAAGTCTTTTTCGGTAGTACCGTAAAGAAAAAAGATCTGCTATACTGTAGGCACAACAGTACAGCAGGTCTTTTATTTTACCTGCGGAGAGGAAGGAGGTAGTTATGGAAGCGACGTTTCCACATTCAGATGCCCCCTTTCGCGCACCGCCGCAGGAGGGAGACCTCTATCAGGTGATCGAGCTTCACGGCAGAGCGTTTGAGATCAGATACGGATATTATGAAGAGATCGACCGCGGCGACGAGCCGATCCCGATCTATCCCGACTTCAAAAGCTCCCCCGTTTATACGGATGAAGGGAAGCCCTTCGTAACTCTGATGCAGGACCCTTGCGAGCATTACGAAAAAAAAGGAAAGACCTCGGAACGCGACTGCGGAACCTGTGCATATACCGAAAGAGGCGGCGACCTCATCGGGGTATGCGGCTGCAAGAAAAACGAAAGGATAAACGAGTAGCAGAAAAAACAATTCATCCCCCAAAACGGTATGATGACAGACATCACACCGACACACATTCTATCAATCTTTTATTCGGAGGAACAGAAAAATGAAAAAAAGAATTCTTAGCTTGATCGTAGCCATCGTGATGGTGGTAAGCCTCATCCCCGTGGCGGCGCTGAGTATAAGTGCAGAGGAGAGGGTTCCCACCGGCGTGATCGGCGACCTTTACTACTTCAATGACGATGATAACGACGTAACCTACATCTATGGAAACGGTGCGTTGTCAGCCGTTTCCGGAATTGCCAGTGAATTAAATTCCAAGGTAGTGATCGAGGACGGCGTGACCTCCATCGGAAACAATGCGTTTCAGGGTTGCTCCTCACTCGAGACCGTGACGATTCCCGCAAGTGTGGAGACCATCGGCAACTTTGCGTTTCGGGGCTGCGCCTCACTCGGGACCGTGAATATTTACAGCAAGTCGCTTTCGATCGGCAACTATGCGTTTCAGGGTTGCGCCTCACTCGAGACCGTAAACTACTACGGATCTAAGGAACCGACGGTAGCGGAGAATGCTTTCGAAGGGTGCGATGGCTTGGCAGTGGTGAACGTTCCCACGGATTACGAGGGTGGCTCGACGATTGCAGGGGTTTCGACTTCGGCAACGCTCACGCCGCCTGTCTATAACGTCACCGTGACCGCTGTGCAGAATGGCACGGTCGTGTCCGATGTGACAACGGCAAAGTACGGGGACACCGTTACCCTGACCGTAGAGCCCGCAGAGGGATATAAGCTCACGGCACTTTCGGTCACCGACGCGCTCGGTGCGCCCGTCGACGTTGACGATAGCAATACCTTTACGATGCCCGGAAGTGCGGTTACGGTTTCGGCGACCTTTCAGGAGATCGTTTACGTAGAGAAGGGCGACCTCGACGCGGCGGTTGCGGAGCTTGAAGGCAAGCTCGCAGCAGAGGTTGCAACGCTCAACACGCAGCTCGGAACGCTCAACACGCAGCTCGGAACGCTCAATGCGTCGCTTGCAACCAATACCGCCGACATCACGACCATTCAGGGACAGATCTCGGACATCAACGCGAGCATTGCGGATCTTCAGGAGATCAGAGAGGCGATCGCGGCTCTCAAGACCGAAGACACTGCCCTCGACGGTAAGATCACCGCACTCGACACGAAGATCGACAATGCGGTCACCACCGCCGAGAACAACCTCACGGCGGCAGTGAATACGATCACCAAGAGGCTCGAGGATGCGGTAGCACAGCTTCAGGAAAAGATCACCGCGAACGGCGACAATATCAAGACCATTCAGGGACAGATCACGGTCATCAACCGTCTGATCGATGCGCTTGAGGCAATGGACAAAACCCTTGACGGTAAAATCACCACCCTCGACGGTAAGGTCGATACAGAGGTAGCAGAATTACAGACTGCGATCGACGGCGCGATCGCAAAGGCAGAAAGTGAGCTTGCAGCGGTAAAGGGCGAGCTTGAGGGAAGGCTTGCGGTTGAAGTCGGAAAGCTGTCCGATCGAATCGACGCGAACAAGGCGCTGATCGACGCGAACAAGGCGGCTATTGAATCGAATGACGCGGACATTCTCGCGCTTCAGCAGAACATCGACGTCATTGAAGAGGACATCGTCGAGATCAACGGTCTGATCGCTGACCTTCAGGCAATGGATATCACGCTCGACGGCAGGATCACCGCGGCGATCGCAAAGGCAGCAAATGAGCTTGCATTGGCAAAGACCGAGCTTGAAGGAAAGATCAAGACCGTGCAGGATAACCTCGACGCGGTAAAGGCAGAGCTTATACAGGCGATCGCAGACCTTGACGCCGCAATGAAGGCGGGCGACAAGGCACTCGACGACAAGATCGAGGCACTGAACGCGGCGCTCATCAGAGCAAAGGCAGAGCTTGAAGCGGCAGATGAGGCGAACAAGAAGGCACTCATCACGCGGATCAACGCCGCAAGCACGAAGCTTGACCTCGCGCTGAAGCAGGTGCAGTCGAACCTCGACGCGGCAAAGGCGGCTCTGAACTCCGCGATCGCAAGCGGCGACAAGACGCTTGACGAAAAGATCACCGATCTCGCATCGGTACTTGAAGCGGCAATCGCGGCACTCGAGGCGACCGACGCCGCAAACAAGGCGGCATTGCAGGCAGACATCGACGAGGCATATGCAACGCTTGACGCGGCTGTCAAGGCGGTTCAGAAGAACCTCGACGACGCAAGGGCGGCACTCGACGCAAAGGATGCGGCTCTTGAAGCAAAGGACGGCGAGCTTCAGACCTTCATCATCATTGTCTGCGTGATCGCGAGCGTTGCGCTCGTCGGAAGCGGCGCATTCGTTATTTGGTTCTTCGTTGACAGAAAGAAGAGAGTCTGAAAAGGTAAATAGTCCGAGACAAACGGACGAACAGAACAAAAGGCGAGCACACCGCACGGTGTGCTCGCTGGTTTTTGATTTGGTTTCGTAGGGGAGGCTATCAGCCTCCCGAAAAGCGGATAGCCCGCGGTCGCCTCATCCGTCGCCTACGGCGACATCTTCCCCCACCGTGGAAGTTCAAACGAGGGGAGGCTGATAGCCTCCCCTACTTTTACCCTCTCACCCGCTTCGCGGGAGCTCTCCCACAGGGAGAGCCCACGTTAAAGCCTCCCCCGTGGGGGAGGTGTCACCGAAGGTGACGGAGAGGGCATCCCTTACGCCTCGTACAGCACCTCGTCCTCTTTGATGGTGGCGAGAACGCGGATATCACGGATCTCCATCGGGTCGACGGCGGTCGGGTCGCGGTCGAGGATCACGAGATCCGAAATCGCCCCCGCACGGAGGATCCCCTTGACGTTTTCCTCGAAATAGGTGTACGCACCGCCGCGCGTCGCGGCGATGAGCGCGTCGTAGACATCGAGTCGGTTTTCTTCCCCCACTACGGCGCCGTTTCTCGACACGCGACACACCGCGCACCAGATCGAATGGAGCATATCGGGCGGGGTGACGGGGCAGTCCTGATGGAAGCTGAAGGGAACACCCAATTGAAGCGCACGCTGTGCGGGACTGATCCGCATACCGCGCTCTCCGAGGTTTTTGAGATGTGTGTCCCCCCAAAAGTAGCAATGCCCGATGAAGAAGGACGCCATCATTCCGAGACGCTTCATCCGTTCAAGCTGATCGTATCTGACGGTCTGCGCGTGGATCATCACGGGGCGGAGATCCTTCCCGAGCAGGCCGCGCTTCCGTGCCTCCGCTTCAAAAGCCGAGATAAACTGCTCGGATGCCGCGTCACCGTTGCAATGCGCCATGATCTGGAAGCCCTCGTCGAGCGCCGCACCGATCCGAAGCCGCGCGGTTTCGTCCGAGATCCGTGGGTAGCCGCAGTATTCGCTTTCTCCCTCGTAGGGGGAGGAGAGCCACGCCGTCCGCGCTTGCGGCGAGCCGTCGAGGAAGGTCTTGACGCCGCCGAGCTTCAGATGATTTTTGTAATCTCTGCCGAACCGCCTGACAAGCTCCGCGCGGAGCTCCTTGTCCTTCGCCTTCGCCGTCATATACGCCACAACGTCGATCTTCAGCCTTCCTTCATCCGCGAGCGCACCGAGTACGTTGCATTTTGATGCCCCGATTCCGCTGCCCTCCTGAACGGTGGTAAAGCCGTTTTTGATATAAAGCTCCTGTGCGAGAAGCGCACCCTCGCGCATATCGCCCTTCGGGTCGGGGCGCTTGAACACGGCGGAAAGTGCCGACGTGCAGGCGGTCTCCTCAAAGTAGCCCGTGAGAATGCCGTTTTCGTCTCTTCCCGCAAATCCACCCGAGGGGCAGACGTAATTTCCGTCAAGAACGCCCGCTCTCTTCATAGCCGCCGTGTTAAAGGTAGAGATGTGTCCCGATTGGTGGATACAACGGATCGGATTTCCGTCTCCGAGCACGTCGAGCACCTTGGCGTCGGGATGGCGCCCCTCCTTTATAATTGCGGGGTCGTAGCCGCGGCAAGAAATGCTCTCACCGTGCGTCAGTCCCTTTTCCTCGCGGTATGTGCGGATGCGGGAGAGGAGATCGTCAAAGCTCGTACAGCCCGTGAGATCGCAGTTCGTTACCATATTCACGCCGTAGCCGACCGCGTGGCTGTGCCCGTCGACGAAGGCGGGCATCAGCGTTCTCCCTTCAAGATCAAAGAGGGAAGCGCCCGAATCCTTCAGGTCATCGTATCTGCCGAGAGCGATGATCCTTCCGTTTTCCGAAAGCATCGCCTCGGCGCGCGGCGCGCTTTTGTCCATCGTGAGGATATTACCGCCGTAATAAAGAATTTTACTCATTATACACTCCCAAATATTGTTTATCCAAGCAGCACGTCCATCACGAGCATCAAGGAGAAGCCGACGAGAAGCGCGTAGGTCGAGCCGCGCTCGCTTCCGTGCGCGTGCGTTTCGGGGATCATCTCATCGCTGATCACGTACAGCATCGTGCCGCCCGCAAAGGCAAGCGCGAAGGGGAGGATCGCCGTCGAAAAGCTGACCGCAAAGTAGCCGATGAAGGTTCCGACGACCTCCACGAGCCCCGTGAGGAGAGCGATCACGAGCGTGCGCCCGCGCGATACCCCTGCTGCCAGCATCGGGGCGATGATCACCATTCCCTCGGGGATATTCTGGAGAGCAATGCCCCCCGCGATCGTGAGCGCGTGCATGACGTTGTCAGATCCGAACCCGACACCCGCCGCGATCCCCTCGGGGAGATTGTGGATGGCGATCGCCATCACGAAGAGGAGGACCTTGCTGAGATTTTTGTTTTGGTGCGCCTCCGTGTCGCCCCCTGCGAGCCTGTGGAGGTGCGGTACGAGCTTGTCGACGAGGGAGAGGCAGACGGCACCCGCGAAAATGCCCGCGACCGTCATAAGAAGCGCGGGGAGGGTGCCGAGCTCCGATCCGTATTCCACCGAGGGAAGGATCAGACCAAGCACCGCCGCCGCGAGCATCACTCCCGCCGCGAAGGCGAGAACGATATCGCTGAAGCGATGTGAGGCTTTTTTGAATAGAAATCCGATGACTGCGCCGAGAACGGTAGCACCGCCAACGCCGAGCGCAGTGATGAGAACGATCGTCATAATGGTCCTCCTTTTTTCTCTGTTCGGGCATTCGCCCGTCGTGTGACCGCTTTGTTACTGAATATTTGCGGCGACCGCGGCAAGACGCTTTGCCGCCTCTGTGAGGGAATCGATATATCCGAACTCGTCAAGGGAATGGATCTTGCCGCCGCGTACGCCGATCGAGTCGACGCAGGGAATTCCGTAGACCGTCACGTCAGCGGCGTCCGAACCGCCCGTGCGCTTTGACGCCTTCAGCGCGGGGAGACCGCTTTCCGAGAAGATGCGGTTCATCTTCTCGAGCAGGTCGACATTGCGCTGTTCAAGCTCCATTGCGACGCGCATCGTCGACGTGACCGTGCAGGAGCAGCCCTCTACGTGCACCGTCGCGGCAACCTTCTCGACGTATTCGCGCACCCACGCAAGCTGCTCCTTCGTCGCGAAGCGGACGTTTGCCCTGAAGACGCAGAGATCGGGGACGGTGTTCGCGACCGTGCCGCCCGTGATCACGCCGCAGTTACAGGTCAGCCCCTCGGCATCCTTCAGCTTCTCAAGCTCGATGATCTTGTACGCCGCCTCGGCGATCGCGCTCGCACCCTCGACGGCACAGCGCGAGGCGTGGGCGGCAACACCCTTCACGGTGAAGGTAAAGGTGATGATACCCTTGCGGACGAGACAGGCTTCGCCTGCCGTGTTCCCCTCGAGATTGAGGAAGGCGCAGGAGTCCTTTGCCCTTTCGCAGATGTATCCGATCGTCTTTTTTTCGCTGGTGTCACTGCCGTTTTCCTCGTCGCTTTGCAGGAGCATACGGACGGGGCGGTCGGTGAAGCCCGCAAGACGGAGCGCATCCATCGCGAGAAGCCCCGCGACGACACCGCCCTTGCAGTCGGTCACACCCGGACCGTAGATCTTGTTACCCTCGATCCGTACGGCAGGAGAACCGAACGAGCCGACCTCGTGTACGGTGTCGATATGCCCCGAGAGGCTGACGGGCGTGCCGAGGGCGTCTTTGTTCATCGTGATGCATACGACGTTACCCGAGACGGGCTGCTCGAAGATCTCGACCTCCCAGCCGCGCGTCCGCGCGAGATCCGAAAGATACGCGCCGACCGCATCAACGCCCGCCTTGTGCGTGGTCGGACTTTCGATGTTACAGACGTCCTCCCAGACCTTGACGTATTCCTCCGCGAGTGCGTCGATCTTTTCGAATACCGTGCGACAATCCATATTTACAGCTCTCCTTAAGGGTGAAATTTTGTTTGATACCGTTATTATAGCAAACGGATCGTTAAATTGCAAGAGGTTTCGCAGAAATTCGAAAAAGCGAAGGGAAGTCAGGATGAGGAGCTTGATTTTTTTACGCATTCGCAAATTTTTCTTTTTTTGCTGTTATTTTTTCGAAAAAAGGGGTTGACAAAAAAATCGGTTCGTGGTATAATAGCATTCGTTCTGGTGAGTAGACGCGGCGCTTGCCGTTCCGTTACCGAGGGAATGCTGGTGTGGCTCAATGGCAGAGCAGCTGATTTCTAATCAGCAGGTTGATGGTTCGACTCCATTCACCAGCTCCACCTTTTTAAAAACCGGAATGATATGGGAGCGTTCCCGAGTGGCCAAAGGGGGCAGACTGTAAATCTGTTGCGATTGCTTCGGTGGTCCGAATCCACCCGCTCCCACTCGATCGGTGAAATCACGGAGACGTGATTTCACTGATTTTATGAAAAGAATATATGGGAGCGTTCCCGAGTGGCCAAAGGGGGCAGACTGTAAATCTGTTGCGATTGCTTCGGTGGTCCGAATCCACCCGCTCCCATAAAAAAGAAAAGGAAGTCATAGACTTCCTTTTCTTTTTTATTGTGTGTCGCGTAGAAGACCACCGACA
>JAZNOQ010000116.1:0-3880 GCA_045589215.1 Eubacteriales bacterium
ACCATATCGACGTTGACCGCAAAGCCTCGCATACGGCTGACGGCGGTCTGGAAATGCTGAAGCGCCAGAAGCGTCGTCGGAACGAGGATCGCGACCTGCTTTCCGCCGAGCACTGCCTTATATGCGGCACGGAGCGCGACCTCGGTTTTTCCGAAGCCGACGTCTCCGCAGAGCAGACGGTCCATCGGAACCGCCTTTTCCATGTCGTTCTTAATATCCTCGACCGAGGAAAGCTGTCCGTCGGTCTCCTCGTATTCAAATGCAGCCTCAAAGCTGCGCTGAAAATCATCATCGGGCGGAAAGGCATATCCCGGCCGTCTCGACCTTGCGGCGTACAGAGCAATCAACTCCTTTGCCATATCCTTGACCGATGCCTTTGCACGCGATTTTGCTTTTGCCCAATCCTTTCCGCCGAAGCTCGACAGCTTGATCTTTCCGCTTTCGCTCTCGGCACCGATATATTTCGATACCTTGTCGAGCTTATCGACGGGCAAAAAGAGCTTGTCGCTTCCCGCATACTGAATGTTGATATAGTCGCGCTTGACACCGTCAACCGTGAGTGATTCGATGCCCGTATAGCGTCCGATGCCGTAGGTCTCGTGCACGACGAGGTCGCCCTCACGGAGATCAGCATAGGATAGGATCGCCTCATTCGCCTTTTTCTTTTTCTTCGCGCGGCGGCGCGATGCCGTGACCGATCCCGTACGCGTCTCTCCCGTTGTCGAGAGGACGGCGATCTTCGGAACGATGAGCTCGTAGCCGCGGATGCTTTGCCGCCATTTGATCAAAACTGTTTCCGCGGGAAAATCGGTCAGAACGAACTCTCCCTCCGTGACCTCGGGATACGCGCGGAAGCCTTTATCCGTAAGAAGCCCCGCGAGGTTCTTCGCAGAGGTCTCGTTCTCGACCGTAACGATCGTTCGGTAACCGCGCGCGTGGTAGGAGGCAAGATCCTCTATCAGCAGATCGGGGTTTTCGTAATAAGAAACGGTGTGCTTCGATCGGAAGCCGAAAAGCCCTCCGACCTTCTTCCCCGTCATTCCCTGACCGAGAGAATCGATATGCAGGGTGATCGAGTGACCGAGGAACAGATCAAGCGCACCTTGCGTTTTTCCGTAATCGAGAAATTTACGGGAGACCGTCTCCGAGAGAGCAAGCTCCTTGATCTCTTCCTGCAGGCGGAATTCCGCCGCCTTGACGCACTCGTTCACGCCGACCGTTCCGTATATGAATACGGGCGTACGCCCCGTAAAATAGTCAAGGAGACAGACGCGCTCGGGGTAAATGAGAGTGATATATTTATCGAGAAAGCCGATGTCGCGCATCGTTTCAAGAGAAAGAAGCTCGCGCCGCAGCTCCTCGAGTGCCTTTTCGTTTTTTACGGATCTCTGCCTTGCCGAAAGCTCTTTTTTGAGGTCAGAGAGCGACTTCTCGTCAAGAAGCACCTCTCGCGCAGGAGGAAATGCCGCCGAATCGACGCTGTCGATCGCTCTCTGCGTCTCGGGATCGAACAGCACCATACGGTCGACCTCGTCGTCAAACAGCTCGATGCGAAGGGGCTTCACTCTTGTGAATGAGCCGTCTCCTGCGGTATAGATCGCATTCGGTGCGAAGATATCAATGATCGATCCGCGGATCGCAAACTGCCCCGTTTCCTCGACCATATCAACGCGGGCATATCCCGCCGCCGACAGACGCTCCGCGAGAGCCTCGGGTTCGATGCGCGTATCGAAATCGATCTTTACCGTGCGATCAAGAAGTCGGTCGGGAGGGACGGTATATCCGAGAGCCACGTCGGGAGTTGTTAGTACGACGTCGCAGTTGCCCGAGGCGAGATCAAATAAGACGCGGATGCGCCGATGCTCGTACTCGTGAGAGGCGGTGATGTTATAGAAATTGAGATCGCGCCCGACGAACACCGCCGCACGGATCCCGAACTGCGCGAGAAACGCCTGCATCCGTTCACAGGACTTCTCGTCGGGATACAGAAAAAGCATCGCATCCCCGATCCGCATATTTTGGGCGCTCCGCATCGCGAGAAGATCCTCGACGAGAGAGAGGGAGAGTGCATCCGCGGCACCTTCCGAAAGTCCGCTTACAAGGAGAGGAAGCGGGTCGCCGTCCTTTTTTGCGGCATCGGAAAGCGCAGAGAAAAGATGGCGGTATTCTCCGTCAAGACGAATGCCGTCGGTCAGTATCCGCGCATTTTTTTCACGCACCGTATTCCCCTCCTCCCGATCTTTTGCCTGTGTTGCGGCAGAAATCAAGCGCGAAAGCCGTTACAGCCCTGCACTGCCTTTTCGAAGTCACCGTCACGCTCCGAAAGCATCAAGGGAAGATGCTCTGTAACGGTCGGAAAAACAGCCTCGATCTTTTTCCTTGCCTCCGCAGAAGGCACTCCGAGTACCCAATCCGCGAGGTCGTAATCCTTATGCGGCTTCGCGCCTACACCGATCTTGACGCGCGGGAAGGCATCACTGCCGAGATGCTCGATGATGCTCTTGATCCCGTTGTGGCCGCCGTCACTTCCCTTCTTGCGGACACGCACGCGTCCGGGCTCGAGGGAGATATCGTCAAAAATGACGAGGATGCGCTCGGGGGGGATCTTATAAAAATCCGCCGCCTCTCTGACTGCGATCCCCGATGAATTCATAAAGGTCTGCGGCTTTACAAAGAGAACGCGCTTTCCCGAAAGAGCGGTATCCGCAACGAGCGAATGGAACTTTGCGCGCTCGATCTTCACGCCCTCATGCGCGGCAAGCGCATCGACAAAGCGAAAGCCGACGTTATGCCGCGTTTCTGCGTATTCCTTCCCGGGATTTCCGAGCCCTACGACGAGATACGAGACAGCACCGCCTGTGTCGCGTGCCCCCTCGATCTGTCTGAAAAGATCCATAATATTCACTCCGCCCGCCACGTTTTCACCTCACAAAATACAGTTTATATACAGGAACAAGACCGGAGATGCGGGGACTGAGTTCTTCCTCTGCATATCGCCGGTCAGACTTACTCCTGACATTATATATTAAATCCTTCGTTTTGTCAAGGAGGGCCTCCTGATTTTTTGAGATATCATACTTATAGGAAAATTTATCCGTTTTTATGCACTCTTTTTCGCAAAAAAGCCTTGACAGACGGGACAAGCCGTGGTATAATAGCGGTTAGACTAATTATAGTTATTTTATTTTGGAGGTAACTTACAAATGGCAAAAAAGTATTGCTACCTTTTTACCGAAGGTAACGCGAACATGCGTGAGCTTCTGGGCGGCAAGGGCGCGAACCTTGCGGAGATGACCAACATCGGTCTTCCCGTTCCGCAGGGCTTCACCATCACCACCGAGGCGTGCACGCAGTATTACGAGGACGGCCGTCAGATCAATGATGCGATCCAGGCTGAGATCAACGAGTATATCGTTAAGATGGAGAATGTCACCGGCAAGAAATTCGGTGACCTTGAAAATCCCCTTCTCGTTTCGGTTCGTTCGGGCGCTCGTGCTTCGATGCCCGGTATGATGGATACCATCCTGAACCTCGGCCTCAATGAGGACGTCGTTAAGGTTATGGCTGAGAAGTCCGGCAACGCTCGTTGGGCTTACGACTGCTATAGAAGATTTATCCAGATGTACTCCGACGTCGTTATGGAGGTCGGCAAGAAGTACTTCGAGGAGCTCATCGACAAGATGAAGGAAGAAAAGGGTGTTAAACTCGACGTCGAGCTCACCGCTGACGACCTGAAGGAGCTTGCTGAGCAGTTCAAGGCTGAATATAAGTCTAAGATCGGCACCGATTTCCCGAGCGATCCTAAGGAGCAGCTCATGGGCGCCGTTAAGGCAGTATTCCGTTCGTGGGACAACCCCCGTGCGAACGTTTACCGCCGCGA
>JAZNOQ010000117.1:0-2803 GCA_045589215.1 Eubacteriales bacterium
GGCGCGTGGCAGGTGCGATTCTCGCAGGCAAAACCTGGATGATCCCCGAAGATGCACAAAAACCGATGCGCAAGCCGAGAAAAGATGCGGCATCCGATTCTGTTCTCGACGTCTTAAAACGCGAAAAAGAAGCCTCAGTCTCGGGAGGCATTTATCACAAAATACAGATCGAGCTGACCTACAACTCCAATCATATGGAAGGAAGCAAGCTTACCCACGATCAGACGCGCTACATTTTTGAAACCAACACCATCGGAATTTCCGATAAAAACGTAAAGGTCGACGACATTGTCGAAACCGCAAATCATTTCCGTTGTATTGACCTGATCATTGACAGTGCGTCCAACCTGCTCACGGAAAGCTTCATCAAAGAGCTTCACCGAATCCTCAAAAACGGAACCTCTGACAGCAGAAAAAATCGGTTTGCCGTGGGCGCATACAAAAGACTCCCCAATGAAGTCGGCGGCAGAGAGACTACTTTACCCGAGGACGTTGCGAGCGAAATGAAAGCATTGCTCACACGCTATAACTTAAAGAAAGAAAAATCTTTTGAGGAAATACTCGATTTTCATCACCGCTTTGAGTGCATTCATCCGTTTCAGGACGGAAACGGGCGTGTCGGAAGGCTTATCCTTTTCAAGGAATGTCTGCGGAACAACGTTGTGCCTTTCATTATCGACGAAGAACTGAAGTACTTTTACTACCGCGGGCTTTCGGAATGGCCGCGCGAGCGTGGATTTCTTCTTGACACCTGCCTTACCGCGCAGGATAAATTCAAGAAGTATCTTGATTATTTTAAGATTGAATATTGACCAAATATTGAATAATGAAGCCGGCTCAAAATTTCTACTTTGAGCCGGCCTCTTCCTTATTATGAATTCTTTTCGATATACAGCGTATCGTACTGCTTAAGCTTGAATTTCTTGACGCTGACACGAACCTTTGTCATAAAATGCTTTTCGTCGATGCGATGAGCGGTATATCCTCTGCCGAGGTTGGTTTCGATCTCCTTTTCCCCGCCGATATTGGTGATGAGGATGCCGCGCTCTTTGCCGTTCGTTGCCGCCATTGCGTAGAGGCCGTCATCGAAGTCGCCCGTGACCTCAATCTGATCCTCCATCGCGTAAAGCTTACCGAACGCCTTGAAGGAATAATAGGTGCAGTATGGCTCGTAGGTCATCGGATTAAACAGACCGCCATAAACGCTGATACCGACACGCGCGTCGTAGTAGCACATCATCGACATCTTGGTCGCGTGCATTGCCATCATCATCGCCGCAACATCGGCGGATGCCTTTGTCGTTCCACGAGTTTCGCGGGTGCGGTCGGTGTTCCATTCGTTGAGGTGGATCTCTATATCGTGGAAGCCCGCCTCGGCGAGAATTCTTTCGGTGTAATGTTGAATATCCGTCGTGCGGCGGACGTCCATATAGCTGTGATGCGAGAAGAAATCAAGCGGCAATCCATCACGTTTTACGCGTTCGAGAAAGCCGAGAAAGTACTTGGTATGGTAGATCGCGCGAGCCTCCCAATGGGTGATCTCGTGCGGCTGACGGTACTTTTCCTCCTGCTCCATATAGCCGACGTACAGACCTGTGCTTGCGTATCCGCCGATCTTGATGCTGTCGCCGAAGCACTCGCGCAGATGCTTTGAGGTTACGGCGTATAGCTCATAATACTCCTCCGCCGTGCCCTTGAACATATTGTTAAGCTCGATCGATTCCTCATTGTCGGGCTCGTTCCAAATTTCCCAATACTTGATGCCAAAATGAAAACCGTTCGCCCAGCCTTCGTTGTAATGGCGGATGACGTGTTCGCAAATGCGCGCCCACTTTGCCGGATCCTTGGGTGGGAAAATGCGGTATGCTTTGACCATATGCGCGTTTTCGATCGTTACGCCGAGGCGGAAATAAGGTTCGACTTTTGCAGCGATCATTTTGGAAAGGAGCTCATCTGTGAAAGCAAAATCATAGGACTCGGGATCGTTCTCGTCCGCGTCAAAATCACGGAAGAGATTTGGGATATCCACGAAAACGTTATTTGCATAAGCTCCGTATGTATCGTGCAGACGCGAATAAGGAATATTTGCCTCGGTCAGATAATGGAACATATCGTCCTCAACGCCGTTGTCACCTACCTCAACCGGGGGCTGACCGACAGCGTGCATCGGTTTGACCTTGCCAATTATTTTGTCAAAATCAAAATTCAGTTTCATTTGTTTTCTCCCTGTATTTTTCATCCTCACAAGCGTAGCCGAAGTACATCATCTCCCATACTGCGGGATCGCTGACTGTTTAGACAGTCTTGCCCTTCCCTTTAAGCAACCTCAAAAACTTTCCACTATTAAAGCAGCTCACTGAACTTAACGATATATCCGTCAAATTCGCTGCTCATTTCTTTGGTGTATTCAGCAGAAGAATCATCGTAAACTCCGTAGACCTTCATACCGGCGATCTTTGCGGTACGGCAGGCGCCGAGGTTATCGTCGAGGAAGGTGACTTCTTCGACGCTCTTGCCGAGTCGCTTTGCAGCCTCGACGTAGATCGCGGGGTCAGCCTTTGTCATATCAAAGTCGTTGCAGGACCAGACGTTGTCGAAAAGATCGAAAAGTCCAAGTCGCTTCAGACAAGGATCAAGCGTCAGATGCGGGCTTGCGGTCAGCACGTTGATACTGTCGCCGCGCGCGCGGAGGGCGAGAAGTGTCTCGCGGACGGTGTCCTTTGCCTGAATATTGTTCGCGTACTGCTCGTACATATAGCGTCCCATACGCTCGGTGATCTCCTCGAAGGTGAGGGGCATACCA
>JAZNOQ010000118.1:0-15288 GCA_045589215.1 Eubacteriales bacterium
CTCCCTCTCGGAGGGAGGCTGTGAAGCAAGCCAACAGTATATCTGATGCTTATGGCGGTCGGGCTTTTAAAATTTCACGCGTCGAGCCTTGACAGAGAGAGGGGATGTGCTGTATAATATATAGTGTGAAATCAAGGAGAGGTGCGTTATGTCAGAAGATCAGGATAAAAAACCATGGCGGGCAGAGCTTCCCGAGGATGATAGCTTTGAAGAGGAGCGCCTGCGCCGTAAATGGGAGCGCGAGCAGGAAATGAAGGAGACCCAGCGAGAACGGAGACTGCGTGAGCAAAAGCGCCGCCTTCGTGCTTTTGTCATCCTTGCGTTTTCTCTTGCCGCTCTTATCATTCTCCTCGCCGTTCTGACCGTCAAGGTGATCGTCCCGTCGGTTCGGTACGGCAAAGCCGAAAAGCTGCTCGAAAACGGTGAATACGAGGAGGCGATCATCGCCTTCCGCAATATGTCGGGCTATAAGGACGCGGACGAACGCCTTCGGGAAGCGATCTATTTGCAGGCGGTAAAGCTGTCGGGGAAGGAAAACGTGACCTATGAGACCTCTGATACCGCACCGTGGTTTTCGATCACCGAGAGAGGCGAGCTTGACTTTGACGAGGACAGATATACGGGGGACTTTCACATAAGGATCCCCGATGTATTTGACGGCGTGCTTGTCACCGCACTTTCGGATCGGATCTTTGCGGATCGCACCGAGCTTTTGTCGGTCGAGATCAGCGATTGCGTGCTTCAGATCCACGATTATGCCTTCCTCGGATGCCGAACGCTTACGGAGGTCAGACTGCCCGCGCATCTCACTTCGATCGGTGTCAGTGCCTTTGAGGGATGCACCGCACTCCGAAGCGTGACCTTCGGAGAGGAGATCGAAACGGTCGGTGTGTCGGCGTTCGCGAAATGTAAGTCGCTCGAGGAGGTCACGCTGCCGAGAAGTCTCAAAACGCTCGGGAGCCGTGCCTTCAACTCCTGCACAGCGCTTCGCGAGGTCACGGTGGGCGGAGAACGGCTCGAAACACTCGGCGCGTATGCGTTTTCCGCTTGTGATGCCCTCGAAATGCTCTCCTTCCGCGGAACCGAAGCCGAATGGAATGCCGTCGCGGAGGATGTCAGCCGCCTCGGACTTGACGACGTGCAGATCGTTTGCCGCGGCTCGGAGGAATAAACGAATGAAGCATACGGTATATACTGTCCCTTCGAAGAGACCGAACGTTCGCTTTCGCGCGGCAGTCGCGGCAGATCTTCATGGAGACAGGGGAACAGAAGCACTCCGACTGCTTGACGGGATGCGCCCCGATATGATCCTCGTTCCGGGGGATCTCTCGGATTTTTTCTGTACCCCCGAAGCGGAAATGACGCATAAAACGCGAAGGGGCTACGAAAACGGAATGGCGTTTCTGCGCTCTGCCGCACAGATCGCGCCCGTTTATTATTCACTCGGC
Organism: Eubacteriales bacterium; assembly: GCA_045589215.1. Taxonomy (GTDB): domain Bacteria; phylum Bacillota; class Clostridia; order Oscillospirales; family CAG-272; genus JAZNOQ01. The sequence goes on from JAZNOQ010000118.1 coordinate 1,449, forward strand.
AACCACGAAATGGGCGGCGTTCATTCGGGACGGCCGTGGGCGCAGAAAAATTTCCCCGATTACAGACCGCTTGACGCGGAAATTCGGGAGCGGATCCTGTCCTTCGGTGTCGAGCTTCTCGATGACTCCTATGTGATACGAAACGGGATCGCGATCGGAGGACTCACCTCGGGGCTGACCTACGAGGGGCAGATACCGAACCTCGGATTTCTGTCTGAATTTTCACGCCTTGACGCGTATAAGGTCCTCCTTTGCCACCACCCCGAGTATTATCCGCGCTATATCCGAAATACCGACATTGACCTCGCAGTCGCGGGACACGCGCACGGCGGACAGTGGAGCTTTTTCGGGCAGGCGATCTTTGCCCCCGGGCAGGGACTCTTTCCGAGCCTTGTGCGAGGGGTCCACGAGAACCGTCTCGTGATCAGCCGCGGAATGACCAATAGCGCGTACGTGCCGCGTATCGGTGTGCCGTGTGAGCTGATCGAGCTTCGCGTCGGGGATCACGAGGGTACTCGGTAAAGCCCGACTGCCCAAAGGATCAATTTGCAGACAAGAGACGCGGGGAAGGCGAGGAGATACCACAAGGCAGAATAGGAAAGACAGACCTGCCCGAGGAGGTTAAAGGGCACGTGGGAGTAATCCCAAACGCCGAGCCCCAGCCACAAATTGAATATACAGCCGAACACGAATTCCACGGCTGTGATGAAAAGGGCGCTGAGAAGCGCCCTTTTGTATAGGGGGACTCTCGAGTAGGCGCGTTCGATCAAAAGGATCCCCGAAAGGCAGAACGCACCGCAAAACCACATCGTGACGTGGGAGTAGCCCCTCCAGAGAAGCTCGATCCCGTAATAGGCAAAGCCCCCGACAAGGAAGGAGAAGAGCAGGGCGAGAAGTCCGCGGCGGTGGTATGCGGTGATTTTGGCAGGATTGTACATGGCATTTCCTCACTTTTTTTCATATAATCCCATTGTTTCCGAGCCGCTTTCACCCTATACGGGCACCCGAAGAGGGTGTTTTTTCCTTTTCTCCCGAAGAACAAGAAACGGTTTTTCAGAGTCACTCTTGACAAATACTCCCGTGTCATGATATAATATTATATTCCGAAAAAACACGAGGGAGGAGGAGCGGTATGAGTGAGTCAAAGAACGTAAAAAAGGCAGAGTTCACAGTAGGACGAAACCGAAATGCGGATGCCGAGCGCGACGAAAAGGACGACTTCTGGGAGATCGATATGCTCCTTCCGAACCGAAAAGTGCCTCCGAGACGAACGGCGGGGTCGACCGACACCGCAGAGATCGTTCTCGAGCCGACGGGAAGCATCGGCGTGTCCGATATTGCCGTCGAGGATTCCCCCCTCAACCTGAACCCCGAGGAGGGGGAGGTCGTGGTGCGGCATTTCGTGTCGCCCCCGATGGCGGATGACACCGTGCGTATAGAGACGCCGATCGTTTCCTACGAGAGCGACAGCGGTCTCATCCACCGCGTCGCCGTCTTTCCGTGGTCGAGCCGCTACCATTATTACAGGGATTTCTGCGCGGATGCCGCGCGGTATCTTTCGCATGAGCCGACCGACGCTTATGACGCGCCCGTTCGTTTTTTTTCCTACGTTCCGCAGTATTCCCAGCTCTCAAAGGAGCAGCTCGACTATTACTTTTACCTGCGGCGGGAGATCAGACGGGGAAACACCCCAAGGACCGATGACAGTTATCTTTACCTGTACGTTTACGAGCTTCTCAATACGGGCGGCTACGAAATGCCCGCGGAGGAAGGGCTTCGGATGCTCTACCGTCTGTTCTTCACCTACGGACGGGAAAACCCGCGCCTCTCGCGCCTGCTTTCCGAATGGATCGTTGACTATTCGCTTATCCATCGGCTCTCCGTGCCCGAGGACGCGCGAAGCTCCTCGGATTTTCACCGCATTTATGACGCGACGCTGAAGGAGTTTTATATCTCCGTGAAGGGGGAGGGGAATGAAAGCTACGCGTGGATGCTCATTCGTTACGCCTCGGCTTACGATTACAAAAAGAGCCACTTCTATAAGGGGAAGAACTGTGCGTACTTCGATCGCTTCCTTCCGGGGGCACTTTCCGCTGTGATCGCACAGTATTCAAGCGGCGACCACCTTTTCTCGAAAACAGGAATGAGAGACAGCCATATGGTACGGAACGCCTTCGAGCAGGCACTCTGCTCTCACCGTATCCGTTACCGCATCGAGGTCGATTACGCCTCCTTCTCGCGCTCCCACGAAATGCGCTATCTTGTTTCGGATATTTTAAAATATACCGAAAACCGCCTGCGCGCCCTGCTCGGTGTCAAGTCGAGATTGACCGTTTATTCGCTTTCCACAGAGGTCAAGAAATGCATCGACCGCTACTGCGACGAAAGCTTTCCGCATAAGAGCGAGGTGAACGTCACCCGCAAAAAAGAGGAGATCCCAAGCTACGAAAAGCTCTACGATCTCCCGAAAACACCCCTTTCGGTCGCCCATGCCGCGGAGATCGAGGAGGCATCGTGGGAGACCACCTCCCGCCTTACCGAAGCCTTTCTCGATGAGGATGCGGAGGACAGAGAGATACCGATTCCGCAGACCGCCCCTCCCGAGGAAGAAACCGAACCCGCACCGCATTCGGACGGAACGGAGGACGGAGACCGCCTCGCGGGCATCTTCGGTCCACTCTATCCCTTCGTTCTTGCGGCGTACCGCGAGGACTACGCAACGGAACGGAGCATTGCCGCGGAAATGGGAAGGATCCCCGATCTCATCGCCGACGAGATCAACGAGCTTTCTTCGGATGCGCTGGGAGATATCCTGCTTCTCGACAACGGTGAGGGCTACACCGTGATCGAAGACTACCGATCGTTTTTTGAATAAATGGAGATTATTATGCAGAATGAAACTTATATCGAAAAGGAATCCGTAAAAGCCGTACAGCAGGTGCCGAAGCGGATCCTGACGTCACTTCTTGCCAGCGTTTCCGCAGGTGTCGTTCCGCGTGCGGGCGCACCTTATATTGCGATCGGACGAAAGGATGAGATCGCGGCGCTCCTCTCCGATCTCGAAACGGTTTCGGATGGCGGCGGCTCGATGCGCTTCCTGATCGGACGCTACGGAAGCGGTAAGAGCTTCCTTTTGCAGCTTGTCCGCGGATACGCGCTCGAAAAGGGCTTTGTCACGGCAGATACCGATCTCACACCCGAGCGCCGTCTGTACGGTACGGGCGGAAGCGGCGTCGCGACCTATCGCGAGCTGATGAAGAATATGGCGACGAAGGCGTCCCCCGACGGCGGTGCGCTTCCGAAGATGATCGCCCGTTGGGTCAGCGGACTTCAGGCATCCCTCATTACAGAGGGCATCCTGCCCGATGCACCCGATTTTTCGGCGCGCCTCAGCGCGAAGATCTTCCTTGCGCTCGAGGAGATCGAGATGATGGTCGGAGGCTTTGATTTCGCGCGCGTGATCACGGGCTACTACGAGGCGTATCTCGAAGGAAACGAGGAAGGAAAGAGTGCCTGCCTGCGTTGGCTTCGCGGCGAATTCTCGACCAAGACCGAGGCGAGAAGCGCGCTCGGATTTTCGGTCTCGACGATCATTTCGGACGAGAATTGGTATGACTTCCTGAAGCTTTGGGCGGCACTTGTCCGCACGCCCGCCATGGGATACCGCGGGCTTGTCGTATTTATCGACGAATGCGTCAATCTTTATAAGATCAATCACCGCGTCAGCCGCGAGAACAATTACGAAAAGATCCTTTCGATGTTCAACGATACCCTGCAGGGACGCGCCCCCGGGCTCGGGCTCGTGCTTGGCGGTACGCCGCAGTTCCTCGAGGATACGCGCCGCGGACTTTTCAGCTACGAGGCACTTCGCTCGCGCCTTTGCGACAGCCGCTTTGCTCTCGAGGGCTTCAAAAATCTGATCGGGCCCGTCATTCGTCTCCGTCGGCTTTCGGACGACGAGCTGTTTGCGCTCATTCAGAGAGTCACAAAGCTGTATGCACAGAATTATGCGTGGGAGCCGCGCATCACCGAGGAGGAAATGGTCGCGTTCCTCGGCATCTGTCTCTCCCGTGCGGGAGCGAACAGTATGATCACCCCGCGTGAGATGCTCCGCGACTATATGACCGTACTAAATATCCTGATGCAGAACCCAACGGTGAGCTTTTACGACATCGTCGGAACGGCGGTAACGCTGAAAACGCCCGACGAGATCGAGGATGAAGAGGAAGCACAGAAGGGAAAGGATACCGCAGAAAAAGAAGAGGCATCCGCATCCCTTGCCGCATTCGGATCCGCGGAGAAAGGAGAGGCGTCGGGAGACAGACGGCACTATACTCCCGATGACATTGATTTCTGATGACGCATAGCGATAACAGAATTGCCGAAAGCGAGGCAGATCGCATTTTCGAGCGGTTTCCCGATTATATTCGTGCCTTCATTTACAGGAACGGGTGGGAATCCCTGCGCGGCGTGCAGATCGCGGCGGCGCGGACACTCTTTCTCACCGATCATCATCTCCTCCTGACCTCCTCGACTGCAAGCGGAAAGACCGAGGCGGCATTCTTCCCGATCCTCACGCTTCTCTCCGAGAACCCGCCGAAAAGCATCGGCGTTCTCTATATCGCACCGCTGAAAAGCCTGATCAACGATCAGTTTGACCGCATGCAGGAGCTTCTCGATGAAAGCGGAGTTGTGGTGACGCATTGGCACGGCGACGTGACGGCATCCCATAAGAAAAAGCTCCTCGAACGTCCCGAGGGGATCCTTCAGATCACGCCCGAATCCCTTGAATCGATGCTGATCAATCGCTATAACGATCTTCCGCGCCTGTTCGGAGATCTGCGCTTCGTCGTGATCGACGAGATCCATACGCTAACGGGAAGCGACAGAGGCAATCAGATCCTCTGCCTTTTGTCGCGCCTTGCGCGTGCGATCGGTCACGGCTTTCGCAGGATCGGACTTTCCGCAACCCTCGGAAGCCCTGCGCTCGCCGCACGTTGGCTCTCGGGAGAGGGAGATCAAAACGTCCCCGTATTGCCCGTCGACGTACCGACCTTCCCCGAGGGGAAGATCCGCTGGCGGCTCGGAATGGAGCATTTTTATATTCAGAACGATAAGTCGGAGCAGGGAAAGACCGCAAAAGACGATCTCCCCGAGACGGTAGACGAGGCGGACCAAAGGGGCGTCACGCCCGCGGTCATCGACGCGGGATACGAGTATATGTACGACTGCGTCAAGGATACGAAGGCACTCGTCTTTTCGAATTCCCGCGAGGAGACCGAATATCTTACCGCGACCTTTCGTCAGATCGCGCGAAACCGCGGCGACCGCGATATTTTTCTGATCCACCACGGCAACCTTTCCGCCGCCATCCGTGAGGAGGCAGAGGCGAAGATGAAGGATGATGAATACGCCGCCGTGACCTGCGCTACCGTGACGATGGAGCTTGGGATCGATATCGGACGGCTCGAAAGGATCCTGCAAAACGGATCGCCGAACAGCGTTTCGAGCTTCCTCCAACGTCTCGGACGCTCGGGAAGACGCGGTCAGCCCCCCGAAATGATGATGGTCTTCCGCGAGGAGGATCCGCTTCCGAATACCCCCCTCCCACAGCTCATCCCGTGGGAGCTGCTCCGCGCGATCGCAGTCGTTCAGCTTTATATCGAGGAACGCTTTATCGAGCCTCCGAGACAGAAAAAGCTCCCCTTCAGCCTCCTCTTCCATCAGACGCTGTCGGTGCTTGCTTCGTCGGGAGAGCTTACCCCGAAGCGGCTTTCGGAGCGCGTACTCGCGCTGCCCGCCTTTTCTTCTGTAACGAAGGAGGATTTTAAGACCCTGCTCCTTTCGATGCTGAACCTCGACTTCCTCGAAATGACCGAGGAAAAGACGCTTCTCATCGGTATGAAGGGCGAACGGCTTCTGCGCTCCTTTAAGTTCTATGCGGTCTTTAAGGATTCGGAGGATTACACCGTACGGTGCGAGTCCGAGGAGATCGGAACGATCACGACACCGCCTCCCGTAGGGGACCGCTTTGCGCTTGCGGGACGGGTATGGGAGGTCGAGGAGCTTGACATCCAGAGACATCTCGTCTACGTGAAGAGCGTGGAGGGGAAGATGGAGGTCTCATGGCCCGGGGACTACGGCGAGATCCATACAAAGATCCTCGAACGGATGAAGCGCGTGCTTCTTGAGGATACCGTCTATCCCTATCTCAAGCCGAACGCACAAAGACGGCTTGATGCCGCGCGGACGGTCGCACGGAATACGGGAATGCTGGAGAGATCGATCGTCCACCTCGGCGGATATTCGTGGTGCATCTTCCCGTGGCTCGGAACGACCTCCTTCCGTACCCTTCGGAAGTTCCTCCTTTCCGAGTGCGGAAAGAAGCTCCGCATTTCGGGAATGGAATACGAGGGCTGCTGCTACATGACCTTCCGTATGGAAAACGTCAACGGCTACGAGCTTGCGTCCACTCTTGCAGATGCCGTCAGACAGCGCGGGATCGATCCCTTCGCGCTCGTTTCGGGCGGAGAGCTTCCCGTGTTCGAAAAATATGACGATTACGTTCCCGCAGAGCTTCTTCGGAAGGCATATGCCACCGATAAGCTCCGTACGGACGAGGCAGAGCGCCGTATCCTTGAGATCGCGGCGGAATACTGATAAAAGAAAGAGAGAATTCTTATGAATATCGCTGTTTTGGATTACGTAACGCTTGGCGCGGATCTCGACCTCGCACACCTTTCGGCACTCGCAGAGGCGCGGGGCGGTAAATGTATGGTGTACGAGACGTCGACCGATGCACAGGTCAGAGAGCGCATCCGTGACGCGCACGTGCTCGTGCTGAATAAGATCCATATTACGGAGGAGCTTCTCACCTACGCGAACGTGCTTCGTCTCGTCTGTATCACCGCGACGGGGTACGATAATATCGATATCGCGGCGTGCAGACGGCGCGGGATCGCCGTCTGTAACGTGACGGGATATTCGACCGACAGCGTCGCCCAGCTGACCGTAGCGATGACGTTGTCACTTTATAACTGCCTCCCCGCCTATCAGGAGGCGGTACGGAGCGGACGCTATACCGCATCGGGCGTTGCAAATCTCCTCACCCCCGTCTTTCACGAAATCGCGGGGAAGACCTGGGGCATCGTCGGTCTCGGAAATATCGGAAAGCGTGTCTCAAAAATCGCCGAGGCACTCGGATGCCGGGTGATCACGTATTCGCGGACACCGAAGGAGGGCTACGCGAGCGTTGACCTCGAAACGCTCTGCCGTGAGTCCGATATCATTTCTCTTCATACCCCCCTCACGGATGGAACGAGAGGGCTGATCGGAGAAAGGGAGATCGCATGGATGAAGAGAGGCGTCGTCCTCATCAACGTTGCACGCGGCGCGGTCACGGATGAGCAGGCAGTTGCCGACGCGGTGAGATCGGGACATATCGCAGCACTCGGCGCGGACGTTTACTCGAAAGAGCCCCTGCCCGAAAGCCATCCCTATTACGAGCTACGGGATCTCCCGAACGTTTCCCTCACCCCGCATATCGCGTGGAGCGCGAAGGAAGCACGCGAAAGGTGTCTCAGGGAGGTCGAAATGAATATCGACTCCTTCCTTTCGGGCGGTACGCGTAACCGCGTAGACCTTTGAACGTGTAAACGGAAAAGGGGCTGATTCACTGAATCAGTGAATCAGCCCCCGAACTTGTTTTGACGGCTGAGCCTAAATGACTCAGCCTCGTTATTTGTCATTCCGACTTGACCGCGATGCCAAAGCTCTTTCCGTATTTCGAGAGGTAAGAGCCGTCGGGGCAGATCAGCGTGAGGGATGCGGGACAGCCCTCAAACGCACCGTATCCGACCGATACGACCGACTCACTCGCCGTAACAGAGCGAAGCGATGCGCAATTTGCAAACGCGAACCAATCAAGAGCCTCCACGCTGTCGGGGAGAACGACCGAAACGACTCCCGTCCCCGAGAAGGCGCTTTCCCCAATCCGCACGACAGGACATCCCTCGATCTCTGCGGGGACGGTCGGATCCTTCTCGCTTCCCACGTAAGAAAGGATGGATACAAGTCCGTCCTTTTTTTCGTATGTATAGCTCTCGGCGGGATCCTTTGACGCGGGCGCGTCGGTCTCGGGCTTTGCAGTCGAAAGAATGAAGTTTTCCGCCCTCAGGGCGCGGATCTCCTCTTGAAGCTCCTCGACGAGCGCGACGTAATAAAGCAGTGTTTCGCGGTCGACGTCCGACGAAGAGCCGACGGTGTCTGAGGAAAGGGGCGGCTCGCTTTCTGTCGGACGATCTACGGTTGCGTCCGACTCCGTGGTTTCGCCTTGCGGCATTCCCGAGAGCCTATGCGAGCAGGAGGGAAGAGCGAGGAGGACAGAGAAAAGAAGGATCAGTACGACGGAGAAAACGGGCGGTTGAAGCCTTGTTTCGGTTCTTTTGAATTTGTTGTCATTCATAAAAGTAACCTTGCCTTTCTTTTGGATTTTGATGCGGACACAAAAGAACGTGTGCGTGCCCGTAAGAGAATCATACCACAAAAGAATTTCAGATTTACGCGCATTCTGTCACGGAGAAAAATTTTCACAAAAGTCGGACAGAAATGAAGAGCGGCACTTGACAACCGCACCGCTTTGTGGTATAATACCGATGTTCGTGAAGACTGCGAACGAAAATAAAATACGCCGGTGTGATGGAATTGGTAGACGTGACGGACTCAAAATCCGTTGGTGGCAACATCGTGTGGGTTCGAGTCCCACCACCGGCATAGAAAAAGGAGGGCTCCGCCCTCCTTTTTCTATGCCGAGCCCAAGTGGGACTCGAAGGGGAGGTCGGCGAGCGCGCCCGGTGGGCGAAGAAGCGAAGCCGAGCGAGTGACAAAACAAGGAGTATCGCAAGCACGAGCGCCGCGAGACGACTATGTTTTGGAGGTGACGTGCCGCGTCGCCGCTCCGCAGGTTGGCAAAGCCAAGCTGCGCGTCCCACCACCCAAGGAGGGCACCGCCCTCCTTTTTATATGCCGAGCCCTATTTTCTTTTGTGCAGTTGACTTTCCGCATTCGGTGTGTTATAATAGCCTTACCGAAAAGAGCGGAGGAACCGTGTATGGCAAGCTATAAGCAGATGTGTATGGAATATATGCGCAGGGAAAAGATCCGATACGAGGATGTCAGAGAGTTCGTTCTGAAGATCACGTACACGGGTGGAAACTTCAGTACGATCCCGATCTATATTTATTTTGACGAGGACGGAGATACGAATATTGCTGTCAAGAGCTGGAACGTCGCAAATTTTGCGGGAGAGAGAGATGCCGCAGTGCAGCTGTGCAATGAGCTTAACGAGAAATACCGATGGGTAAAATTCTACGTCGATGAGGACGCGGACGTGGTCGCGGAGCTTGACGCGGTGATCCCCGAGCAGAACTGCGGGCCTGCTTGCATGAGCTTTGTGCGCCGCGTCACCTCGGTCATCGACGATGCCTATCCGTTTTTTATGCGTGAGCTTTGGGGATCGTGAGAAAACGCATATGTTATCTTTTTGATAAATGATCTTATACGGTTTGAATAAAGCCGATCTTATTTCTACTTTATTTGTGGTTATAAGGTCGGCTTTTTTGTTATCTGCACGGATGATTTCAATTTTTGGTAAAATAATAGTACCGAAGATCTGAAAAAAGGAGCGCATTCTATGAAAACACGAATCATAACGGCAACGGAATTACAGAATTTTATGGCATATTTGAGAGAGGAGGAGCGAAGCGACCACACGATCGAAAAATACCTGCACGACGTGCGGTGCTTTCTCGCATTTGTCAATGGAGAAGAGATCAACAAAGAGCGCATTCTGGAATATAAGGCGAGGCTGCTCGAACGCTACGCCGTATCAAGCGCGAATTCCATGCTCGCGGCACTGAACGCCTTCCTGCGCTTCTGCGGATGGCAGGAGCTTTGCGTAAAACGCTTCAAAATGCAAAGGGAAGCGTATTGCTCTGAGGAGAAGGAACTGACACGTGACGAATATATCCGTCTCCTCGACGCGGCGGCACGGCGAAACAATAAACGCCTGAACCTCATCATTCAAACGATCTGCGGCACGGGGATCCGCGTGAGCGAGCTTGAATATGTCACGGTCGAGGCACTCGAAAAGGGTGAGGCGACCGTATCCTGCAAGGGGAAAACGCGCCGTGTCTTCATCGTATCCTCTTTAAGAAAAAAGCTCCTCCGATACGTGAAGGAGCAAGGAATCCGATCGGGGGCTGTGTTCGTCACGCGGGGAGGGAAGCCCGTCAGCCGTCACAATATCTGGAAAGAAATGAAAGCACTGTGTAAGGATGCGAACGTATCCCCGAGCAAGGTCTTTCCGCATAACCTGCGCCACCTCTTCGCACGCACCTTCTACGGGATCGAAAAGGACATCGCAAAGCTCGCAGATATCCTCGGGCACACAAGCGTCGACACAACGCGCATCTATATCGTCACAACGGGCGAGGAGCATAGGCGCAAAATGGAGCATATGCGGCTCATTTTATAAAAAGAAAAGATCCCGATGCAAGGCACCGAGACCGAACGTAACATAACGAGAGTTATGTGATATCAGCTTTGAAAAAATTTTACCGATACCAAGTACAGTTTACCATAATATTCCTAAAAAATCAACCCCTTTTCTAAAAAAAGTTGCTCCCTGCATAAAAAATCATATAACAAAAGAGCCTTTTGCTTCATTTTTTCTTACACGAGACAAAAGGCTTTTGATCGCGCTCTTTTTTACGCGTTTCTATGTATAGCTTCGACGAGAACTCAGTACTTTATCACATAACTCTCGTTATGTAGTTTTTTAAGGAGGTCATTCAAAAATGACAAAAAGCAAAAGCACGAAGTCTGCGCTCTTTACAAGTGTTCTCGCGCTGTTCCTCTGCTTCTCGATGCTGCTCGGAACGACATATGCGTGGTTTACCGACAGTGTTACCAGCGGCTCGAATATTATTCAGTCCGGTACGCTCGACGTTGATCTTGTTGATGCAGCGGGCAACTCTATGGAAGGTCAGATCATTGAGTTTGTTACGGCAGACAATCGCGCACAGAACGAGATCCTTTGGGAGCCCGGCTGTACGTATGCGACTGAACCTGTTTACGTTGTAAACAAGGGAAACCTCGCTCTCAAGTATGAGATTATTGTCAACGGTATTGCAGGCAACGCCAAGCTTCTCGAAGCGATCGAATGGACAGTTACCGTTGGAGCTACAGAGACCGCACTTGCGGATCTGAAGGGCACTCTTGCAGCAGGCATAAAGAGTGAGGCGATCGTTCTTACCGGTCACATGAAGGAAGATGCAGGAAATGAGTATCAGGGACTCACCGCTGAGGGTATCTCGATTTCTGTAATCGCTACTCAGAACACGGTTGAGTCTGATAGCATCGATGATCAGTACGATGCTGAGGCTGAATACGCTGCACAGACTATGCTCAAGAACGTTGCTGCTGTTGCGGCAGGGGAGAGCGCAACCGTTAAGCTTGAAAGCGACGGCTACGTTGTTATTGATAACACTACCCCCATTGGCGCAAAGGTCGCAGGCGACGTAACGCTTGATCTGAACGGCAAGACCTTGTTCGTTCAGGCAGAAGATGTAGCTGCACATCAGTCTTTGTTCCACATTACCAAAACCGGTAAGTTGACCGTAACCGGAAACGGTACCATCAACATGGTATCCGGCAAGAATCCCGATCACGTAACTGCTATCTTCAATAACGACGGCGGTACGCTCAACATCAAGAACGGTACCTACAAGATGGACGTTAAGACCTATGCACAGGGTTCTCTTATCCCCACCATCGTAGATACCAATTCCAACGTAGGTCCTGCTACTACGATTATTGACGGCGGTGAATTTTATCACACCCGCAATATGTTCCGTAACTTTGCACAGCCCTACAACGTAGCTACTCTTATCATCAACGGCGGCACCTTCAACGGTAAGGCCGATGACTGGGCAGCTATTTGGAACCAGAAGACCAGCGCAGCCTCTGCTGACGGTCAGGGTATTGTTGAAGTGAACGGCGGTACCTTCAACTACGTTGAGATCAACAACGAGTTCAACACCGGCGTAACTATTGCAGACAGCGTAAAAATGCCTACGTCTGTTTCCAGCGATGATGAACTGACAGATGCGATCGCAAGTGGTGAGGAGAATATCGTTCTTGCTGCTGACACCAAGGTGACCATTCCCAGCGGTGCGGCAAACTCCAAAGATGTTACCATTTCCGGCGATAAGAGCAGCACCGTTGTTCTTGTAAACACCAATCCCGGCTATGAAGGCAAGCTTTCCTATCAGGACAATGCAAACCTGACCTTCAAAGGTATCACCTTTGATGCAAACCAGATCACTGGTATTTGTGCCCGCGGCGGTAACGTTGTTTTTGAAGACTGCTTTATTACCGGCGAATTGGAGCAGACAATTGCTTCTTCGTTCAAGTTTATTGGATGCACCTTCGACGTTGGCGTTACTCAGGTAGGCTACGGCTGCAGCGACGTTGTTTTCGAGAAATGTACCTTTGAGACCGATGGTTACGGAATCAAGATCTACATTGATAACCGCAGTGCTTCTCTCGACCTGACTGTGAAGGAATGCTCTTTCAAGAATACCGGCAGCGCAGCAAGATCTGCGATCCTCTTGGATCATATTGTTGACGGTATCAGTTACAACATCACAGTTGATGGATGCACCTTCGAAGGATATACTGCAACTCCTACTCCCACCTACAACAAGTGGGCAGAGAGAATGATCGTAACCGACAGCTTTGTTAAGACGGCTGACGGTCAGTATATATTCTCTTATCAGACAGGTGCAGAAGGCGGCAGCTATCACAAACTTCTTACTTCTGACAAACTAGTTGTAACTGTAAAATAAATCTATCAAAGTCCACCCAACCCCTTCGGGGGTTGGGCGGCAATCAAAGGGCATAAATTCGTTTATGTCTTTTGGTTGCTGAAAAGAACTGTGAAGGAAGAGTAATACTGTGAAAAAGGAAAGGCAATACGACCTCGCAGGCAAACGCTTCGGCACCCTCACAGTGCTTGGGCGCTCAGAGAGGCGAGGCTCCCGCGGAGCGAGAACCGTTCCCTTGTGGGAGTGCCGCTGTGACTGCGGTAATATTACCTATAAAGCCACCGATACGCTGACAAATTCCGATTTCAGTATGTGTAATGAATGTGCCGCCAAATACGCCACGTCAAAAATGCGTGAAAAGGCGGGATATATGGACGGCACGCAGATCAGCCGCATGAAGAGCGACAAGCTGATCTCCACGAACACCAGCGGCGTTCGCGGGGTTTATTTCGATAAAAACACCAAAAAGTGGCGCGCGCGGCTGAAGTATCAGAGGAAGCTCTTGAATTTCGGTTCGTATTCCGACTTTGAAGATGCTGTAAAAGCGCGAAAACAAGCCGAGGAAATGTATTTCGGGCAATATTTGAAGGACGCCGACCAATGAATATACGATATAGGGTGAGCCAAATGCAAAAAATGCATTTGAAGCTCACCCTCATCTTTTTGTAGAGGCACTTCGTTAATGAAATAGCTCCGTGATCATGCTCCCTGATATCTTCCGTACAGAAGGTTATACTCCTTGAATTTCCCGAGGTCGATCGCGTTGAGCTGCTCCTCTGTTACGCGGTATCTCCAATTGCCCTCAGCGACACCGGGGGTGTTGAGGCGCGTGTCCGAGCCGTGCCCGAGGAGATCCTGAACGGGGAAGACTACAAGCCGCGCGTGGCTTTCAAGCACCGTGCGGAGCATCGCGTCGAGTCCGTCTGTCCACGCCCCCTCGTGCCCGCAATAGG
>JAZNOQ010000119.1:0-2536 GCA_045589215.1 Eubacteriales bacterium
CGGGCGTGATGCCGTGGATCTTCTCGGTGCGCTTCCAGCGGCGAGTATGCTCGGGCTTTACGAGGGTGTCCATGATGAGCTTGCCGTTCGCATCGACGATCGTGATCGAAAGGATTTCGTCGTGGTCGTAAACGCCCGTAAGCTCAAGGTCAAAGAAGAGGACGCGGCTTCTGTCCATACAGTAGTATGCCGAGCGATGTGCGTCGCCCTCCTTCCTTCTTTCCGCGAGGTCCTCGTTGTAGCACTTTTCGCAAAGCTTACGCTTGTAACGGATGTCCTTGCCGCACTTGACGCAGTAAAGCGGGAGCTTCTTCGCCGTGCGCTTGTCGTAGTAGTAGACCGTCTCGGCACCTTCACCCTTGCCGCGGACGTTGTACGCGACGGGCTCCTCGACGGGCTCATAATTCATCTGAAAGAGGCGTTCCTTCGTGTAGAAGCCGTTGTCCGCGGCTCTTCTCGAATTCATTCGCTCGATGACGGCACCGCTTTCGAGCGTCATCGTTTCCTTGTCCTTTTTTTCACCGTACCAAAGATCGGGCGGTGCCTCGGAAACACGCATCGGATCGAAATAATAAATGACCGTTCCATCTGCCGCCTCGTCATACGCGACGGGCTCTCCCGTCGGCATAAGGTGCATCATATTCAGGATACTTCTCGTGAGATAATTTTTGCTTTCTGCCGTCTTACGATCGACACGGGGGATCATCGTGCCGCTCTTCAGACGCATTTTGTTCGTTTCTGCCAAAACAGAGGCCTCCGTTCTATTCTTCGAAGCGCGCACGCGGCGGGCTTCCGTACTTTTCTTCGTGTTTGCAGTCTATATCCATTTTATTATAGCACAACAAAGCGAATTATGCAAGAGGAAGTGCGCTCTTTTTCACAGATTTTAAGGTTATTTTTTTAATAATACTGAAACAAAAAAAGAGGGACCGCCGTGAAGCACAGCAGTCCCCGAAAAAGGAGAGATATGTTTCTTCGTTGAAGCCTGCCCATAGCAACGAAGCGCTTTTCATCGTTTTGTAACCAAACTGGGAGGAGAACCCGAAGGGCTTACGCTTCGGGCTTTCCGCCTCCGTTTTCCGCAGAGACACCTCCGCAGCATCCGCACGAACAGGTCTCCTCCGTGCCCTTTTCATTTCCCTTGCAGGACTTCGAGCAGCAGCAGTCACCCGAAGGACAGCCGATGCACTTTGCCCCGCGCTTTTTTGCACGGATGACGTACCACGCGGCAAGCGCCACGATGACAAGCACCACACCGATAATCACAAAATCAATAGGTCCCATAGGTTTTGAAAGCCTCCTGTTCTATGTAGATTTTTATACGAATTTAAGTTAAGATCACTTTGCGAGCGCGTATTCCTGCTTCACCTTCGCATTGGTTCTGACGATCATGACCGCATAGACCGCAGTGATCGCGAGCGTGACCGCCCAACCGACGATGGGCATCCAGATCGCACCAAAGCTGCCGCCCGTAAAGAGCGTGCCGAAGAAGAACACGAGGAAGGAGAGCACGTAACCGACCGAGAACTGAAGACCGATGCCTGCCCACAGCCACTTTCTGCTCTTGATCTCGGAGTTCATTGCACCGATCGCCGCGAAGCAAGGAGGCGTGAAGAGGTTGAACATCAGGTACGCGAGGCCTGCGACCTTGGTGATCGCCATAATACCCGCGATCTCTGCACCTGCACCCTCGATCAT
The DNA here is from genome assembly GCA_045589215.1 of Eubacteriales bacterium. GTDB lineage: Bacteria > Bacillota > Clostridia > Oscillospirales > CAG-272 > JAZNOQ01. Next base: position 1,699 of record JAZNOQ010000119.1, read on the forward strand.
TGCAAGCTCATCGGCATCGATCAGATTTTCAAGTCCCACAAAGCAGACCGCAAGCGTACCGACGACGTTTTCCTTTGCGATAAAGCCTGTGATCGCCGCAGCTGCAAGCTGCCATGCAACAACGCCCACAACGGGAGCGATTACGTAAGCGAAGGGTCCTGCGATCGTCGCGAGGATCGAGTCGCTTGCGTTCTCAACGGGTTGGAAATTCCAACCGAAGGTCTGCATCAGCTGAACTGCGAAATTACAAACGAGAATGATCGTTCCCGCCTTCACGATGTACGCCCAACCACGCTGACACATCGACTTGAATGCTCTTCCGAAGCTCGGAGCCTTATACTCGGGAAGCTCGATGATGAAGAAGGACTTTCTGTTCTTATGACCCGTCAGCTTATTGACGAGAAGGGCGCCGAGGAGGATCACGATGATGCCAACGAAGTACATCGTCGTGCCGACCCATTCGGAATTGTCGAAGAATGCGCCCGCAAACAGCGAGATCACGGGGAGCTTTGCGCCGCAGGGCATAAAGGGTGTGAGCATTGCGGTCGCTCTGCGCTCTCTTTCGTTACGGATCGTACGGCAAGCCATAACGCCGGGGATCGCACAGCCCGTACCGATGACGAACGGAATCACCGATTTGCCCGACAGACCGACCTTCTTGAAGATCGGGTCAAGCACGACGGTAGCGCGTGCCATGTAGCCGCAGTCCTCAAGGAGCGCGACCAGGAAGTACATGACCATAACGGGCGGCAGGAAGCCGACGACGGCGCCGACACCGCCGATGATACCGTCAACGAGAGGCGACGATACAAGCGGATGCGCGTTTTCAAGGAGACCG
>JAZNOQ010000120.1:0-3870 GCA_045589215.1 Eubacteriales bacterium
GCTCGTTCGTTCCCGCGAACGATGCGCGGATCGGAGTTATCGACAAGCTCTTCACACGTGTCGGCGCATCTGACGATCTTGCAAGCGGACAGTCGACCTTTATGCTTGAGATGAACGAGGTTGCGTACATCCTGCAGAACGCAACGCGGAAGTCGCTGATCATTTACGATGAGGTCGGACGCGGCACCTCTACCTTTGACGGTATGAGCATTGCGCGGGCGATCGTGGAATATACCTGCGGTCGTAAGATCGGCGCGAAAACCCTGTTTGCAACCCACTATCACGAATTGACGACGCTGGAGGACGAGCTTGACGGTGTCGTAAACTATAACATTGCCGCAAAGAAGCGCGGAGACAATATCACCTTCCTTCGTAAGATCGTACGCGGCTCGACCGACGACAGCTACGGCATCGAGGTCGCAAAGCTTGCGGGCGTTCCGAGCGAGGTCATTCGCCGTGCGAAGGAGATCTTAAAGACCGTTGAAAGCAGTGCGAGAGCCTTGAAGCTCTCCGATGCAGATGAACACGAGGAGGAGAAGGACGATACGCTCATCACCTTTGACGACTGCGTCTCGGAAGCGGTGATCGAGGAGCTGAAAAAGGTCGATCTCAATACGCTTTCGCCCTTTGAATGTATGACCTTCCTCTTTAATTTACAAAAAAGACTGAAATAACAAATACCGACTACTGCTGAAAGGAGGAAATCACAGTGCCGAAAATCAATATACTTCCGTTTTCCGTCGCCAATCTGATCGCCGCGGGCGAGGTCGTTGATCGCCCCGCATCGGTCGTCAAGGAGCTGATGGAAAACGCGATCGACGCAGGAGCAACAAGCATTACGGTCGAGATCCAGCACGGCGGTGTGACTTTCCTTCGCGTGTCGGACAACGGATGCGGAATGGAGCCCGAGGATCTGCCCGTGGCGGTTTGCCGTCACGCAACGAGCAAGATCCGCGACGCCTCGGATCTTGACGGGATCTTAACGCTTGGATTTCGCGGGGAAGCGCTTGCCGCAACCGCCGCAGTTTCTGAAATGCGTATCATTTCGAAGGTGCAGGGCGCGGAATTCGGTGCGATGCTGACCGTGCACGGCGGCGAGATCGTTTCCCTCGAGGAGCAGGGTTGCTCAAACGGGACGACCGTCATTGTGGAAAATCTATTCTATAACGTTCCCGCGCGCAGGAAATTTTTGAAACGCGATGCGACCGAGGCGATGGCAGTCGGCGCAAACGTGGAGAAGGTCGCGCTCTCCCATCCCGAGATCGCCGTAAGACTGATCAGTGACGGCGCGGTAAAGCTCGAGACCTCGGGCGACGGACAGCTGAAAAGTGCGATCTACGCTGTTTTCGGTAAGGATTTTGCCTCGCGTATGATCTACGTCGAGGGAGGAAACGAAGGGATCCGTGTGTCGGGATGCATCAGCAGACCCGATAACGTCAAGGCGAACCGCAATTATCAGAATTATTTCCTCAACGGTCGCTACGTCCGCAGTAAAACGGCGTGTGCGGCGGTCGAGCAGGCATACGTATCCTTCCTTCCACCCGAGAAATTTCCGTGCTGTGTGCTATATATCACGTTAAATCCCGCGGCGGTCGACGTAAACGTGCATCCCGCGAAGCTTGAAGTCAAGTTTTCGAACGAAAAGCCCGTTTTTGAGGCGATCTATTATACCGTCCGTGCGGCACTCGAAGAAAACCGCGTGCGCCCGTCTATGGTGTTGCCCTCCACCGACCGACGTCCTCCCGACCGAATGACGGCGGAGGAATACCGCAGAACTGCGGTACCTACGGAAAAGCGTGTGACAAATGCCTTTGTTCCCGTTGACGATCGCACGTTCACGAAAGAAAAAAATACGCAGATGCGAATGACGATGCCCGAGGCGGTTCCCGAGCAACAGCTCACCATAGCAAAGCCGAGCCCCGTTTCTGCTACGCGCCCGACGCCTCCTGCGCCAATGGCCCCCGAGCCAAGGGCAGAGAAGCCAATAGTTGCCACACCTGCGCCCGAAAAAGTAAGCCCTCCTCCATCTGCCGCTGCTGTGGTAGTCAGAGGGGCAGAGCCCGAGACGCCCGTTGGCACAGAAGCACTACACGAGGTGATCCACACGGAGCCGCCTACGAGTGTGTCCTCCGAAGCCGTACCGCAGGCTATTACTTTACCAGCAGACACCGCGGCGATCCCCGATTACCGCATCATCGGTGAGGCGTTCCATTCGTATGTGATCGTTGAAAAGTACGATCCCGAAAACCCGATCGTTCTGCTTGTCGATAAGCATGCGGCGCATGAACGCATCATCTTTGAAAAGCTCAAGGCGGGAATGCGAAGGGGAATTGAGAGCGGTGAGCGTATTTCACAGCTTTTGATGCTTCCGATCGACTTTATGCTGACGGCTGCGGAGATCGAGGTGCTTTCGGAGTACCGACGGGAGATCGAGGAGCTAGGCTTCGTGTTCGAAACGGGCGTCCATACGGTTAGTGTGTCGGAGATCCCCGAGGGCGTTCATCAAAACGCGGTAGCCGATTTCTTCGGTGTGATCGCAGGACGGCTTCTCGACAATACGGGAAGTGCTGCGCTGACGCGGGATATTCTTTTTGAAAAAGCACTCTATCAGGCGTCCTGCAAGGCGGCAGTCAAGGCGGGGCGTGAATATGCCGACGAGCATATCGAATACATCATTGACTCCTTAATGAAGCTCCCCGATATCACCTTCTGCCCACACGGCAGACCGGTCGCGATGGAGCTGTCGAAGAAAATGATCGATCGTCAGTTTAAGAGAGGCTGACGAAGCGATCTTATCAATAACTGAACTTTCGCGATTTTTTTCGCGACTGAAAGGAAATAATCATTATGTTTGATCTTTTGAAGAAAGAGGGACGTGCGCGCAGAGGCGTACTGCACACCGTGCACGGAGATATACAAACTCCCGTTTTTATGAATGTCGGTACCTGCGCCGCGATCAAGGGCGGTATTTCTGCCGCTGATCTTCGAGAACTGAACTGTCAGGTCGAGCTTTCGAACACCTACCACCTCCACATTCGCCCGGGAGACAAGCTCATTCGCGATATGGGTGGACTTCATAAATTTATGAATTGGGACAAGCCCATCCTGACCGATAGTGGCGGATTTCAGGTATTTTCCCTCGCACAGCTCCGTAAGATTACCGAGGAGGGGGTCAGATTTGCCTCTCACATCGACGGAAAGCGTATCTTCATGGGACCTGAGGAGAGCATGCAGATCCAATCGAACCTTGGCTCGACGATCGCGATGGCGTTTGACGAGTGCGTGGAAAATCCCGCACCGTACGACTACGTAAAGAAGTCCTCCGAGCGAACGATCCGTTGGCTCGTTCGTTGTAAGACCGAAATGGCACGGCTCAATTCGCTCCCCGATACGGTAAATCCCCATCAGCTTCTCTTTGGTATCAATCAGGGCGGCACGTATGACGATCTCCGCGTTGAAAACATGAAGGAGATCGCCAAGCTCGACCTCGACGGCTACGCGATCGGGGGACTCGCGGTCGGGGAAGAGACCGAGGTGATGTATCACATCATCGACGTTGTGGAGCCGCACATGCCTACCATGAAGCCCCGCTATCTGATGGGTGTCGGCACGCCCTGCAATATTGTTGAGGCAGTGCATCGAGGGGTGGATTTCTTCGACTGCGTTATGCCGAGCCGCAACGCGCGTCACGGAAACCTCTTTACTTGGGGCGGAAAGATCAACGTGATGAACGAAAAGTACAACCGTGATCCCCGTCCGATCGAGCCGGGCTGTCAGTGCCCGACCTGTAAAAATTTCTCGCGCTCGTACATCCGTCACCTTCTCAAGGCGAAGGAAATGCTCGGTATGCGCCTTGCGGTTCAGCACAAT
>JAZNOQ010000121.1:0-19657 GCA_045589215.1 Eubacteriales bacterium
CCCCTCCATATGATCAATACTCCCGGCGCCGTTATCTTTGGCATGGTCTACGACTACCTGCCCTATATGGTGCTTCCGATCTATACCGTTCTTTCGAAGCTCGATCCGAAGCTTTCGGAGGCCGCTGCCGATCTCGGCTGCAGCCGCACACAGACCCTCTTTAAGGTTATTTTCCCGCTCTCGATATCCGGCATCATTTCGGGGATCACGATGGTCTTCGTCCCCTCGATCAGTACCTTCTACATTTCGCAGAAGCTCGGCGGCGGTCAATACCTGCTCGTCGGTGACGCGATCGAGACCTTGTTCGGCAACCCGAACACGTATAACATCGGCGCGGCAATGTCATTCGTCCTGATGGCGATCGTTCTGATCTGCACCGCGGTTATGAACAAATTCGGTGACGGCGACGGCGAGGAGGTAGTGATATGACGAAAAGATCATCAAAGCTTTCAACGCTTTATATGGCGCTCATTTTCACGATCCTCTACCTGCCGATCGGCATTATGATCCTGTTTTCCTTCAACGAATCGAAAAGCATGACCAATTTCACAGGCTTTTCCTTCCGTTGGTACACCGAGCTTTTCAGTAGCGGAAAGGCGTTTGAAGCACTCAAATATTCCCTTCTCATCGCGCTTTTGTCGGCACTGATCTCGACCGTGATCGGCACACTTGCCGCATATGGGCTCTACCGTATGCGAAAGAAACTTCTCTACCGCTCGGTAATGGCGGTTACAAACATTCCGATGATGAACCCCGATATCGTTACGGGCATTTCGCTTCTTCTGCTCTTCGTCTTTATTCAGACGCTCTTTCAGCTTCAGAACAGTCTGCTCGGCTTCGGTACGCTTCTCATCGCACACGTAACCTTTAACGTGCCTTACGTCATCCTATCGGTTCTGCCGCGCTTCCGTCAGATGGATCCCTACCTTTCGGAGGCGGCGCTCGACCTCGGATGTACGCCGTTTCAGGTCTTTTACAAGATCGAGCTTCCCTCGGTGATGTCGGGCATCGTTTCGGGCTCAATTATGGCGTTTACGCTATCGCTGGATGATTTCGTGATCTCGAACTTTACGATCGGCACCGACTTCCAAACTCTGCCGATCCTGATCTACTCAATGACGAAGCGCGAGGTAACCCCTGATATGAACGCACTGTGTACGATCATGTTCGTCGTCATATTTGTTCTCTTGCTTCTTTCGAATTTTGCTACGCCGAGGTCCGAAGCTGAAAAGGCGCTTCGGGCGAAGAAAAAGGCGGCGCGCCTTGCGAAAAAGGCTACCGCAAGCGAAAAGAACGGAGGCGCATCGTAATGAAAAGATCACTACTCTGTCTCCTTCTCGCGCTTCTCTCTGTTTTCTCACTTCTCCCCCTCTATTCCTGCAGCTCTTCGAAGGAAAACGTTCTGAACGTTTACAATTGGGGCGAGTATATTTCCGACGGCTCGGAGGGCTCTCTCGATGTCATCGCTGCATTTGAAGATTGGTACTATAAGACCTACGGCGAAGCCGTTACAGTCAATTATACGACCTATTCTTCAAACGAGGACCTTTACAACAAGCTCGCAAGCGGTGCGACAGGCTATGACATTATCATTCCGTCCGACTATATGATCGCTCGTATGGTCGAGGAGGATATGCTGATGGAGCTTGATTTCTCAATGATCGACAACTATCAGTATATTCTCGACGATTTCAAAGGGCTCTACTATGATCCCGAGGAAAAATACACGGTTCCGTACACCTACGGCATCGTCGGTATTATTTATAACACCGACTACGTCGACGAGACGGATGCCAAAGCAGGCTGGGATCTTCTTTGGAACGAGAAATATTCGGGCAATATTCTGCAGTACAACAACTCCCGCGATGCCTTCGGCACTGCGATGTACCGTCTCGGAATTGACGTAAATACCACATCACCCGATGATTGGAACCTCGTTTACGAATCCCTCGCCGCCCAAAAGCCCTTTGTGCAGTCCTACGTTATGGATGAGATCTATAACAAAATGGAAAGCGGTGAGGCTTACATCTCCTCTTACTACGCGGGCGACTATCTCTTTATGTATCAGAACAACGATCGTCTCGCATTCGTCCAACCCGATGAAACGAACTTCTTCATCGACGCAATGTGTATTCCGAAAACGGCACAAAACCCCGAGCTTGCGAATATTTTCATCAACTTTATGCTTTCTGAAGAGATCGCGATTGCAAATGCGGAAATGATCTGCTATGCATCCCCGAATCGTCTTGTGACCGAAAACGAGGATTATCTTGCATATCTCACCGATATCAAGGAGGATGCGGTCGAGATCCTTTATCCCGAAGGTATTGATTTTAAAGCCAGCTTTGAGACCTACGCATACCGTTCCCTCGACGTCGATACCAACAATCTGATGACGAGTCTTTGGAGTAAGCTCAAGATCGGTTCGGACGAGGGCGTTTCCGCAGTTTATATCATAGCACTTTGCGAGGTGCTCCTCATTGTTTGTCTTATTCTATTCTTCCGCATTCGCAAAAAACGGCGAGAGCGGTATTACTGAAAGGAGTTTTTTATGGATAAGAAAGGTATTATTCTCGCTGCACACCGCGGCGACCGCAAAAACTGTCCCGAAAACACGATGCCCGCATTCATTGCTTCTCTGAACGCAGGAGTCGACATGATCGAAACCGACATCCATCTGACGAAGGACGGCGAGCTTGTGATCATGCACGACCGCAGTGCGCTTCGTACGGCAGGCGTTGATCGTTTTCTCGATGAAATGACGCTTGCGGAGGTGATGGAGCTTGACGCAGGTTACCTCTTCTCCGAGGAATTCCGCGGAACGAAGGTTCCGACCGTGCGCGAGTTTATGGAATGGATCAAGGACACTCCCCTTCTCATCAATTGGGAGCTGAAGGATTATCCTGTAAACGTTGGCGACGAGCATGCCTTTGCTGCTGCCGATCTTCTCATTGAACTGATCGAGGAATACGGGCTTGGAGATCGCTCGATGGTCAATTCCTTCAGCGACCGTGTCCTGGAGCACATCTACAAGAAGTGCGGTCACCGCTATCCGATCCACGGTCAGGGGATCTATCACGCACCGAAAACGAAGGATATCCCCGACGTTCCCGAGAAGGAGCTTTTCGATTGGTGCTGTATGTACCCCAACGAAAAAGGACATCTTCCGATGGAATATCCGGAGAACTTCAAGTACTGTGCGGATCATGGCATCAAGACCTGCGTATGTCTGAAGGACACCGAGGAGATCTATCGTGCCGCGATCGAGCTTGGTTGCCGTATGTTCACATCAAACGATATATACGAAGCCGACCGCGTGCTGAAGGCGCTCGGCGAACGCTAAAACAAAAACGGACTGCTACGCAGTCCGTTTTTTATTGTTTACTGTAAGGCCGGAATAAACGCCTTTGCAAAAATATAGATGCCGATGAGAATCAGGATCACACCGCCGAGGATACTCGCCTTTCCTGCGAGAAGCATTCCCGTTTTCTTACCGATCTCGACGCCGCACACACAGATGACGAAGGTAACGATCGCAATGATCACAGAGGCAACGATCGCGTCGATCAGCTGATATCCTTCAAAGCCCGTTCCTGCCGATAGCGCGTCGATCGAGGTGGCAATTCCCTGTACAAGAAGTGCACCAAAGCCCAAAGGCTTGTTACAGGCGCATTCGTTTCCGTTGTTACAGCAAATGCCCTCGTAAAGCATTTTTCCACCGATGAAGCCAAGCAGTGCGAGAGCGATCCACGGGATGACGGCGGTAAGTGACTCAAAAAGACTAAGGATCGTTGTCATCAAGATCCAACCGAGAAACGGCATGAGCGCCTGAAAGAAGGCGAACATTCCTGCAATCCCGCAAGACTTCCCGAGCTTCATCCTCGGTTCATTCATTCCGTTTGCAAGGGAGACCGAAAAGGCATCCATCGCGAGCGAGACACCGAATAAGATGCTCGTTACGTAAAAAGAAAATTCTGTAAGCATTTTATCATTCCTGTTTTATACGGTAGTCTATGTTACTTTCGTAAACGCAGAAGATTATACCATATTTTGTTACGTCTGTCAAGACAGCTTTTTCATTCTATTTACCGAATGCATAAAAACCGCTTGTTTATCTAAAAAACGACTTTTTGATTATAAGTGTTTTAGAGCAAGCTCTGCAATCCGAACGCACAAGGAAGCGTATGAGATCCCTACCGCCGCCGCCTCTTGCGGAAGGAGGCTTGTAGGAGTCATTCCGGGGAGCGTATTTGCTTCAAGGCACCAAAAGCGTCCCTCAGCATCCAGAATATAATCAAGGCGCGCATAATCGCGGAGGCGAAGCGCACGGAATGCCCGAAGGGATATTTCAGAGAGCCGTTTGATCTCAACGTCCGAAAGCTCTGCGGGACAAATCTCCTCGGTGAGCCCCGCCTGATACTTGTTTTTGTAATCGTAAAAGCCCGCCTTCGGAATGATCTCAACGGGAGGAAGCGTTACTCCGTCAAGAATGCCCATCGTGAATTCCCTTCCGATGATCCGCTTTTCGACCAGAATACGGTTTTCGTACCTTGCGGCAAGGTCAAGTGCTTCTTTCAGCTCCTCACGATTTCTTGCCATATTGATGCCGACTGACGAGCCGCACGAGCAGGGCTTGATCACGCACGGATATCCAACTGTTTTTTCCATCTCTTCAAGATCTTCTTGCCCGCACTCAACGGTAACCCCGACAGGACATAGCACGCCCTCGGAGGCGAGAAGCTTCTTTGAGATGTCTTTATCCATTGCGAGAAGGCTTCCGACATAGCCCGAGCCCGTATAACGGATCCCGTAGCTGTCAAGCGTTGCCTGAAGCTGTCCGTTCTCGCCCGATGCTCCGTGGAGCGCGAGGAAAACGACGTCAGCAGCTTTGCATACCGAAATGACATTTTTCCCGACGAGAGCGTCTCCCATACCACTCTGACGCTTCAAGGCATCGAGATCTGGCTCCTCTTCGGAAACCTTATAGGAGTAACAGCTGTCGGTTCTGAAAAGACTGTTAAGGGGCACAGACGGATCCGTCTCTATCCCGAGATACACGTCAAGAAGCAGTACGGCGTGCCCTTCTTCTGCAAGGGCATTCGCGATCAAGCTACCCGAAGAAAGCGACACATCGCGTTCGGGAGAAAGTCCTCCCGCAAGCACAACGATTTTCATATGTAAATCCTTTCAAAGTAAAAAGCGCTGTTACAGTATATGCTACGCCTCGTAAAGGTGTCAATGCGGAATGAGTATCGCAACGCGGTCGTTTCCGCCGAGGTCTTTTCTGATCTCGCAGTGCATCCCTGCTTCTATAGAGAGCTTCTTGATCGCTTCTCCCTGATCGTATCCGATCTCAAGGATCATACGTCCTCCCGCATTCAGGTAACGCGGATATTCTGCGATCAACACACGGTAAAAGTCGAGTCCGTCGGCACCCCCGTCAAGCGCGACACGAGGTTCACATTTTACCTCGGGAGAAAGCGTGTCAACAACCTTTGTCGGAATGTATGGAGGATTCGAAAGAATCAGGTCAAAGCTCCCGAGGTCTTCCATGAAGGCAGGAGACAAAACGTCTGCCTCTTTGAAGCCGATGCGCGTATGGACCCCGTTGCGCTCGGCGTTATGCTCGGCAAGTGCCAGCGTCCGACTGTAAAGGTCAACTGCCACACCCGATGCGTCGGGACGTGCCGCAAGGAGCGAGACCGCAATGCACCCGCTTCCCGTACAAAGGTCTATAAATCTGCCGTTCTCGGGGAGTAGCTCGTCTGCCGCCTCAACGAGAAGCTCAGTATCCATACGCGGAATGAGGCAATCTGCCGTCACCGTGTAGGTTTCGGTGCAAAACTGCCATTCTCCGACAAGATACTGAAGCGGGTAGCGGTTACACCGTTTTTCTACAGCGAGAGACAAGCTCTCCGATTGAAAGACTTCTTCCTTGCGAAGCGGAAGCATCACGCGCCGCACGCCGCAAAAATGCTCAAGCAGGATCGCGGCTTCGTAGCGGCAGGTCTCTTTGTCACCGATCCCCGCATCAAACAGCGTTTCGGTTAAGGTGATGTAAGAATATCCGTTTTGCTTTGTCACAAGGTCACCTTCTTTTTTAGTAAGATTCGGATGCATTCAAAGGGTAACGCCGTAAAGACGTGCCGCATTCTCCGCGGTAATGCGTATGATCTCGTCGACCGATAACTCCTTCACCTCTGCAAGCGTTTCGGCAGTATAGCGCATCAGTCCCGAATGATTCAACTGACCGCGGAAGGGGTGCGGTGCAAGATAAGGTGCGTCCGTCTCGATCAAGACCTTGTCGAGATCGATCCCCCGCGCTACCTCTCTGACGCGCGCGGCGTTTTTGAATGTAAGAACGCCCGAAAAGGAAATATACCATCCGCGGCGCATCAATTCCCTCGCCATTTCGATGCTTCCGCTGTAGCTGTGAAAGACACCCTTTACGTTCGGGAATTTCAGAACAGTCTCGAATACGTCACCGTGTGCTTCTCTGTCGTGAATGACCACATTCATTCGGTATTTCTCGGCTAGGGAAAGCTGACGGACGAAATATTCCTTCTGAAGTGATTTATCGGGGATAAAGCCGCCGTCGGGCCATTCGTGGTAGTCAAGACCGATCTCCCCAAGAGCGACGATCTTGTTCTTTTCCCGTTCTGTTTCGTCCGAGATCATATGTTCGATCTCCCGTAGCATTTCGTCGGGGGCCTCTCCGAGAAGCTGAAGATCCTCGGGATGAATACCAACGGTCGCGTACATTCCCGTGTAATCCTTTGCCATTTCGATAGCGATCCGGGAGTTTTTCGGATTCGTACCGATGTTTACAACGTAGCCGACACCGTTCCCGAACACATCCTCTCTCAGGATGCGGTCGGCAGAATCCGCAAAGCGTCGGTCAAAATAATGTGCGTGTGAGTCAAACAGAAGTGTGGGCATAATAACTTCCTTTTTATCGTTCTGAAAGCAAAAGCGGGCTTGTCCTCTCGCAGTCGGAGGAAAGCCCGCTCCGTTATTTTAGTGAATTCTTTCTCCGAGCGGCGTATCCTCCGCGAGGAATACGACACGAACCGTCTCCTCGCCCGATGCAAGGAGCATTCCGTTCGATTCAATGCCGCAAAGAACGGCAGGCTTCAGGTTTGCAACCACAACGACCTTTTTGCCGATGAGATCCTCGGGCGCGTACCACTTGGCAATGCCCGAAACGATCTGTCTCTTTTCATATCCAAGATCGACTGTGAGAACGAGGAGCTTCTTTGCCTTCTTCGCCTTTTCACAGGAAAGGATCTTAGCGGTGCGAAGCTCGACCTTCATAAAGTCGTCAATACCGATCTGTGCGATCCCCTCGGGCTTTTCAACAGCCGTCTCCTCTGCCGCCTTTGCTGCTTCCATAGCCGCAAGACGTTCGGCTTCAAGCTCAGCAAGCTTCTTTTCCTCGTCAACGCGAGCAAAAAGCACCTTCGAGTCTCCGACGCTCTCCCCTGCCGTGATGCCACAGAACAGCTCCTTCGTACCAATGGTATCAAAGGTGCGGAGAGAGGTTCCGAGCTCCGTGAGGATCTCCTCTGCCGTTGCGGGGATGAAGGGGGTCAGCATAATTGCGCCCCAACGGATCGCCTCAAGAAGATTATAAAGAACGGTTCCGAGACGCTCCTTCTTTTCAGGATCCTTCGCAAGTGTCCAGGGTGTCGTTTCGTCAATATACTTGTTAGCACGGCTCAGGAACTTGAAGATCGCCTCTGCCGCGTCGGAAATGTGATAGGTATCCATCTGTTCGATCATCTCGTTATATGCGTTCACAGCGCTTTCGCGGAGCGAGAGATCGAGAGGATCCTCCGCAGTGGGTGCCTGTATGACCTTATCAAAATACTTCTTCTGCATATCAAGCGTACGCTTTACGAGGTTACCGAGATTGTTTACAAGGTCGGTATTGAAGCGCTTGATAACAGCGTCATAGGTGATCGAGCCGTCATTTGCATAGGGCATTTCGGAAAGCGCGTAGTAACGGACACCGTCGACCGTAAAATGCTCAGCAAGCTTATCCGCATAGATCACGTTGCCCTTCGACTTCGACATCTTGTCCATACCGAAGTTGAACCACGGGTGACCGAAGACCTTCTTCGGAAGAGGAAGATCGAGTGCCATCAGGAAGATCGGCCAATAGATCGTATGGAAGCGCAGAATGTCCTTACCAATGATATGAACGTCTGCAGGCCAGAAGGATCTGAAATGTTCGGACTGCTCCTCGTAGGATTTTTCGGGATCATAACCGAGTGCCGTAATATAGTTTGCGAGTGCATCGAGCCAGACGTAGGAAACGTGACGCTCGTCAAACGGGATCGGAATTCCCCACGAGAAGGAGGAACGTGAAACGCAGAGATCCTGAAGTCCGCCCTCGACCTTAAGGAAGTTATTGACCATTTCCTTCTTACGCGATTCGGGCTCGATGAATTCGGGATTGTCCTCAATATGCTTCAAAAGACGGTCAACATACTTGCTCATCTTGAAGAAGTATGCCTCTTCCTTTGCCTTCTGTACTGGTCTGCCGCAATCGGGACATTTGCCGCCCTCTGCCTGTGTATCGGTAAAGAAGGACTCACAGGGGGTACAGTACCATCCGCTGTATTCGCCCTTATAGATGTCGCCCTGATCGAAGAAACGCTTGAAGATCTTCTGAACCGCCTTCGTGTGCCCCTCGTCCGTCGTGCGGATGAAGTAATCGTAGCTACTGTTCATCTTATCCCAGATCTCGCGGATCTCTCCTGCAACACCGTCAACGTATGCCTGCGGTGTAACGCCTGCTTCCTTTGCAAGGTTTTCGATCTTCTGACCGTGCTCATCGGTACCCGTGCAGAAATATACGTTGTACCCTCTTGCACGCTTATAGCGCGCAATGGCATCGGTCATAATGACCTCGTAGGTATTTCCGAAGTGGGGCTTACGCGATGCATATGCGATCGCAGTCGTAATGTAGAAATTCTGCTTTTCGTTCATTTTAAGTCCTCTATATTGATAATATTATTTTCAGAAGTTGGAGCCCCGATCAATCGATCAAGGTACACGGGTGTTGCGATCACCATAAGCGGGACCGTATAGATCGGAAAGAGCGTACAAACGCTGAGACAGGACAGCACGAACAGTCCTGCATATTTGAGCTGCAGCTTGAAATAACCAAAAGAATTTTTTGTAATAAGGCGAACCGAAAGTCCGACTGCGCGCCCGATCGACAGCTTTTCTTCTCTCACACGAAGCGAAAGAAAGAAATACGCGGGACACAGAAGGAAAAGCGCGGGAAGAAACGAAAGGAAGGTCACAACAGCCCCGAACACCAAAACGAAAAACGAGTAGTCCGATACCTCAGGCGAAGCTACCGCAAGCGAGTAGATCGCCCACGCGCCGACAGCACAAAAGACAACGAGAAGCACGGGAAGAAGCAAAAGCAGCAGCCAAAGGAGAACGCTTCCGATCGCGTACCAATATTTTTTCGAAAAGGCAATGAAAAGATCTCTCACCGAAAGAGTCTCACCGTTTTTGGCTTTTTCACCCATATAAGCAAGCCCGTACAACATCGGTGCTACCGCAAAAATGATCGTGGGGATGAGAAAAAGGAATGCGCCAAACGGCATCACCATCAAAGGCAGAAACAATGCGAACAGGCACAAAAGAACTGCCGCAGTCATCCGAAGCTGTACCCCCGGGCGAAACAAAAGCATTGTCGCCTCCGCGAGTACGGACGGCATCGGAGCAACGTCGGAAGGCTCAAAGCCCTGATTTTGTTCGGTCATTTCCGTCCCACCTTTCAAAGTAAAGCCTTGTGTCATTTTCCCGTAGTCAGATCGACCTCTCTGCCGCGCATTATAACAGATCTGATCTGCATTTTGTCAAAGGACGGATCGACGACCAAAAGATCGGCATATTTCGAGACCTCGAGTGAACCGACCATCTTCTCCACCCCGAGCATTTTCGCGGGGTTTATCGTTACCGTGGGAAGTGCTTCGTCGAGAGATATTTCAGCGAATTGCATCAGATTTTGAAGTCCGTCAAAAAGTGAAAGCGTACTGCCCGCAAGATGACCGTCCTCGGTCATTGCGATCCCGTTCGTCACGATACAGGTCTGTCCCGCGATCGAATACCTTCCGTCCGCACATCCCGTTGCCTCCATCGAGTCGGTGATCAGAACGAGCTTTTCTTTTCCCTTGCAGTGGTAGGCAAGGCGAACCATTTCCTTTGAAACGTGAATGCCGTCTACGATCAGCTCGGCGTAAGCATCCGATGTGAGTGCCGCCGCTACCGCTCCGCCTTCTCTGTGATGAAGTGGCGGCATTGCGTTATAGGTATGCGTGAAGGAGGTTGCACCGCTCTGAAGTGCGGTGATCGCTTCCTCATAGGTCGCGTTCGTATGTGCAATTCCAACCGTTCCGCCCGCAAGGACCGCGGTTTTTAAGAATGCTCCGTCTTTATCGCATTCGGGAGCGAAGGAGATATGAAAGCACTTACCGAGGTGCGGCAAAAAAGCCTTCAGCTCGTCGACATTCGGCTCGGCAAGCTGCTCGGGCGCGTGTGCACCGCGCTTTGCGGGATTCAGATATCTGCCCTCAAGATGAACGCCGCAAAACCAAGGAAGAAGCTCGTCATCTCGCTCCGCAACCGAGCGAATACGATCGGAAGCCTCGCAAAGCTGCGAAAAAGGAGCGGAGGCAAGCGTCGGCATCAGAGTTGTAACGCCGCTCCCGAGATAGGAGTGCGCCATTATTTTCATTTGCTCCTCGGTGGCAGAGGTAAAATCGAATCCCACTCTGCCGTGGGTATGCGAGTCGATCATTCCGGGTAGAAGAAGCATGCCGTCAAGTGACACGACCTGATCGACCGTCTTTCGGTCGTCGTCGGATATATCGCCCTCATACAGCGAAGCGATGCGTTCGTTTTCCGTAATCAAGGTACCGACATAACGATCCCCGTTTCCGATATGCAATTCGGCGCCGCAATATGCGATTTTCATAGTTTCACCTCCGAAGCCACAAAAGATACGTTCAAAGTCCTTATTTAAATATTATAACAAATATTACTCTCTTTTGCAAGCGTTTTTCATAAAAATATCAAGTTTCACGAATAGAAGAAGCGATTATTTCACGCGCATCGAGGCGATGCGTTCTCCGTTCGGCGAAACGATGCACGACCAATTCGTATGATAGATCACAAACCCGGGGTGAGATGCGGGAGGCTTCTTAACGTTGCGCACGTAAGTGTAATCGACCTCAAGCCTTGCTTCCCCCTCCGTCTTTGAATAGAAGGCGGCGATCTCAGCGGCATCGGTAAAATCCTCTGACTCGGGCTCTTCGCCGTCGCAAAGCATCACGACGTGCGATCCGGGACGGTTTTTCGCGTGGAACCAATAGTCGGTCTTTCCCGCTATCTTATGCGTGATATGCTCGTTTTGAAGATTGTTCTTGCCACAAAGCACCCGATATCCGTTCGTCGTGCGGAACTCCATCACAGACACATTCGGATTTTTCTTCGGGTGGCTATATCCTTTCATCCTTGACGCGTATCCCGATCTGTAAAGCTCGTCACGGATCTCCGCGAGATCGGAGGGCGACTCGGCGTGCGTCAAGGCATCAAAGACCGAATCGATATAACGAAGCTCGGCTTCGTTTCGCTCGATCTGCTTTTCAAGCTCGACCTTGGCTTTTCTCGATTTTGTGTATCGCTTGTAATAGTACTGCGCGTTTTCCGCGGGATCGAGGCGCTTGTCGAGCGTGACACGGCATTCACCGTACGTTCCGTCCTCGTGCCAAT
This sequence comes from Eubacteriales bacterium, assembly GCA_045589215.1. Classification (GTDB taxonomy): domain Bacteria; phylum Bacillota; class Clostridia; order Oscillospirales; family CAG-272; genus JAZNOQ01. The sequence goes on from JAZNOQ010000121.1 coordinate 11,797, forward strand.
CCTCGTAGTCGATCAAGACGGCTTCGGTCTGACCGCGGCGAAGAGCGTAGATGTTACCCGTGATCAGGTCGCCGCACTTTTTGTAGTACGCACCCTTTTCGCAGTCGATGAGCTCCGATCTTTGAAGCTCGGTCTTTTTTCGAATGCGCGCTTCCGCAGCCGTAAGAAGCTTCAGGATATCATTTGCTCTTTGCCTTACGCGCTGCTCGTTGTCACGGCTTCCGAACCACTTGTCGAGCATTTCGCCCGCCGACTGAAACGCGCGTACATCCGCGCTTTTTCCATACTGCAGGAGAGGTATAAAGGAATACTCGATCGGTTTTCCGTCAAGAGATACGATCGACGGTTCAAAATTGCCGCACCGAATGCTTTCCATTACCGTCTGAAATGCGTTCCATAAAGCCTCCTTGTCGCACGCCCCGATGGGAGTATCGGTCTGCTTTTCGGAACGAAAGACGATCTCGCGCGCAACCGCAGAAGAAAGCCCAAGATAGGTTCGGGTCAGGAATTTATCTGCCGCAAGCTCTTGGGGGGCGGCCTCCAATGACTGACAAAAATCAGTCTCGGTCTCTTCAAGCGGATTTTTCTTATCCTGCGCGGGCGGAAGCTCATACTTCATCCCCGGAAGCACCTGTCGGAGACTTGACGTTGTAAAATCAACCGGGCGCAAAGCGGCAAGGATCTTATCGTCTCCGTCCGTGAAGATCAGATTACTGTACTTCCCCATCACCTCGGCATAGATGCGACGGGTGCAGGCAAATCCCATTTCATCGTGGGATTCGAATTCAAGACAGGCAACACGTTCAAATCCAAGCTGTCGCGTTTCACATAGCTTCGCGCCTGACAAATGCTTGCGAAGATGGACACAAAAGCTCGGCGGAGTCGGAGGATTTTCCATCGGCTGCTCAGAAAAGCCGATGCGGGGATTGTTCGAGCCCGCATTGATGAGCAATCGTTTGCCGCCCGCAAAGGTACGCATCTGCAAAACGATCGTATCCTTCTCGGGCTGATATACCTTTTCGATCCTCGCACCCGCGGCGGTCTCATTGATCTCGTGAAGCGCACACGCGAGCATACCTGCATCGAATGCCATCTATGGTTTCCTCCTTCGCGTTTTTTTGAAGTTTTTTTACTCCCCGGACAATATATTCCCCATTCCGAAAAAATCCGAAAAACGGGGGCACGGGGGAAGAGCCCTTCCATCAAAGAAGAGTCCTTCCCCCGCGAGCTATCATATAAAAACAGATCAGCCGAACATCAGGTGATCGACGTCGTCGAGTGACGGGAATACGAAATCGGGCTTGTCCTTTTCCTCTGCCGCGTCAACGTCCTCGGGCTGTGTTTCACCCGAAAGCACAAGGATCGCAGTAACGCCGTGACGCTTACCGACCGCGATATCGGTGTAGAGGCGGTCGCCGAAGATGCACATTTCATCCGTTGAGTAGCCGGTCGCCTCGCAGATCATCTGAACGGTCTCCTTGTAGGGCTTACCGAAGTAGGTCGGAGTCTTACCCGTGGAAGCCGTCACGAATGCGGCGATCGCACCCGAGTCGGGAATGAATCCGGTCTCGGTCGGACAGTTGTAGTCGGGGTGGGTCGAAAGATATTCTGCACCGTTGCGTACCATACGGCAGGCATTGTCCATCTTTTCATAGGTCAGTGTGGTATCAAACGAGGTAACAACGATATCCGCCGTCTCCTCCTTGCCCGTCAGCATAGGAATTCCGTTTTCGCGGAAGTTCTCGACAAGCTCGGGTGTACCAACGAGGTAGACCGACTTGCCTGCGCGGTGACGCTTCAGGTATTCGATCGTAACGTCGCCCGAGGTCATGATTTCGTCGGGCGTCGGCTCAAAGCCGAGCTTCGTAAGCTTTTCGACGTAATACTCGGTCGTGTGGGAGGCATTGTTCGTAAAGAACATTACCTGCTTTCCGTTTTTACGAAGATTCTTGATGAAACGAATGGCATACGGAAAAACGTCAAAGCCAAGGTAGATCGTTCCGTCCATATCGAAAATGTAAAGCTTCTTTTCGGAAATTACGGATGTATCGGGGTTACGAAAGTTCATAGATGTTACCGCCTTTATGATATATTATTTCCCCGTTATTATACCATAGTGCGCGAATTCTGTCAAGGCTTTTTTCGTGCTTCTTTCCGTTTCTTTCCGCGTGTTAAAAATACGCGATCGGATATCTATACAAAGAAAAACTCCGCACGCGAACGCATTCGGTGCGGAGAAAACCGTCGTTTTTTTGTAAGAAAGGAGTCTCTATGAAACACTTAATGTTTACAGTATCAAAATGGATCAGTCATCCGCTCCGTCATCGGGAACGATCAGACCGTATCCGTCATGGCGCTTATAAACAACGCAGGTCTCATTTGTCTCGGCGTCGTTGTAGACGAAGAATTGATGTCCGATGAGCTCCATCTGCATGATCGCTTCCTCTACCGTCATCGGCTTGAAGGCGAACTTCTTGACCTTCAGCTCGTAGCCCTCCTCTTCCTCGTCAAAGCCGTAATCTGCGGCATTTCCATCCAGATCAAATGCGGGATCTGCCTCAAGAACCGCCGTGCGAAGCATCTTCGAAAGACGCGTCTTGTTCTTGCGGATCTGCCGTTCAATGGTTTCAAGCGCCTCGTCGAGCGCACAGCGGAAATCATCCTGTGCGACCTCACTTCTGAAGATCGTTCCTCCCGATATGATCGTGACCTCTACGTTTCTCAAATTACGCTTCTTGCTCAAAGTAACGGTTGCTTCCGTTTCTTCGACAAAATATTTATCCAGCTTTTCAAGCTTCTTTTCGATGATCTGCTTGAAATCATTCCAAACATTCATCTGTCTGCCGAGAATAATGATTTTCATAATGGGGTACCTCCGAAAAAAATATTTGCGGGGGATGATGCTTGCTGCGCTTACGGGAGCATGGACGGTAACGTCCCGATGCTCCTTTCAGAAGCCCTGAAAGAGAGCTTGTACAGTCGCAAGCGGAGCAGACGGTACATCTTCTCCGCCGCATCTATATTATAGCACAGCATTTTCCATTTGTAAAGAGTGAAACAGAAATTTCTTTTGAAATATTTAAAGTTTGTGCATTTTGACGATTCGGTAAGGTCTTTGTTATGGAAACGCAGTTCTTCTAAGGGATGAATTCAGGCACTAAATGAGTTTTTTTCTTGGTTTTGCGAAATCATTTTTCGAAGATATTGACAAACCGAAAAAAAGAAGGTAAAATAATAGTGTATGCGGCATATTTTCGTTTGTTCAAATCCTACGAACCGCATAAATCCTGAAAACGGAGCTTTTCAAGATGAACGAAACAAATACAACAAGAAAAACGATCGAAGCCCTGCGCGAGAAGGTAGCCTATTACGCAAAGCAGTATTACGTATACGACTCGCCCGAGATCTCCGATTTTGAGTATGATAAGCTCTACGCTTCCCTTTTGAAGCTTGAAGCGGAGCATCCCGAATTCGACAGCCCCGATTCACCGACGAAGCGCGTCGGAGGCGCGCCGCTCGATAAATTTGATAAGGTCACCCATGCCGTTCGGATGAATTCCCTCTCCGACGTCTTTTCTTATGACGAGCTCACGGAATTTCTTGACCGAACGAAGGAGCAGATCCCCGAAATTCTTTATTCGGTCGAACCGAAGATCGACGGCCTTTCGGTATCTCTCGAGTATGTCGATGGTATATTTGTGCGAGGCGCAACGCGCGGTGACGGCATTACGGGTGAGGATGTGACACAAAATCTCCGAACCGTCTTTTCGATTCCGCTGAAGCTCTCGGAGCCGCTCTCCTTCACGGTACGAGGCGAGGTTTATATGCCCCGCGCGGTATTCGAGCGTCTCAACGCCGCACGCGAGAAAAACGGCGAACAGCTTCTTGCAAATCCACGAAATGCGGCGGCGGGCTCCCTCCGTCAGCTTGATCCGAAAATTACCGCGGAGCGCGCACTCGATCTCTTTCTGTTTAACCTTCAGGAGGGCTCTCTCTACCCCGACGGTCACACGCCCGAGCGTCATACCGAAACGCTCGACAGACTTCAGGCTCTCGGCTTCCCCGTGATCGAAAACCGTATCACGGCAAGAAAAGCCGAAGACATTATTTCTCACATCGAAAAGATCGGTGCAATGCGCGATGCGCTCGCATACGATATCGACGGCGTGGTGATCAAAACCGACCTTCTTACAGACCGCGCAAGGCTCGGAGAAGGCACAAATACGCCGAAATGGGCGGTTGCATATAAATTTCCGCCCGAGCAAAAGGATACGCGCCTTCGGTCGATCGAGATCGCCGTCGGAAGAACGGGAGTTCTGACACCGACCGCGATCTTTGATCCCATTCGTCTCGCGGGAACGACGGTCAGCCGCGCAACCCTTCATAACTATGATTTCATCAAGGAAAAAGGGATCATGCTCGGAGATCTGATCCGCGTACAAAAGGCGGGAGATATCATTCCTGAGGTCGTCACGGCTCTCCCCGAAAAAAGAACGGGAGACGAGGTTCCCTTCACGATGCCCGACAGATGCCCCTCCTGCGGCGAGCCCGTAGCATTTGACGAGGACGGCGCGGCAGCACTCCGCTGTACGAACTCTGCTTGTCCCGCACAGCTCTCGCGCGGCATTGAGCATTTTGCATCGAAGGATGCTATGAGCATAGACGGTCTCGGGCCGCAGATCGTCGATCTGCTTCTTGAAAACGAACTGGTCCGCGACACATCGGATCTTTACTCGCTTAAGCTCGACGCGGTCGCGAGCCTTGAGCGAATGGGTGAAAAATCGGCTCAAAACCTGCTTGACGCGATCGAGCGGTCGAAATCGGCAGGACTTGAGCGACTGATCTACGCACTCGGCATCCGCAATATTGGAACGGTCGCTGCTACGGCACTTGCTGCACGTTACGGTACACTTGAAGCCTGCTTCGAAGCGACGCGCGAGGAGCTGTGCGCGATACCCGATTTCGGGGAGATCACCGCCGACTGTGTCTTAAATTACTTTTCACATCCGCAAAACGTAGCTCTTTGCCGCCGCCTGATCGACAGAGGTCTCCTGACGTCTGCCATTGCCGCTCCGCAGGGGGATTCCCTAAAGGGACTCACCTTTGTGCTTACGGGAACGCTCCCGACCTTGACGCGGGACGAAGCGATCGAGCGCATTCGGCAAAAGGGAGGAAAGGTAACAGGCTCGGTCTCAAAGAAAACGAGCTACGTAATTGCGGGCGAGGAGGCAGGCTCGAAGCTCCGCAAGGCGCAGGAGCTCGGTATCACGATCCTCGACGAAGAAGGACTTCTGAATCTCTTAAAGGACTGATCTACGAAAGTCCCACGTAGGAGACGATCCCCTCGTAGATCCCCTCTGCAAACAGATCAGGGCGGTTTACCATCAGGAACAGATCGTCGGCATTCGTCATAAAGCCAAGCTCGACGAGGATGGCGGGCATATTCGTGCGCCGCAGAACGTAAAGGTTCGTTCTCGTTTTCATGCCGCGGTTTCGAAGTCCCGTTGTCTCGTTAAGCCCCTCAAGAACATCCTCCCCGAGCGAAAACGCTCTCGACGGGCTCGAATATGCAAACGCTTCGCTTCCGCTTACTGCGGGATTGCTGGAGGTGTTCGCGTGGATGCTGACGAAATAATCAGCCCCCCACGCATTGGCATCGTTTACGCGCGCCATAAGGCTCTCGGAGTTTGTGGAGCCGAGGGAGGTCGTCGGCGTAGGGCGGGACAGTCTCGTTTCATAATTTCCGCTGACCGAAAGAAGATCCGCGAGGATCCGCCCAACCCGATAGGTAATATCCTGCTCAAGTACCCCCGACGATTCTGCTCCCGCATTCGGGTTTCGCGGGTTGTGCCCCTGATCGATGTAGATTTTCGTAGCCACGCTCGTTCCTCCCTTTGCCTTCTGTTTACAAATGATCTCTCTATAATTCTATGCGGCAGAGGAAAGCGACGTGATATCGGAATATACGCGACGCAATGATTTCAAGATTTTCAGAGAAAGGTTTTCGCTATGTCACAGGAAGAACGCAACAAGATCCTTCCCTCCACCCTCTATCTCGTCGCAACCCCGATCGGCAATCGCGCCGATCTTTCCGAGCGTGCGATCAAGGTGCTTTCCGAGGTTGATTTTATTGCCGCAGAGGATACGCGCAACACGATGCGCCTTCTTGATACACTCGGCATTCGTAAGCCGATGGTCTCCTACCACGAGCACAATCGCCGCGAAAGAGGCGAGCAGATCGCAGAACGGCTTGAAAACGGCGAATCCTGCGCCCTCGTCACCGATGCGGGTACTCCTGCGATCAGTGATCCCGGTGAGGATCTCGTGTCCCTCTGTGCCGCACGCGGTATTTCTGTGACCTCGATCCCCGGGTGCTGTGCTTCGATCACCGCGCTCACGCTCTCAGCACTCCCGACGGGACGGTTTACCTTCGAGGGATTTCTCCCGATGGAGAAAAAGGCGCGCCGCGAGAGGTTGGAGGAGCTGAAAAACGAGCGCCGCACGATGCTCTTTCACGAAGCACCGCACAAGCTGTGCGCAACGCTGTCGGATTTTCTCACCGCTTTTGGTTCGGAACGCCGCATTTCGCTTTGTCGCGAGTTGACGAAGCTGAACGAGGAGGTATTCCGTACAACGGTCGGAGATGCGGTCGAATATTACAAGTCTAACGATCCGCGCGGCGAGTTTGTCCTTGTGTTGGAAGGAGCGTCCGAACAGACAAATGACAGCGCATTCTGGCTTGACCTTTCGGTCGAGGAGCACGTCCGCCACTATATGCAAAGCGGAATGACGAAAAACGATGCGATCAAGGCGGCGGCGAAGGATCGCGGGGTAAACAAAAACACGGTATATCAGGAAATGATCGGAAAGGATTGACCGCACCGATTGTTTACAATATCCCCCTTGACCTTCTCATTCTCTTTTGCTATACTGTAAAAAAACAAATCACTTTGCGGAGTTTTCTTATGAGTCAATTCGTACCCGTGAAGAATCGCGCCCTGCTTCGGCGGATGCTCCTTCTTCTGTCTCTCGGTCTTTTTCTCTTGATCTCGCTGTACATATTCGTGATCGCACCGCTTTATATCCGGTTTTCCAACGACGTTTTATACATGAGCACGGTGCTCCCCGAGATCTTCAGCATCCTGCTTACGGTCGTCGATATTCTTGTTTTCGGTCTTTTTTACGGAGTGCTTCTTTACGCCGTTTATCGGTTTGAACTGAAAATGTCACTTCCCTTTGTCTATGTATATGTCGCGTTTATCCTTTACAAGTACGTCGGAAATCTTCTCATGACCTATCTCACGGACGGTGTGCCGAAAAGCGGTATCACGTCGGACGTTTTAAACATCGGTCTCTATATCCTGCTTGAGCTTCTTCAAACTGCGATCGTTCTCGCGGTTGTCGCATTGATTCTGTATAAAGCGAAAGAACGCGAAGACATTCGTCTTGAGGCGGCGAAAAAGGCAAAAAAGGACTACGAGCCGTCCACAGAGTATCTTCCCTTCAGACGGCTTCTGAATTTTAAAAACCCTCTTCAGAAAACCGCCTTTTGGCTATCCTTCGTTCCGATGATCGTGCACGTTCTCCAACGCGTCTATTACGATATTCTCCTTACCATTGCGAACGGCTTTTACGGAAACCCCTTGATCGATATTCTTTGGATGATCCTCTACTACACGCTTGACGTCGTCGCATACGGCGTAGTCGTCTACTTCATCGAGATCCTTCTTGTGTCGAAGCTCGGTTCCGTCGAGCTCCGTCTGAAGGCGAACGTCTCTGACGGCGAAGAGAACGAACTTTTTAGAGGCTGACTTTGGACGCAATATAAAAAGTACGCGAGTGAACGGTTAACCGTTCACTC
>JAZNOQ010000122.1:0-5077 GCA_045589215.1 Eubacteriales bacterium
ACCATGATCTTGTCAGAGGGACATTTTTTATATCGTGTCATTACGACAACGATAATACCGAAAATGACAAGTGCTACCGCGAACAGGATCGGCGGAAGGACGGGTGCAATTCCGTCCGCAAGGACGGCAGATGCGAGAAAATTGTTCATTTCTTTCTTTCCTTTCTGAACTCGACGTGGTATTCTTCAATACGAATTATTGTAAGAACACCAATTGTGGGGCGAAAGCTGCGAATAAGTGCAACCTCCGTTTCTTTGCTTACTGTACCTCGGAGTCTGTATTATCTTTCTCGGTCGGCTTGATGGGCGAACCGGTAAGATCAATGCGGTGACGAATACGCGTATCTCTTCCGATAAATCCGGCGAAATATTTGACAGCGATATAAAGGGCACCGAATAAAAGAAATGCGATCAGATATGATGTGAGCGAGATGTCAGACAACTGCTCTATGCTGTAAAGTCCGGAGCCATATTCAACTAGGCCTGCAAGCCATTTTACTCCACCCGTGATCCAAACGGGAAATCCAAGTAAAACGCCGAGAAGAAGCTGCGGAAGGAGCGCAATCCCTCCTTCAAGTACCGAATTCAGGCTTGAAAATTCACCGAGATGGTAGGAAATGAGATAAGAAACTGCGGCAAGAGGGGCGGCAGTGCCGAGAGCCATAAACACGGTATGAATGATCGCCTCTGCCATATAGGAGACCTGAATGAAGCCCGAAAGAAGACGTACGAGAAGCAGATCGATCAAGATAGATATGAGGCAAGACACCCATATGAAAACAAACCAAAGCAGCGCATATTGCACCTGCTCCTTTATCGTTCGCTTTTTCACCGTATCCCCTCCTTATCCGTTAGACGAAACACGTTCAACAACGAGCACGCCCGCGTCATTTACTGCTACAACACGTACGTAAGTCCCTGTTGTAAGCGCTTCGCTTTCCATTGTGATCGCCGAAAACTCGGAAAATTTCTCTTGAACGGTAATATTGATCTTCCCTGCCGCAGTTGCGTTTGCGGGGATCGGAATGTAGACCTGCCCGACCTTTCCGATCGTATTGGAGACCTGAATATTTCCCGAGGACTGAAGCCGATGCAGGGCACGCATCAAAAATGCCATACCGACCAGCGTAAGGATGCCGAGAAAAACCGCGATCAGAACAGATACGACGATCGGAAGTGAGGTGCCACACAGTGCAAACCCAGACCATCCTGCAATGCAGAGCATTGAAACGATACCTCTCACCGAAAAAAGGCTGAGTCCGTCGTCTCCAAAATCGTCTGCGTCAAGATCAGCCTCGTCGTCAAGTCCGATCAAAAGCAAAACCGTCTGAATGATCAGAATGACCGTAGAAGGAATTGCGACGAGTAGAAAGATCTGCTGTGCAACGATCAATCCGTTCCACCATTCTATAATAGCTGTCATCTTAATTTATCCTTTCACAAATAATTTTATATCCGCATCAGCTTTTCGGTCATCCGATCGGAATGTTGCTTCAGTATGGATGCATAATATGCAAATACGATGATCTCAAGCGCCTTTTCAAGCCGACGGCGCGCGCCCGAGATGCGCTCCTCGTAGCTTGCCGTGACCTCCGATATACAGATCCGAAGCCCCTCGGGGTTACAAGACCCTCCCTCCATCAAACGGTCGAGAATACGGCAGATGTAGTCGTAAAGCTCGGAATCCTTGATGATATCGTCCCCGTGGCTGGTTACGGAGCCGTTGATATAATGGATCAAAAACGCGATACGATCGAGCTGCATACACGCGCGCAGCATATTGATGATCAAAATATGCGCAAGCTGATCTTTATCATATCGCTTCAGCTTCGAATTTGCAACCCAACCGCGTTTCGTCCAATTTTGAAGCGTCGTACCGTCAATTCCCGAAATGTCTCGGATCTGGTTCAGCATGATCCCGTCGGTAATATAAAAGATCTTATTGAGGAATTCAAGCCCCGTAACGTTACCCATATCCTTTCGCTTCAACACCGTGCCAGGAATGAGCGGATTATCGATTTCGATATTCATACGATCCTCCTTTTCTTCGGTATATTTCTGCTTTGCTTCGACGAAGAAGGAAAAGCAGAGATTTATTACATTTACATTGTATCACGCGGTCACGTGATTGTCAATAGATTTCACGAAACTTTTTGCTTTTTCGTTCACATTTCTCTTACAAGGAGCAACTATGAAAAATAACGTCCCTTCTTCGCGAAAGCTTCGCCTGAAGGCGGGGATATCTGCGATCTTTTTTGGATTTGCCGTTCTTATGACAGATAGAGAATTGGCGCTTCCCTGCCTTCTGTCTGCCGCATTTCACGAATGCGGTCATATCCTCGCGTCAAAGCTGCTCGGAATTCGCCTCGAAGAAATGAAGCTAGATCTTTTCGGTGCGCGTCTCTCGGTGTCTTCAAGGGAGATCTCCTACCGCGCCGAATTTCTCCTCTGTGCGGCGGGACCGCTTTTCAGCTTACTGCTTGCGCTCCTCTGTTCCTTTTGGGGGAGCGATACATACATTTTTTTTCGAAACCTCCGCGATTCGAGTCTGTTTTTGGGCCTCCTCAACCTTCTTCCCGTGCGCGGCTTCGACGGCGGGCGAATGTTATCCTCATTGATCGCCCTTCTCGGATCCCCCTTTTCTGCCGATCTGATCGAGCGATTGTTCACCGGATTTTTTCTGATCGTCCTTTGGGGGATCGCGGTGTATCTCCTTCTTATCACCGGCGGCGGACTTACACTTTTCGTCTTTTCGGTCGGACTTTTTTGCAAAGTTTTTCTTTTGTGACGGTTTTCGATGAATATCATCAAAAAAATTTCGTGAAACGCGTTGGTTTCTCGCTTTTTTTCGAAAAAGTTATTGCATTTTTTCTCGGTTTCTGTTACAATAGAAGGTGCTATTTTCGATGACCCCCTCGGAAGGTGAAATACCGGGTGCGGAACAGAATATTGCAAAAATATTTATTTCAAGGGAGTATTTATGCCGAATGGAAAAAAAGCTCATCGAACTGAAGTCCGTCTCGAAGGCGTATGACGGAGAGACCGTTCTCGCAGGAATTGACCTGGACATTTTCGACAAGGAATTCGTTACCCTTCTCGGGCCTTCCGGCTGCGGTAAAACCACTACACTTCGTATCATTGGAGGATTTGAAACACCCGATGCAGGCGAAGTGCTTTTTGACGGAAAATCGATTCTTGACATTCCCCCCTACAAGCGCCCCGTAAACACGGTCTTTCAGCGTTACGCGCTCTTCCCCCATCTTAACGTTTACGAAAACGTCGCCTTTGGTCTCCGCATCCAAAAGAAATCGGACGAGGAGATACGCTCCAAGGTCAAGACGATGCTTGCAATGGTCAATCTGAAGGGGTTCGAGCGGAGAAGCATATCCACACTCTCGGGCGGTCAGCAGCAGCGTGTTGCGATCGCGCGCGCGCTTGTCAACGAGCCTCGCGTGCTTCTTCTCGATGAGCCGCTCGGCGCACTTGACTTAAAGCTACGCAAGGATATGCAGACCGAGCTTAAAAACATTCAGCAGCGCACCGAAATTACGTTTATATACGTCACCCACGACCAGGAAGAGGCTCTCTCGATGTCCGATAAGATCGTGGTTATGGCAAACGGAAAGATCCAACAGATCGGATCTCCCACCGATATTTATAACGAGCCGAAGAACGCCTTTGTTGCGGATTTCATCGGCGAATCCAATATTCTCGACGGCACGATGCCGAAGGACAAGCTCGTTCGCTTCGCGGGACATGAGTTTGTTTGTCTCGACGGCGGCTTTGCACCGAACGAGCCCGTAGACGTTGTTGTACGTCCCGAGGATATTGACATCGTTTCTCCCGACAAGGGGATGCTCACGGGCGTGGTAACCGCTGTGACCTTCAAGGGAGTCCATTACGAGATCATCGTAGACGTTCAAGGCTTCAAGTGGATGATCCAATCCACCGATTATGCGGCTGTCGATCAGGAGATCGGCATGTACATCGAGCCCGACGCAATTCATATTATGCATAAATCGGAATTCTCCGAGCTTTACGGCGACTACTCCTCCTTCTCCGATGAATTCGATCCTGTTCCCGATGCTGAAATGCTCGAAACGGAAACAGAGGAAGACTCCGACAAAGAAGGAGGTGCACAGCTGTGACAAGCTCGAGAAGTAAAAAGAGCGGCGATCTTGCCGCAGCACCTCCCCCTAGGCGCAGTATTATGCAGCGTCTCGCCGCTGCTCCCCATATTCTTTGGGCGATCCTTTTCGTCGTTGCACCGCTCATTTTCGTCGCATACTTCTCTTTTACCGCCGCGGATGGTGCGTTTACGTTTTCAAACTTTACGGGGCTATTTGAATATAAGGATGCATTTCTCCGTTCGATCTGCTATTCTCTCATCGCAACGCTGATCTGCTTCCTCATCGGATACCCGCTCGCTTATGCAATCGCAAATGCAAAGCCGAAATCGCAAAAGCTTCTGATCATGCTCGTCATGCTTCCGATGTGGATCAATTTTCTGATCCGAACCTATGCGATCATGAAGCTTCTCGAGGACACCGGTATTATCAATTCGGTTTTGATGAAGCTGACAGGCGGCGCGATCGAGCCTCTCCATATGATCAATACCCCGGGGGCGGTCATCTTTGGTATGGTATACGATTATCTGCCCTATATGGTGCTTCCTATTTATACGGTTCTTTCCAAAATGGATCCGAAGCTCACAGAGGCTGCCGCTGATCTCGGGTGCAGCAAAATGCAGACGCTCTTTAACGTCACCCTCCCGCTTTCCATGTCGGGTATCATTTCGGGCATCACGATGGTCTTCGTCCCTTCGATCAGCACCTTCTACATATCTCAAAAGCTCGGTGCAGGCAAGATCGATCTTGTCGGTGACACGATCAAGTCGGAGGGCCAAGCGGTCTTAGGAAGACAATTTTCATTTTCAACTCCTTGGCTCACAGAACGACATGGCTACGATCCGACTTGTAATTTCGGGCATCACGATGGTCTTCGTCCCTTCGATCAGCACCTTCTACATATCTCAAAAGCTCGGTGCAGGCAAGATCGATCTTGTCGGTGACACGATC
>JAZNOQ010000123.1:0-21861 GCA_045589215.1 Eubacteriales bacterium
GCAGGTTTATGGAGGAGAGGCTCCCTCCGGGAGGGAGCTGTCGAGCGAATGCGAGACTGAGGGAGGGTGCGTGACAATGAAGTGAATTTAAACTCAAAGTCACGCAGGCTCCTTCCACCGCTAACGCGAGAACCCCCAAAACTCATTGCATTCGTTTCGGGGAACCCCGCCGCGGTCCCCCTCCCTCTCGGAGGGAGGCTTAGGACTACCTTATCTTAATAGCAGATCTTTCCGGGGTTCAGAATGTTCTTCGGGTCGAATACCGCTTTGATGCCCTGCATCAGAGCGATCGGCGTTTCGCCGTACTGCTTCTTCAGGTATTCCTTCTTCGCGTATCCGATGCCGTGCTCGCCCGAAACAAGTCCGCCAAGCTCCTCTGCTTTCGCGTACATACGGTCGAAGCAGGTCTCGAGCAGGTTCTTCCAAGCCTTGTCGTCGAGATCGTCGCGGCAGATGTAAACGTGCAGGTTGCCGTCGCCCGCGTGACCGAAGCTGGGGATACGAACCTTCAATTCGTCTGCGAGGCCGTGGGTGAACTTGATGAATTCGTCGACCTTGTTGACGGGAACGACGACGTCGCATTCGTCCATTTCGGTGGTCGAGGACTTGATCGCCTCAAGGAATGCGCCGCGCGCCGACCAGACAGCCTTCTTTCTTTCCTCGGTGTCGACGATGTACGCGTCGAGCGCGCCGATCGAGAGACAGAGGTCTGCAACGACGTTCATATCGGCTTCGACCTGTGCGTCGGTATTGCCGTCGAAGGTCAGGAGGATATATGCGTCATTCTTCGTGTCGGGGAACTTCTTGCCGAGGTATGCCTCGGAGAAGAGGATGGTGTCACGGGACATATACTCGATCGCGGTCGGGATGACCTTCGTCGAGATGATCTTCGGAACCGACTCGATCGCGCTCTTCATATCGGGGAAGGGCACGAGCAGGCTGACCGATACCTTCGGCAGGGGAACGAGCTTCAGCACCGCCTCGGTGATCACGCAGAGCGTACCCTCCGAGCCGACGACCAGATCCTTCAGGCTGTAGCCCGAGCTGTTCTTTGCGACGGTCGCGCCGAGGGTGAGGATCTCGCCGTTCGGCATAACGACGGTGAGCGAACGGACGTAGTCACGGGTGACGCCGTACTTGACGGCGCGCATGCCGCCTGCGTTGGTCGAAATGTTACCGCCGATGGTAGCCGACTTTTCGCCGGGATCGGGCGGATAGAGGAAATCGTTCTCCTCGGCAAATGCCGCAAGCTCCATCAGAAGGACACCGGGCTGAACCGTGACGGTCAGACGGTCTCTGTCGAGGGAGAGGATGCGGTTCATCTTCGTGGTCTCCATCAGGATACCGCCCTCAACGGGAACGGCAGAGCCGACGAGTCCCGTGCCGCTTCCGCGGACGGTTACGGGGATCGTGTTCGCATAGGCGAGCTTCATCACCTCGGAGATCTCCTCGGTCGTATGTACGCGTACAAGGACCTCGGGCATATGCTCGACACCGCCGAGCTCGTCGTGTGCGTAGTCGGGGCTGATCGCGTCGCCCGTGAGGACGTTTGCTTCTCCGACGATCGACTGTAATGCAAGAACGTCTTGTTCGGTTACTTTATTATACATTCCCGTTCTCCTTTATCTTGTTCATTAGCATAGGAACGATTTCGTTCACGTCTCCGACGACGCAGTAGTGTGCAACGTCAAAGATGGGAGCGGAGGGATCCTGGTTTACGGCAACGATGCAGTCCGAGGACTTCATGCCTGCGGCGAACTGAACCGCGCCCGAGATACCGAGGCAAAGGATGAGCTTCGGCTTTACGGTACGGCCCGAAAGACCGATCTGATGCTTCGCGTCATAGATATTGCTCTCAACGAGAGGACGCGTGCAGGCAACGACACCGCCGAGGAGATCTGCAAGCTCCCCTGCCATCTGCCGCATTGCTTCGCCCGATGCGCCGCGGCCGACCGCGACGATCACGTCAGCCTCTGCAATATCGACGTCCTTCGGCTTTGCGTAGGACTCAAGCACCTCGATCGCAGATGCGAGCGCGTCCTTGCCGATCGACATCCGAACGATCTCGCCCGTCGGGTTATCGGTGGGCGTGGGCTCGGAGAACACCTTGTAACGTGCCGTGCAGAACTGCGGGCGGGTGTTCGGGGTGATGATCTGTGCCATGATGTTGCCGCCGAATGCGGGACGGATCTGCACGAGGTCGGTGTTTTCCTTCATCTCGAGGACCGTGCAGTCAGCGGTAAGACCCGTGCGGCAGCGTGCAGCTACGCGGGGAGCGAGCTGACGGCCGAGGTTGGTCGCGCCGACGAGGATCGAGGAGGGCTTATATTTTTCGATGAAATCGCAGAATGCTGCGGTGTACGGCTCGATGCGGAACTCTGCAAGTGCCTCATCGTCATAGACGAATACCTTGTCGACGCCGTAGCGGAGGAGATCCCTTGCACAGGCTTCGACGTTGTGTCCGATCAGGATCGCGTAGACGGGATGTCCCGTGACCGATGCAAGCTCGCGTGCCTTGCCGCAAAGCTCGTACGTTACGCGGTGGAGCTTTCCGCCCGACGCGTCGGCGTAAACGCAAACGCCCTTCCAGAGCGACTTATCGACTGCGGGAGCGGCTTCCTCCTCATATGTAACAACGCCCTCACCCTTACGGACGCACATCTTACACATCTTGCACGCCGACGAGATATCGAGCGCACTGCCGTTATAAGAAATTGCGTTAAAGGGACAGAGCTTTACGAGTGCCTCCGCCTTTTCGGGCGTGACCAGATTCTGATGAATAACGAGTTTTCCCATTGTCACACCCTCCTTAGATCAGCTTCTTCGAGCGGAGGAGGGAATAAAGCTCCTCTGCCTGATGTGCGGCGTCGCCGCTGATGGTACATTTTTCTGCGTTCTTCTCGGGCGGGAAGATCCGTTCGACCTGCGTAGCAGAGCCCGAGAGACCGTAATGCGCGGGATCCTGATCGCCGAAATCCGCAAAGCTGAGGAAGCGTACTGCATCCTCTGTGAGCTGCTTCTTGACGCGGTAGGACGGCAGACGGGGCGTGTTTACGTCGGTCTCCATCGAGAGGAGGCAGGGCATTTTTACGCTCATCTTGACGTTCTTGTCGTCAAGACCTGCCGTGACGAATACGCATCCGTCACGAACGTCGTCGACCGACAGCACGTTCGACACGTTGGGAATGCCGAGGTATTCCGCGACCTCTGCGCCGACCTGTGCGGTGTCACCGTCGGTGGTCTGCTTTCCGCAAAGGATCACGTCGAATTCGCCGCACTTTTTGATGCCCTGAGAGAGGGTATATGCGGTCGCAAGCACGTCAGCACCTGCAAATTTACGGTCGGACAGCACGGTTCCGTGCGTCGCACCCATACAAACGGTCTCCTGAATGACCGCAGCCGCCTGAGGCGGGCCCATCGTGATGCTCTCTACGGCTCCGCCGTAGGTCTCGACCATCGAAAGAGCGGTCTCGATGCTGTAAAGATCGTAAGGGTTGATCTTACTCTGTATGCCGTTTCTTTTGAGAACGCCGGTTACGGGATCCACCTCTACATTATTAGAGCCCGGAACCTGCTTTACACAAACTAAAAGCTTCATAGATTCCTCCATAAAAATGATCAATTAAGGTCATTATACCATAGCGTCCAAAAAAATGCAATATCTTTTTCCTTGTTGATGAGAAGATTTTCCCTTTTTTGTCGAAATTTTCGGTGAAAATAGACTTTTTGCGGTCAGCTCCGATGCTTCTTATTACGGTATTCGGAGGGGGAGAGCCCGACGCGCTGTGCGAATGCCGTCCGAAAATATTTGACGTCGGAGAACCCCGACATCGCGGCGGTCTCCTTCACCGAGTAGTAGCCCGACCTTAGCAGGCTCTTTGCGTAGTCGAAGCGCAGACCGAGCAGACCTTCGAGGGGAGTCTCTCCGAAATGCTCCTTATAGACCTTGCGGAAGTAGACCTCACTTACGTGGCACGCGCCCGAAAGCTCGGTCACGGAGAGGCTGTGCCGCCTGAAGTCGCGGTGCAGAAGCTCGACACCGGGGCGGATGATCGACGGAAGGGGATCGCTGTCCTGCAGTTTTGCTTTTTGGGCGTTTTCGAAGATCGAATACAGGATCGACATACAGCGGTTATGCCGCCACAGTGGGTCGCAGGTCTCCCATTCGGCGTGCAGGCGGAGAAAAAGCTCGCGCAGTGCGGGGATATTGCGGAAAAGCTCGATGCGGTCAGAGGACTCACCGTAGCACCTGAGATGCACGACGATCAGCTCCTCTGCGGTTCGGTTTACGGTATAATCGACGCCTGCGGGGATGTAGATCATGCTTCCAGCGTCGGCAACGATCTCGGTGCTTGCAAACGAAAAGCGGCTTTCCCCCTTGAGACGAAAGGCAATCGCGGTATATTGTCGGTTCTTTGCTGTTTTTCTCCTCGGTTCTCTGTGGACGTGGTAAATTCCCATAATAGAAAATCCGCGGGATGTATTGTCGAGCATCATTTTATCACCTCCGATTCTATTATACAGCATTTTGTTTCGAAATTCAACCCTTTCTTTTCGTTTTTTTGGTTTTTTTATGCTTTGATCCATGATATAATGAAGCCAACGTAAATATTACGAAAATATGATTCGGAGGACTTATTATGTTAATCAACCACGAACGCGCGAAGGAGGTACGCATCAAGCGTGCCAACACCGACTGGTGGATCCACGAGCAGAGCATGGTAGGCTGCAACGGTATGACCTACATTGCGTACTACAATGACATCGGTGAGATCCACGTCAAGGAGCTTGACGCTAAGTGCAGCCGCACCCCGAGCCGTGACGTCACGCTTTGCCGTCTGAATTCAAACTATGCGGACGAGCATAACTCGCCCTCGATCTGTGTGATGGAGAATGGCACGATCGTCGTTGCCTACACGGGACACGCCTATAACAATTCGATCCGCTACCGCGTGACCGAGCGTCCGTACGACATTATGTCCTTCGGCCCCGAAAAGGAGCTTGAATATACGGGATCTGTCACCTACGCACAGCTTTCCGAGAACTGCCACCGCGGCGAGCTTTGGCTCTTTGCACGCGTGAGCCGCGTGACGTGGGAGTTCCGCTATTCGAAGGACGAGGGCAAGACCTGGAGCGAGCCCCACAAGTTCCTCGAGTCGGATGCGGGCGGACTGTTCTATTTTGATATCCACCGTCAGCTCTGCCGCACGAAGGCACGCGGCGCTTACGAGCAGTGGATGTTCGCACTTTACGGTCATCCGCGCATCTCGAAGGACCACACCGTCCGCAGCGGTATCTTCGACGAGGACGGCAATCTCCTCACGATGGACGGCGAAGAGACGGGTGTCAACCTGTTCGAGGGCGGAATGCTCGACCTCAAGGCACTTGACAAGGTCTACGAGTCTCCCGAGGGAACGACCGTTCGTCTCTGCGCAGTGTCGCCCCTGCCGCCTTACCGCGTCGGTGTTGCAAGCTTTGTGCTGAATAAGCCCGAAACCCTCACGTATTATTCCGCGACGTGGAGAGAGGGCAAGTGGAATCTGTCCGCGCCCATCGCGAAGGGTGGGGAATTCCTCTCGCCCGACAATATGCTCGACGGCTCGCAGACCTACGTCGGCGGTATGGCGTACTATTACGGCGTCGGCGAAATGGGACTTTCGAAGAAGCATCCCGCGCCCACCTATTCGAACCGCCTTTACATCGCGAGATTTGACGGCAAGGACCGTGTGCTGGAAAGCTACATCACGCACGACCTCGGGGATACCTATACCCTTGAGCAAACGATCCGTAGAATTCCCGGGGAAAACGGCATCAAGATCTGGCGTCCCGTCGTTCCGATCTACGCGCAGGACAATCTCCCCGTCTATTGGCACGAGGGTCCCTACGGCGCACACACGGGCGGCTGGTGCTCTGACGTTGTGACCTACGTCGAATACGATGATTGAGGACAAAAGGATGAAGGTCTGTTATATCGGTAACTGCGGGCACTCGAAGGAGGCTCATAAGGTTCTGAAAAAACGCGAGGGCGTTACGCTGTGCGGGATCGCTCCCGGGAGCGAATACGAGAGCGAGGAGAAGCTTCTGAAGCTCGGTGTTCCGCTTTACTCCTCCTACGAAAAAATGCTTGACGAGGTGCGCCCCGATCTCGCGATCGTCTCTCCCGTGTTTGGGAAGACCGCCGAGGTGATACTTGCGTGTGCCGCGCGCGGGATCGACGTTTTTTCGGAGAAGCCCGTTGCGACGACGCTTGAGGATCTCGAAAGGGTCGAAAAGGCGGTGAAGGAGGCGGGCATCCGCTTTTCCGCGATGCATTTTCTGCGCTTCCGTCCCTCGTTCTATACCGCCGCACAGATGGTAAAGAACGGCGCGATCGGTGACGTTCGTCTCCTCACGGCGCAGAAGAGCTATAAGTTCGGCACGCGCCCGACGTGGTACTACGACCGCACGCTGTACGGCGGCACGATCCCGTGGGTGGGCATCCACGCGATCGATTGGGTCTACGCCTTTTCGGGGAAGAAATTCCTGTCTGTGAACGCAAGAGCATTCGGCTCTCCCGAAACGCACGCGCTCTGTCAGTTCGAGCTTGAGGACGGGGCGATGGCATCGGTCAATCTCGACTATTACCGTCCCGCATCCGCGCCGACACACGATGACGACCGCATCCGCTGTGCGGGTACGGAGGGTGTCATTGAGGTCACGCGCGACCGCATCGTTCTGATCGACAAGGACGGTGAACGCGAGATCGCTCCGACCGAGGCACCGAACCTGTTCGCGAGCTTCCTTGACGGGGAGGCGCTCCTATCCGCAGAGGAGGTCTTTTACCTCACGCGCGTGGTGCTTTCTGCGCGTGACGCGGCAGACTGTGGGGAAACGATCAAAATAGAGGTATGATATGAAAATTTTACTCGTTGGGGCGGGAGGATATGCCGCCAATTACGTGAAGTCTCTTTTGAAGAATACCGATCCCGACGTCCATTGGGTCGGTGTGGTCGATCCGTATTTTGATGCGAGCAAGGTGAAGGACAGTATCGTCGAAGCGGGTATTCCCGTTTATAACGATATGGAGGAGTTTTATAAAGAAAACACCGCCGATCTCGTCCTGATCGCAACGCCGCCCTTCCTCCACGGACAGCAGAGCCATACGGCACTCGCGCACGGCGCGTGCGTTCTGTGTGAAAAGCCCCTTTGTCCGACGATCGAGGAGGCAGAGGAAATGCTCGGCTTTGAAAAGGAATACGGAAAATTCCTCGCGATCGGATATCAGTGGTCGTATTCGGATGCCATTCAGGCATTGAAGCGTGACATCCTCGGTGGTGTTCTCGGACGTCCCGTTTCGATGAAAACGATGATCAGCTGGCCGCGTACCCACACCTATTATGCACGCGGCGGCGGCTGGGGCGGACGGATCGAGAGAAACGGCATCACCGTGCTTGACTCGATCGCGTCGAATGCCTGCGCGCATTATCTCCACAATATGATCTTCCTGCTCGGTGACCGTATGGAGATCGCTGCGTCGCCCGTCACGATCGACGCATGGCTGCGCCGTGCGAACGACATCGAGACCTTCGACACCTGTGCGATCAGGCTCGGAATGAAGGACGGCACGCCCCTTCTGTTCGTCGCGTCACACGCCGCGAAGGAACGGCTTGACCCTGTGTTCGTCTACACCTTTGAAAACGCAGAGGTGCGGTATAACGAAGGGGAGGAGGGCTCGGAGATCGTTGCGTACTTTAGGGATGGAAGCACGAAGAGCTACGGATGCCCGAAGAAGAAAAACTTCAAAAAGATCTGGGACTGTGTGGAGGCTGTAAAGACGGGGACCCGTCCGATCTGCACGGTCGAGACCGCGATGGAGCATACGCGGGTGATCGGTCGACTGCATCGTGAGTGCGAGATCGAAAGCTTCCCGCCCGACACCGTTATTGAGGACGTTGAGGGCGATCGCGTATACGTAGAGGGGCTCTACGAAACGCTTTGCGAGATCTACGAAAGCGGCGAATTGCCGAAGTAAATAACGGGGCTGTCTCAAATAGGTGAGACAGCCCCGCTGTTTTTTTTGTTTTAATTGAGGCTCTTTTCTTCCGTCGAGATCGTGACGCCGTACAGAAATTTATCGGGTTTTGTTCGGTCTTTTTGAGAAAATTAAAAATAAAACCTTATTTACACACGAAAGAAAGTGTGATACAATGTAGAATGTAAGGTGATACCGTCAGATGATTGTCAAATGAAACAGTCGAAAATTCAACCGAATGTGAGAAGCAGATGATGATAAACGGATCAAATAGTACGGAACAGCTCGAAAAGAACGGTTTCACGGATGAGGACACGATCTACCACGGCGTTTCCTCTGTCCGTGACGTTTATGATCCCGAGACCGCTTTTTTGAGACTTGATACGCACGACCTCGTCGAGGTCGACGTAGTCACCGAGGGGCAGGGCATTCACTGCGTGCTCGGTCAGGATATCCCGTGTAAGGCGGGTGACGTATTTGTCACCGCGCCGAATATCTCTCACGGATATTTCCTTGAAAGAGGGAGGGAGAGGCTTACGGTGAGGCGGATCTCGTTTTCCCCCGCATGTTGGTTTGACGCAAAGGTCGCCGCCCTTGGAAAGCCGAGCTACTGCTACGGAGTGTTCAATGAAAACCCGGTCGTAGCCTGTGCCGTACTACTTGCGTCTCAAATGGATATGGTTGAGATGCTTTACGATGCGATCAAGCGTGAGACCGAAGAAAAGGGGTACGAGTGGAGGAGCGCGGTACGCGGATATTTGTCGATCCTTTTGATCGAGTTTGGTCGGTGCGTCGACTCCGCGATCAAAAACGTGTCGGTCGTTTCGCGGGCTGAATGGGACACCGTTCTGTCGGTCATCAGAAGCGTAGAGGAGAATTACGGCGATCCGCATCTTACGCTTGAGTCAATCTCCGAGGAGCTGTATATCAGCAAGGCACACCTCAGCGCCCTGTTCTGTAAGATCACGGGACGGCGCTTTTCGGATTACCTCAGGAACGTACGGCTTGATCGCGCGCGCGTTCTTCTTGAACGGACCGACAAAACGGTCGAGGCGATCATCGCGGAGTGCGGACTTAGGGATGTCACGTCCTTCTATAAAAACTTCAGCTCGTACGTGCATATGACACCGAACGAGTATAGGAAATCCATGACTCAGACCGATGACGAATCGGATGAATATAGAAAGTTATTAAGAGGAGAAAAAGTAATGAGCATTTTAAACGAAATTTCGGCAAATATCCAGGCAGGTAAGGCAAAGCTCGTAAAGGAGCTTGTACAGCAGGCGCTTGACGAGGGCGTAAAGCCCGCAGATATTCTCGATCAGGGCCTTCTCGTCGGAATGGGAATCATTGGTGAAAAGTTTAAGAACAACGAGGTCTACGTTGCCCAGGTCATCGTTGCGGCAAGAGCAATGAACATGGGAGCACAGATCCTGAAGCCCCACCTCGTTGCAAGCGGTGTTCAGGCTACGGGCAAGGTCTGCATCGGTACGGTTCAGGGCGACCTGCACGACATCGGTAAGAACCTTGTTAAGATGATGCTTGAGGGCAAGGGTCTTGAGGTCGTTGACCTCGGAACCGACGTTCCGGCGGAGAGATTCGTGCAGACGGCGGTTGAGGAAGGTTGTCAGGTCATCTGCTGCTCCGCACTTCTCACCACGACGATGGGCGTAATGGCTGACGTTGTCAAGGCGGCTGAAGCTGCGGGCATCCCCGACAAGGTCAAGATCATGATCGGCGGCGCGCCCGTAAACGAGGACTTCTGCAAGAAGATCGGCGCGGACTGCTACACGGTAGACGCGGCTTCTGCGGCAGACGCGGCGGTTGCATTCTGTAAGGCGTAAGTTGTATCAGGAGGCTTCATATGATTTCTGAAAAAGAAAAAGGTATCGTGAGAGAACTTGCGAAAAGGTATATGGATCTTGTGACGACCGAAAAGCAAGTGAAAATGCGCGATCGGATGCGTGACACCAATGATCTAAAGCCGACGCGACCTCCTGTGATCCTCGACGAGATCCCGTGGTATCAGATGGATATCGACGGGGAGTTGACCTGTCTTTGCGAGCATCAGGCTGCAAGAAAGACCGAGTACGACTTCCGTAAAAAACTCTTCTATATGAAGCATTTTAAGGCGGACAATACCTTCGAGCCCTTTTTTCGTATCAAGCGAGCTTACGATTCGACGGGCATGGGCGTTGATTGGAAGGCATCCGATGTGAAGCGAACCGACGGGAAGAACACCATTGTGTCCCGCGAGTTCGAGGACGTATTGGAGGACGAATCGGCACTCGAACAGATGCACGACCCCGTACTTACGCTTCGCCCCGATAAGGATGCCGAAAGAATGGAATTCTATGAAGATCTCCTTGGTGACAGCATTCCGCTGAGGCTTTTCGGATTTGGATATTACTACTTTTCTCCGTGGGACAGGATCACGCGCCTGCGCGGAGTCGAGCCGATTCTTATGGATATGTACGACCGCCCCGAGTATCTCCATGCGATCATGGATAAGTTTATCTCGGCGGCGAATGCCGAGCTTGATTTCTTTGAAGCGAATCTCGACGTAGATAACGATCAGGTAAAGCTCCACTGCACACCCGGGCTCGTTTCGGGACTCGCAGAGAAGGGCCTCAAGGGGACGTGGTACCGCGGAATGGCGCAGTCCTTCGGTGTTGTCTCTCCTGCGATGTTTGAGGAGTTTGAGCTTGAGCATATCCTCCCGCTTGCAGAACGCTTCGGATATACCTACTACGGCTGCTGTGAGCCGCTTGACGACAAGATCGAAAAGATCAAAAGGATTCCGAATCTTCGTAAGATCGGCTGCTCTCCTTGGGCGAATGTCGAGCGGTGTGCCGAGCAGATCGGCAAGAATTACGTGCTGTCAAGAAAGCCAAATCCCGCCCATGTCGCGATCGATACCGACCCCGAGGTGATACGGAGAGAAGTCGAGGAGACCGTGAAGATCTGTCAGAGATACGGCTGTCCCTACGACTACGTTCTCAAAGACATCAGCACGGTATCGAACCGCCCCGGGAATCTGATCGTCTGGGCAAAGACCGTAAGCCACGTGCTCGACAAATATTACGGAGAAGCCTGAGGCACTCTGTGTTACAAGGAGAAAAACAATGAATACACGCGAAAGATGTATGAATATTCTGCACTACAAGGACGTTGACCGTCTGCCTGCGGTGCATTTTGGATATTGGAAGGAGGTTCTCGCAGAATGGGCAGAGCAGGGGCATATCTCAAAAGAGCTTGCGGTATCTGCGCGCGGCGACGGATCTGCGGGACAGAGGGAGCTCGATAAGATCATCGGTTGGGACTGTAATTGGCACAACCTCGTCGGTGCGAGCATGGGTCTTTCGCCTGCGTTTGAGCAGAAGGTACTTGAGGTACTGCCGGACGGATGCCAACGCGTCGTTACGAAGAAGGGCGTCATTGAACGCGTAAAGCCCGGGATCGTGTCGATCCCCTCGGAGGATGATTACCTTCTGAAGGACAGAGAGGCGTTTGAGACTCTCTTCAAGCCGAAGATGCAGTTTTTCGACAGCCGCATCAATTCGGAGAAAATCAAGGCTGTCTTTCGTGAAAAATATGAGCAGGGCATCCCCGTCGGGCTGAACCTCGGAAGCGTGATGGGACAGATCAGAGACATCACGACGGTGATGGGGATGAGTTATCTTCTTTACGACGAGGACGAGGAGCTGTTTGCGGATATCGTTGACACGTACGCCGAGATGCAGTACAAGTGTGCCGAGGCAGTGCTTGCGCTTGGGATTCCCTTTGACTTCGCGCATTATTGGGAGGATGTCTGCTTTAAGAACGGACCTCTCCTGTCGCCGTCGGTCTTCAACGAGCTTACGGCGAAGCACTATAAAAAGAGAAATGAGCTGTGCCATAAGCACGGCATTGATATCATCTCCCTCGACTGCGACGGTGTGACCGAAGCACTGATTCCCACCTGGATCGAAAATGGCGTGAACGTTCTGTTTCCGATCGAGATCGGAACGTGGGGCGATCAGTTTGAGCCCGCCCGCAAGAAATACGGTGAGCAGCTGCTCGGCGTCGGCGGTATGGATAAGACCGCATTCCGCAAGGACAAGGCGGCGGTCGACGCGGAGCTTGAGCGTATGAAGCGTCTCGCGTCGATGGGTGGCTTCATCCCTTGCCCCGACCACAGAATTATGCCGGGATCGAAGTTTGAGCTCGTTCAGTACTACGCAGAGGAGATCAAGAAGATCCGTATATAATACTGCGCACGGAAAAGCACGGGCGCGGCAGGGCTGCTGCTACGCTACGGCTTGTAGCGCACTGCAGCCCTTTTTATATAGATCGAAGAAAGGATGGATTGAGATATGACAACGCTTACCGAAAGAGAGCGGATGCTCCGCACCTTCAGACATCAGGAGGTCGACCGCATTCCGATGTACGACACGGCGTGGAAGGGCACGAAGAAGAGATGGTACGACGAGGGAATGCCTGCGGGTGTTCCGTGGGAGGATCATTTCGGCTTTGATCACGTGATCCGCGTGAAGCCCGACAACTCGCCACGCTTCCCGCGAAAGGTAATCGAGGAGAACGACAGGTATAAGATCGTGACGACAAAATGGGGGGCGACGCAGAAGTCCTTTCAGGAGCTTGATTCGACTCCCGAGACACTGGAGTATTATTATTGCGACTCCGACCGATGGGAGGAGTGCAAGAAGGCGATGCTGACCTACTCGGATGACCGCATCCCGTGGAAGGGACTTGCGGAGAACCATCCGAAGTGGACCAAGGAGGGAAGATTCCGTCAGCTCACCCTTTGGTTCGGCTTCGATGTCGTGCATTCGCATATGGTGGGCACCGAGAACGTGCTGATCGGAATGTACGAGGAGCCCGAATGGGTCAAGGATATGATCGGGACCTATCTCGACGTGTCGCTTGACCTCTGTCAGCGCATCCTTGACGCGGGCTACGAGTTTGACGGCATCTTCTGGTACGACGATATGGGCTATAAGGGCTCGCCCTTCTTCTCACCCGACCTCTACCGTGAGATCGTCAAACCCTTCCATAAGAAGGCAGTCGATTGGGCGCACGAGAGAGGACTCGTCACCGAGATGCATTCCTGCGGCTTCATCGAACCCCTTCTGCCCGACGTCATTGAGACGGGTGTTGAGATGCTGAACCCGCTCGAGATCAAGGCGGGAATGGATCCCTTCAAGCTGAAGAATCTTTACGGCGACAGGCTCGCCTTCCACGGCGGCATCAACGCACAGCTTTGGGACGATATCGACCTCGTCAGGGCAGAGATGGAGCGTATCATTCCCGCGATGAAGGAGGGCGGCGGCTACGTGTTTGCCTCCGACCACTCGATCCCGAATTCGGTTTCCCTTGAAAATATGACCGAGATCGCACGGCTTGCGCACAGTCTTGGAAAATACTGATTTTGGGAGATTTACCATGAAAAGAAATATGAAATTATGGATAGAGGGGCTGAAGGAAGCGGGGGAGAAGAAGCCGATCCCCGTCCTGTCCTTCCCCTGTGTCTCCCTTCTCGGCGTCACCGTCCGTGAATTGATCTCGGACAGTGATCTTCAGGCGAAGGGAATGAAGCTGGTCGCAGACCGTGTGGATGCGGGTGCGTCGGTCAGCTTTATGGATCTGTCGGTTGAGGCGGAGTGCTTCGGCGCCGAGGTCTCTGTATTCGACGAGGAGGTGCCTACGGTCAAGGGCAGACTCATTCATGACATTTGCGAAGCCGAGGCACTTGAGATCCCTCCGATCGGAAGCGGAAGAACGCAGATCTACATCGATGCGATCGAAAAGGCGTGCAAGGAGATCACGGATCGCCCCGTACTTGCGGGAATGATCGGTCCGTTCTCACTTGCGGCGCGGCTTCTTGACGTGTCGGAGATTATGATGGATTGCTACGACGAGCCTGAAATGGTGCATCTTGTTCTCGAAAAGGTCACTTCGTTCCTCGTCGAATATGCGAAGGCGTACAAAGGGGCAGGGGCTGACGGCATCGTGATGGCAGAGCCCGTTGCGGGACTGCTTTCTCCCGCGCTCGAAGCCGAATTCTCCGCGCCCTACGTGAAGAGGATCGTCGACGCGGTCCAGGACGACGGCTTTGCCGTGATTTATCACAACTGCGGCGACAACGTGGCTTTGATGCTCGATTCGATCCTCACTACGGGATGCGCGGCATACCACTTCGGCAATGCCGTCGATATGGAAAAAGACATCATTCCGAAGGTTCCCTCGAACATCGTCGTGATGGGTAACGTCGACCCTGCGGGTATTCTCAGAATGGGCACGCCCGAAACGGTCAGAGAAAAGACCCTTTCGCTGATGGAAAAATGCATGAAGTACCCGAATTTTGTTCTGTCGTCTGGCTGTGACATCCCTCCGATGACCCCGTGGGAGAACATCGACGCGTTCTTTCAGGCGTCGGGTGAGTATTATGGAAAATAAAGATACGCTTTTTGAAGCCCTCATGGCGGCTCCGATCGCACTCGGAGCATACAAGACGGGCATAATAGACGCGCGGGAGATCTCGCTTGACCGCGCCTTCCGTGCGATGTGTGAAGCGAATTCCTGCGGGATGTACGGCAGGTGCTGGATGTGCCCGCCCGACGTTGGGGACATCGACGTTCTTATGGCGCGGGTCGCGGATTACGACTACGCGCTCGTCTACCAAACGGTCTCGGAGCTCGAGGACAGCTTTGACTTTGAGGGAATGATCGACGCGAAAAAGCGCACCTACCCGCTCGCACAGGAGCTCCGCAAGGTCTTCAGCGACCGCGGGATCGACAAGGTCCTGCACCTTGGTGCGGGCGGATGCGGCGTGTGCGAGACCTGCGCGAAGAAAGCAAACGAGCCCTGCCGCTTCCCGGAGCGCGCGATGCCGTCGCTTGAGGCGTACGGCGTGAACGTGTCGAAGCTTGCTTCTGCTGCGGGAATGAAATACATCAACGGTCAGAACACCGTCACCTATTTCGGTGCGGTACTGTTTTCACTTGACGGAGAAAAGGAATGAGCAAAACGGTCACGGTAAGATATGACGGCAGAGAGATCTCCGCCGCCATAGGACAGACACTGTCGGAAATTACGAAGGGGGAAATGCCCTGCGGCGGTCACGGGAAATGCGGAAAATGCAAGGTGATCGCGCGCGGAGCGCTTTCTGCCTTGACCGACGCGGAGCGGAAGCAGCTCTCGGCGGAGGAGATCAAAGGCGGTGTGCGCCTTGCCTGCCTCGCTCGAGCGGAGGGGGACTGTACGGTCGATCCCCTTCGGAAAAAGGAAGCATCGCAGATCGTGACGGACGGCACTCTGCCCGAGTTTTTGCTTGAGCCGACCTTTCAGCGTTACGGTGTTGCGATCGATATCGGTACGACCACGCTCGCGGCGCGCCTTTACGACGTCCGAGGCAGGGTGCTTGCAGAAGCGTCGGGACTGAACCCGCAGTCTACGTGGGGCGCGGACGTGATCTCCCGTATCGAGGCGGCTCTTTCGGGAAATGCCGATCGGCTTGCGGCGGCGATCTGCGGTGCGCTCGACCGTATGCTCACGGAGCTTGCGGGAATTGCAGGGGTGCGTGTCGAGGAGATAGACGGAGCGGTCGTGACGGGAAATACCGTGATGCTGTCGCTCCTTACACAGCAGTCGGTCGAGCCCCTTTCGCACGCACCCTTTATGGCAGAACGGCTGTTCGGGGAAACGCTAACGGCGGGCGAGCTTTCGCTTTCCGCATTGTCCCCTGATACCCCCGTGTATCTCCCCGCGTGCATTTCGGCGTTCGTCGGGGCGGACACCACCTGCGCGATCCTTGCGACCGAGCTTTCGGCAGGCGGTACGGCAATGCTTGCTGACATCGGCACGAACGGTGAAATGGCACTGTGGCACAACGGAAAGCTCACCGTCTCTTCGACTGCCGCAGGCCCCGCCTTTGAGGGTGTCGGCATTTCAATGGGGATGCGCGGTGCTACCGGTGCGATCGACAAGGTGACTGTCAAGGACGGAGCACTCCGAGCGCACGTGATCGGAGACGGCGCACCCGTCGGGATCTGCGGAAGCGGACTTGTCGATGCCGCCGCGTGTATGCTTGACCTCGAGATCCTCGACGAAAGCGGCTTCCTTGAGGATGCGGAATATGCAGTCAAGGGACCCGTTACGCTGACGCAGAAGGATATCAGAATGCTTCAGCTTGCAAAAAGCGCGATCTGTGCGGGGCTACTGACTCTTCTTGACAGCGAAAAGCTGAAGGCTTCGGAGATCCCGATCTTTTATGTCGCGGGAGGCTTTGGAAATTACCTGAACGGTACGAGTGCCGCGCGGATCGGACTCCTTCCGATCTCTCTTGCGGAAAAGCTGTCGGCGGTCGGAAACGCCGCGCTTATGGGAGCTTCGATGCTTTTACTCGGTGCGGGGCTCAAGGAAAAGACCGAGCGTCTTTCAAAAACGGCAACCGTGCTTGATCTTTCTGCAAATCCCGTCTTTTCCGATGCTTATATGACGGGCATGATGCTTACAGAATGTGAGGGTTGAATATTTTAGGCTTTCAAAGCACAAAATGACGGCGTTCGGCCGTCAAAACAAGTTCGAGGGCTGATTCACTTATTCAGTGAATCAGCCCCGTTCTTTGTTTATTTCAGTCAAGGATCCTTCCGTCCGTCGAGATCGTGACGACTCGCCAGGGAATAAACTTCCCGCTTGCCTGCAACGCGCGCTTTGCCGCGTTTTCGATCCCGCCGCAGCAGGGAACCTCCATACGGACGATCGTGACGCTCTTGATGTCATTGTGCGCAAGGATCGCCGTCAGCTTGTCGGCGTAATCGCCCTCGTCGAGCTTCGGACAGCCGATCAGGGTGATGTGATTATGGATGAATTCGTTGTGGAAATTTGCGTAGGCGTAGGCGGTGCAGTCTGCCGCGATGAGGAGCTTCGCTCCGTCAAAGTAGGGTGCGTTCACGGGAACGAGCTTGATCTGTACGGGCCACTGTGCAAGGCAGCTTACGGCGGGTGCGGCGGTGGGAACAGCGCAAGCGGTGTCGTCGCGCTTGATCTCTCTTGATGCCATCCCGGGGCATCCGCAGGGCAGGGGAGCTGCCTTCTTTTCTTTCGAAGCAAGGACAGCCTTTTCATCGTATGCGGGGGCTTCGCGCATTTCAAAGGTGATCGCGCCGACGGGGCAGGCGGGCAGACAGTCCCCGAGCCCGTCGCAGTAGTCCTCACGCGTGAGGTGCGCCTTACCGTTTACCATTTCGATCGCCCCTTCGTGGCAGGCGGCGGCGCAGGCACCGCATCCGTTACATTTATCCTCCTCGATTTTGATGATTTTTCGTATCATAAGATATCCTTTCCGCCGCCGATCGGCGGCACGTACGGCGTGAAGCAGAAAAAATGAATTTGTAGAGAATAATTGCTTTACGCCTCTTGATTTTACATTGATATTATAGTATAATAGCAGAAGAAAGTCTGTTGTTTTTACAACGAAAAAGAGGTTTTTATGAAAAAATTTATTCCACTCCTCAAAAAAACGCAGATGTTTGCAGGGGTGTCAGAGGACGAGATCGCCGCAATGCTCTCCTGTCTTGACGCACGAGAGCGCACCTATATGAAAGGCGAGCACGTCTTTCGTGCGGGCGAGCATATACGGGATATCGCGGTGCTTCTTTTCGGAGAGCTTCACGTTCAGAGAGACGATTATTGGGGCAACCGCACGATCGTCAGCCGTGTCGCGCCGCTTGAGCTGTTCGGGGAGGCGTATATCGCGCCCGAAAGCGGTGCGCTTCACAATGACGTTGTGGCGACGGAGGACAGCACGGTCATTCTGTTCGACGTGAACCGCATCCTGACGGTCTGCTCCTCGGCTTGTCGCTTTCACTCGCTTGTGGTGGAAAATCTTTTTTATGCCATATCCGAAAAGAACCGCCGTCTTGTAGAGAAGATCGGGCATATTTCACGGCGCACGACGCGCGAGAAGCTGATCTCCTATCTGTCCGAGGAGGCGAAGCGGCAGGGAAGTGCCGCGTTTACGATCCCGTTCAGCCGTCAGGAGCTTGCCGATTATTTGTCGGTCGACCGAAGCGCGATGTCAAATGAGCTTTCGAAAATGCGCGACGAGGGGCTTCTCACGTTCGACCGAAATGCGTTCAGGCTGATCGAGGGCTGATCGAGACTACTATTACTGTACTGCGAGGAAGATATTTATGGATACGCGGGATTTGAATTGCAATTTTTTTGATGAATTCAACGAGCTTGATAATTTATGTAGGGATATGTACGGTCAGTCCGCCGATAAAAAGCTCGGTGTTACCCTATACCTTGAGGATATGGATAAAAATACCTATCAAGGCAGCTTTCGTATTTCAGAGTGGGAGACAGATTACAAAAAGTTGAAGAGGATGCGAAACATCAGAAACGAGTTGGCACACGGAAAAAGCTCTTTTTATTCCGATCTTTGTACACAGGAGGACGTCGATTTTCTTCGCTCCTTCCGTTCCCGTATTTTGAACCGAAGCGATCCGCTTGCCGAGTTACATCGGGAGATGAAAAGACAAAGAGAGGCTTCATATACACCTCCCTCGCGTGTTGAACGGCAGAATGTGCATCGGTCTGCCCGCGGCGGATGTTTCGGAGCTGTCGCTATGTTTATTTTGCTGGCGGCCGCTGTCATCGCTTTTATATTCCTTTGACATATATTCGGGAGTCGAAAATTGGAAGAGCCGCTGCTCCGAAAATCCCGTGAAAGCACTTTACAATATGCGAAAATTGTAGTATAATGACCTTAGAGGGGGTGAAGTATGAATTCGATGATCTATAATCCACAAGAGGAATACGACGGTAGCTTCAAAAGCCTTCACGCAAGCAACACGGAGAAGTTTTTCGATGCGCTCGTCTTGAAATCGGGCGTTGACATCGAAGAAAACCGTAAGACGGTCAAGGAATACGACGCGTCACTCGAAAATCTGAAAAAGCTGAAGCGGAAGCTCAACCTTTGGCGCTTTCTTCGCGTTCTCATGATCATTACGCTGATCCTCATCCCGCTTGTGATCCTGAAGATCACGCCGAAGATCCGCGGGATGCGGAAGGAGATCGAGGAGGCGGATAAACGGACAGAGGAGCTGCTTTCTCTCGCACAGCGGCAGATGGCACCCCTCAACGCGCTCTTTACGGACGAGGACGCGCTTCGGATCATAGAAGACACGATCCCGTCTCTCTCCTTTGCACCCTGCTTTTCTGCAGAGCAGGAGATGAATATGACCGTGAATTTTGACTTTGACGGGCATAATAACAGAGAGATGTCGACGCTCGATCTTCTCGCGGGGCACTACAATGAAAATCCCTTCCTGTTTGAAAACAGGCTGATCCACGAGATGGGCGTTGAGGTCTACCACGGCTACAAAACGATACATTGGACCGAGCGATACCGCGGCAGTGACGGTAAGATGCACACGCGCACGCGGTCGCAGACGCTTCACGCGACGGTGACGAAGCCGAAGCCCTTCTACCGCACGCAGGTCCTGCTCCATTACTGCGCGCAGGGCGGCCCCGAGCTGTCCTTCACGCGCGACGCCTCTCGCCTGCATAAGAAGAGCGAGAAGGAGATCGATCGGTACGTCAAAAAGGGCGAAAAGAAGCTCAAGCGAATGACCGACGACGCGATAAAGGAAAATCGCGACTTCGTGAGTATGTCGAATTCGGACTTCGAGGTGCTGTTCGATGCGCTCGACCGCACGAACGAGGTGCAGTTCAGATCCCTCTTCACGCCGCTCGCGCAAACGAATATGGTCGATCTGATCCGATCGCAGACGGGATACGGCGATGACTTCCATTTTATCAAGAATAGGCGCACCAATCGGATCGTCACCGAGCACAGTCAGGGAAGGGAGCTTGTCCTTCGCTCAGGTGCGTATCCTTCGTATTCCTATGATCAGATACGGGAGAATTTCACGGGTAAGAACGCCGATTACTTTAAAGCGGTCTATTTTGATTTCGCGCCGCTCTGGGCGGTCCCGATCTATCAGGAAAGACCCGTGCATTCGCTCGATCCTCTTCCCGATTACGCGCAGATGTATTCGTATAAGGAGAGTGAGGCACTTGCGAACCGCATGCGCCCGTCAGAGGTCGTGCATCCCCGCACCAAGACGCGGGCGATCCTCAAGTCCTCCCTCGTTTCGTCGCGGGAGGGAATTGACGAGGTGGCACTCACCGCCTTCTCGTACGATATCATGAAGCGCGTGGATTTCGTTCCGATGCTCGGCGGAGACGGTCGCCTGCACAGCGTTCCCGTGCCGTGGGACGATTACATCCCGCTTGAAGCAAATCACAATTTCTTCGTTGCCGCGTCTTCCCTCGCAGAGAACCGAAGCGTGACGGCACGGAGAAGTGAGCTTTGTATGTTCCGATGAAACAAATACCGAAAAGGAGAAAAAGAAATGGCAAATCAACTTGACGAACTGAACCCCGAGATCCGCGAGGAGGGTCTCGACACGAACGTGATCGTAAAGAAGCTGCCCGCAGAGGTCGGCATCGGCTCGAAGATCTTTGAGGTCCTTCTGTGGCTGTGCGGCATTCTGCCCGGTGTGATCTTCCTCTTTATGAAGATCAACGCACAGAAGCATTTCGATCAGCTTCAGCAGAAGATCCAGAGAAACGCCTCCCAGATCGACAACTATCTGGAGCAGCGTGTGGTCGTGCTGCAGAACTGCGCGCGCCTCCTTGACAAGGCGATCGATCTTGACAAGAGCACGTTTGAGAACATCGCGAAGTACAGATCGGGGAACGGCGGCGACTCCGATACCGCCCGCAACGAGCTTGGCGGACAGATCGATACGCTCTCGCGTGACATCAACATTGCGGTCGAGAATTATCCCGACCTCGCGGCGCACCGTGAGATCGCGGATGCAATGCAGCAGAATATGTATCTCCAAAGAGAGATCACCGCGGCGCGGGAATTGTATAACGACACGATCAACGAATGGAACAGAGATATCTTCGCATGGCCCACGAAGAAGATCGTAGCGGCGAAGAACGGCTACACCACGCGTATCCCCTTCGTGGCTTCGAAGGAGATCAAGGAAAAGGCGAAGGGCGTGTTCTTTTGATCTCTCTCTGATGGGAAATAGAAAAAACAAACGCAGGGACGGGGCGGTATGCTCTGTCCCCGCTTTTTTTGAAAGAGGAGGGAATCTAAGGAGAAAAACAAAACCTTTTTTTGAACAATTTTCGGGAAAGCCCTTGACAAAGCACTCGGAATGTGTTAAAATACTCGGGTACGAAATTGAGGTGTGGCTCAGCTTGGGGACGTTTGCGAGCGCTGCCGATGGCAGAGTAAGCGAGCAAAAAGGAGTGGCCGCGGTCGAAATTTGGCGAACGAAAGCGAGCGGCAAATTTCGGGAACCGCAACAGGAAGAGCGCGTCTCGCGCCGCAAATTTCATACATCGAGGTGTGGCTCAGCTTGGTAGAGCGCTACGTTCGGGACGTAGAAGTCGCAAGTTCGAATCTTGTCACCTCGACCATTTTGGCTCTGAGAAGTGTTTCTCAGAGCCCTTTTCTTTGGGTACAGCGATGCAATATCTGCATATCGATAGAGAAAGCGGTGAGCCGAAGCCCACCGCTTAGCGTTAGTCATATAATTCTTTTTGCTAATCTTGGTTATCGCTTATTTCTTTTTGAAGATCGCGAGGAAGTCTGCCCACGTTTTCTTCTTGATAACAAACCAGAAGAGAGCAAAGCCACCGATGCCGACTACGAGGGCAGAGCCGATCACGATTCCAACGATTGCGCCTGCGCCGAGTCCGTCCTTATCGTCGCTCGGATCATCGGGAGTGTTGGGAGTGGTACTCATCTGATATTCGCAAGT
>JAZNOQ010000124.1:0-8069 GCA_045589215.1 Eubacteriales bacterium
CCTCACCAATGGTGTAAGCGCCGTTCATGAGAGAAAGCTCGGCTCCCGAAAGAACGGTTGGCGATCGCTCGCCAAGCATAAAGGCGGTTGCCAGCATAGACGTGCAGGTGCTTTTTCCGTGCATACCCGCAATACCGATGCGATGATGATAGACCTGCATCAGGTATCCGAGATAATCGGAACGGGAGATCAGGGGCTTACCCGAACGCTTTGCCTCCTGATATTCGGGATTTTCCGCCGATATGGCAACGGTGTAAACCACTGCGTCGTAGCGCGCCACATTGGCGGCGTCATGTGCGGAGAAGACGGGGATCCCTGCCTCGCGCAGGCGCGCGGT
Source organism: Eubacteriales bacterium (assembly GCA_045589215.1). GTDB lineage: Bacteria > Bacillota > Clostridia > Oscillospirales > CAG-272 > JAZNOQ01. The sequence continues at coordinate 338 of JAZNOQ010000124.1, forward strand.
TTGCGGATTTTCGGATCGGTCGGAGCCTCCGACGATATATCCAAGTGCCGCCGACATTTGCGCCAGTGCCGACATGCTGATTCCCCCTATACCGATAAAGAAAATGCTGTGGCAGTATTTGAGCATTCCTTCAATGCGCTCATATCCGTAATGCGTATTTTCCAGTGACATAAAAGGCCCCCTTTGCTGTACTCCGCTCATATCCAATCCAGTGTATGACATATTTTAACGATATGTGACAAAACAGTTTACGAACCCGGCAAAAAAAATTTGAATTTCACAAAAATATGCCATTTTCATTGAATAACGGTCACAAAAGAACTGTATAATAATGACATCAGTAAAATTACAGCACTGAACGGAGGATTAACACCATGCAAATTACCGATATCAAAGTAAGAAAGCTGTTTGATGAAGGACCGATGAAGGCGATTGTTTCCGTAACCTTTGACGGTCAGCTCGCCGTTCACGACATCAAGGTCATCAACGCGCGCGACAAGTATTTTATCGTTATGCCCAGCCGCAAGAATTCCGACGAGACCTATCGCGACATCGTACATCCGATCAACGCGCAGTTCCGTGCGGTTCTCGAGTCGTCGATCATCTCGGCATATGACGCGGCAGTTATCGCAGCCGCGGAGGAAGCCGCCCTTCTAGACAGCGAGCCCGTCGAGGAGGTCGCAGGCGTCTGAAGCCTTCCCCGAAAGCACAAAGTAATACAACCGTTCGAAGGTCTCTTCGGGCGGTTATTTTTTATGCCGTAACGGATAGACGGAACTCGGCGACCCGTGCTTTATACCTCGGTCGGCACCTTCCATCGGCGTGCCATCACCGACTCCGCCTCATCGTGTCGTGTATCGGCAGGAAGCGAGCATCCTCTCGGCAGTAAGAGCTTGATCTTCGCGGGACAGATCTCAGCATTCAAAACCTCGGTCTCTCCGATCTCTCCGTCTCCGCAGACCGCCGTAGCCTTCGGGAAGCGCACCGTGAAGCGTTCACAGCGGCGGTACTCCGCGATCTCCTTTTCGATGATATGCTCCTCAAGAAGGAATGTCCCCTTTTTATAGCTATCAAGGAGGCGAAGCAGCTCGATGCGGGAGACGTTCTTTACCTTGCACAGATCGATCTTTCCGTCCTGCATCAAGGCATAAGGCGCGGGATAATATCCACCCCCGTAGAACCTGCCGTTTGCGGCAAGCAGAAACATGAGGTCAAAGCGTTCAAAGGGTTCTCCGTCCACGGAGATCTCACCCACAAGCCCTGGCTTATCTACCATCGCCATCAGTATCCCAACGTAATAAGCAAAGCTTGAAGCGACAAGCGGAAGCTTCTTCGCGCGGTCGGTGCAAGAGACCACATAGCAGTCAAAGCCCATGTTGAGGATATTGAGCGAATACGCGTCAAGCCCGTTGTCCCCCGTGTAGTGGATCGCATCGATCGCGACGGGCTTTCCCGCCATCTGCGCTTCAAGGCTTGTGAAAAGCTTCGGGAAGGAAAAGCTTCTGACGAAATCGTTGCCCGTTCCCGCAGGGATGACACCGAGCGTCACATTGTCGTATCCCGCAATTCCGCTTGCGACCTCGCTGACCATACCGTCGCCACCGCAGGCAAAGATCACCTTTTCACCGGGGTTCATTTCGCAGATCTCACGCGCAATGCGCGTCGCATCTCCGCGGCAGTCGGTCATACAGATCTCGTAGGAGAGATCGTTGCTTTCGGAATATTCACGGATCATTTCGCAGATATGCGTTGCGAATTTTCCCTTTCCCGCCACGGGATTCACAATAAATGAGTACTTCATAAGATCCCCCGCTCCCTCAGTAATGCCTATATTATAACCATTATAACAGAATTCCCCTCTTTTGTCTATACCTTTTTCGCGATTTTGATATTTTTGCTGTTCTCCGCGATGAGGCATATCACACCGAGAAGCCCTTTTGCATACAATGCTTCTGTAACCGATTTCCAACGAAAGGAAGTGTTCCCTATGCAACTCGACGAACGTTCAATCAATCGCCTTCTCTCTCTGAATGATAAGCAGCTCGAGGAGCTGATCCTGAAGATCGGCAAGGAGAGCGGGATCGACCTCGGCACGTTCCATATCTCCTCAACCGATGCACAGTCGATCCGAAGCGCCCTTCGGGGCTTCACCTCCGCAGATCTTGAACGCGCAAATGAGGCACTGCACGCCTATCAAAGCGGTAGATACGGCAAAACGAACCCCAAAAGCAATCAGTAACGTAGAGAGAGAAAGGAGACGGTATGCCCGAAGAACAGGAACAACTCGGCGGTCTCGGTATTCCAAGCCTTGCAGATGCCATCGAAAAGCTGAAGGCGCATCCCGAGATCATCTCTATGGCGGCATCCGTCCTCGGTCAAAGCGCGGAGATGCCTCCGACACCACCCGCAGAGGATGCCACGCCTCCCGAACCCATTTCCGATGAAAAAGCCGATACCTCCGCATTCAGCGGCTCGGTCTCGGATGCACTCCCGAGTCTCATGGGACTTCTTGGTCCGATGGCATCAAACGGGGGCGGTAGCAAAGAAGGAAAGCCGCATCACGGGAACGGGATCGGGCGCAGCACGGCACTTCTGCTTGCTTTGAAGCCCTATCTCTCAAAATCCCGATGCGAAACGATCGACAGGCTCGTACAGCTCGGAAAGCTCGGAGAGATCCTCGAAAAGCTCTCGTAAATTCGCACCATAGAAAGGCACGGTAGACGCTATGTATTCCAGAAGCCTTGACAGCCGCCGCATATCCACGGCACTCCCCAGCCATTACGGCGGCAGTGCCTTCCGTGCGGACGGAACCCCCACGCCGATCCCCGTGAAACGCGAGTATGACCTACATCCAAAGAGCGCGGACAGCCACGATCCCCGCCCCCCCGAAAGGTCCGACAAATCGGCTCTTCCCCCACAGGATATAGAAGCGGAAACGCCCATAGAGGCAGAGCCTCCCGAAGGCGGGGACACGGGTGTCTCTATGGAAGCTTCCCCATCTGTTCCGAAAGCCGACGAGAAAAAGGACGAGGGTGCATTTCTTTCTCGCCTTCTCGACGGCATACTCCCCGGGGTACGAGAGGACGATCTCCTCCTGCTTCTCCTGATCCTCTTGCTTTCAAGGGAAAAGGGCAACGAGGATGCGCTCGTCCTGCTCGCATATCTGCTCCTCGCGAAATGATCCTCGGCAGCTTTAAAGTAGCAATCAAACGAGGGACTGTCTCAATCGTCAAGAGACAGTCCCTGTTGTTTACACGGCTATTCATTTGAAGCCTGCGGAAGTGTTCCCTCCTGCCAATTTCCGACCGATACACGGGTGACCGCTTCGGCGCTTCCCTCGGGAATAAGCACGCGCATCGAGTAGCGCAGGATGAAATAGAGATGCTCGGAAACGCCCGTTGATACCGCCTCGTAAAGGTCCTCCGCCTTTTGTGCCGAGCGGAGATCAAGGAGAAGAAGATCAAAGGCTTCGACAATGCTTCCGAGATACCGATCGCTGTCGCGCGTCGCGAGAAATTCGGGAGAAAATGCGATCCCGACCGCCGTCTCAGGAGCTTTTTCGTTGACCGCACGCGCAATGGCTTGCAGCTCCCGAACGGCATCCTCAGTAGAGAATGCGCCGTCTCCCCCGTCCTTGTCACCGTCCGCATCAAAAAGTCCGTCACAGTCAAGAAGGATGACCTCCTGCGCCCCCGCTTCGGCAATCTCAGAAAGAAGTGCCGTTTCGTAGGCATAAAGCACCGAGCGCGAATAACCGTCTCCGTCCGAAAAATAACGCATCGGAAGGATGCAGGAAACGTAGATCTCTCTTGACAGGAAGGGATCCAGGATCTCCGAGATCCGAAGGTCTGACGCAGCTTCTCCGTCAAGTCCGAGTCCTTCGTCTGTTTTAGAGGAAAAGAGGAGCTTTCCTTCCGCATTCCGCAAGATCAGCGATACTGCCGTGACACCTGCATTTGCAAATCTCTGCGCCTCACTTCTGATCGAGCCCATAGTCGCTCCCTCGAGCGAAACGATACCCGCGTTCAAATCAGGGATCGCAAGGTCGCGCCCGAAGGGGATAGTCTCCGACTCGCTTTCGGGCTCGGTCGTGATATCGGAGCTGTCTTCGGGAACACTGACGCGGTCCTTTAAGAGATTTCCGAGAATGACAGCAGAAACCCCCGACAGAAGTACGGTCACGAGAATTCCGAAAAGAAGCCGTTTCGAAATACGGATCCTTCGCAGAAGCGACCAGATACCGCCGAGAATACCGAATATAAGCGCGCGCAAATTGTCTTTTCTGCGTTTTTTTCGGATCTTTTTCAGAAGCTCCGCACGTTCAAGCTCTGCGCGCATCCGCATAATTTCATCGGGCGTTCTTTCTGTCTCGGGAGCTGTCAAACGGCACTCCGTCGTTTTCTTTTCTTCGGGAGAGGCGTGTTCCTTTTTTGCCGCAGCTCTACGCCGCACATTATTCCGTCTGTTTTCCCTCGAAGGCGTTTTTTCTTCGCGGCTTTCCGTGAAAGCGACCTTTTCTTCGGCCGCCTGCAACGCGGCAGCCCGCTCTTTTTCCGCCCGTTCCTTTTCGGCCTCCGCCCTTGCTCGTTCCTCACGGGCAAGCCGCTCGCGAAGAGCCTCGATCCGCGGATCGGGCTTCGGGGGCGAGGGCTTTTCTTCTTTCTCGGGCTCGGGAGGCGGTACGGGCTCCTCCTCGATCACCCTTCCCCACTTCATCCGAACGGGACGTGCGGGGGGCGCGTCCTTCGCCGTAACTTCGTCGGTCGCCTTCGAGCCGTCTTTTTCATCCTCGCGCGGTTCACACGTCTCTACGAGTGTCTCCTCATCCTTTTCTTCGGATCGGTCCATCGCGCTCCCCCCCTTTCGTCAATTTTCAAGGCGTTCGCAATTTATCGGTGCGAGCGCCGTTTTTTTCGGTCTTCCTTTTCTTTTCGGTCGGCACGCACCGACAATACGACCCACCACAGAATGACCGCCATAGCGGCAAGTCCAAGCAGGACGTATCCGGTCACGAGAAGCGTATGCTCAAGATCAAAAAAACGTCCCTGCCGAAGCATCGTGAGATCAAGCGACTCACAGTAACCGTTCGGCACAAATTCAAGCTCCGCCTCTCTCTCGTCGAGAAGCGCGAGGAGGGTGTAGGTCTGGTATCCGTCGTACAGCGGCGCCCCTTCACCGTAGCAGTTCAGAAGGACGTGCTGATAATCCTTCTCCTCACGGCGAATGATAAAATATGCGTCTGCCGTTTCCACGACCGCACTGTATTCGCCGATTTTAAGCGCAAACGCCGCATCCTCGTACGCCTTCTGCATTTCGCCTCTCATAAAGTAGTAGCCGTTTTCGTTCTGCTCCTCGTCTTCCCCGTAGGCTTCGACGAGAGCGACAAAATCGGCACCCGTAAGGAGCTGCCTTTCGAGATCCTCAAGAAGCGTGCGGTTCTCCGCATCGCTCCTTCCGTTGTCCTTAAAGACCGCAATGTGCCGCGTCCTGGCGTATACGTCCTCGTCCATAACGATCGAAACGACCTTCGCGACGTCCGACTCGATGAGCCCGAGATAATTCACATAGGAGTAAAGAAGGTTATTCTCGAGAATGCCGACGGCAGAAGCAAAGCGCGCGTAGCGGTCGGTCATATAATTTTCGTGGAGCATTTTTTTATATTCGTGCATCCCGCCAAGGGAGGAAACAAGCTCGCTCATATCCTCCTCCACGAGGTTCTGGACGTCGTCTTCTCCGTATCCGATCTCCGCGGACAGTGAAAGAATGGCGTACTTCTCTCTGATCGCACCGTACACGAGCGTGTTCAGCTCCTCTCTGTGACGTGCGCGGCTCTCCGCAGTATCAAAGGCATCATCGCCGTACGTGCTTTTCAGAGCTGCCTGATACGTCATTGTGAGGTAAAAGAGCTCATCGTAACAGACCGTGTATCCATCGACCGTTCCGACCGCGCGGGCTTCCCCCGCCTTCGGCTTGATCTCTCGGTATCCGCACCCCGTAAGGCTCATAAGGGTAAGCAGGAGCGCGAGAAGCATCGTGGTAACGCGGGGTGCGACCGGTTTTTCGTAGATCCTTCGCATTATTTTTCTACGTGCTTCTTCTTTGGTGCGGGCTTACGGTTGAGGACCTTAAACAGAACGACGGCGGCGACGATCACAAGAACGCCGCAGGAAATACCGATCCCGACAAGCAGTCCCGTATTGTCCTTGACCTCGTCCACGGGTTCGACTGCAAGAAGATCAAGCCCCTTGCAGTAATCGTTCGGAACGAACGCGAGCGTTTCCTTTGCTTCATTCAGGTAATCGTTCATCAAGGCGGAGGTGTACTGATCGAAGAGGGCGGGATAATTTGCGTCCACGTAGCTCTCGGAGAGCTCAAGACGCTGAAGGAAATACCACGCACTGCGCGTGTTTCCGAGGTAATCCGCCGTTCCGAGGAACACCTCGCTGACGTCACCGACATTCTCAAGGGCAAACGCCTTTTCCTCGTAGACCTCATCCATTTCTCCGCGCGTAAAGCAATGCTCGGGAGAAATATCGAGAGTGTATTTTACGTATTCGTTGATATCGGCACCGTCTGCGACCTCGTCGCGGTACTGCTGTGCGCGTTCCCCGTTCCCCTCGTATTCACCATCGGTCTTGTTAACGAGACAAATACTCGCGACGTAAACGAAGTTCTCTAGGATGTACTGCTTGACCGCTTCCTTGTCGCTCGGCACCTTTCCATTCTCAAGGTATATGAAATAGAGATCCTTGTAGATCGCATCGACCGCCGCCGTAAAGCGCACGTAATGGTCGGTCAGATTCATCGCCTTCAGGAAATCCTTGTAGCTTTCTCGGTCGCCGCCAAAATCGGCGTCAAGCGTTTTCTCGATATATTCCTGCACAGCCTTGTCGTATTCGTCGACCGAAAGTCCTTCCTTCGCGGCAAGCGTCAATACCGCGTAGTTGGCCTCAAGATCGGTGTAAACAAGCTCCTTGAGTTCACGGAGATACTGCGTGGCAGTCTCCTCGTCATCCCAGATATCGGTACCGTTCAGATCCTCGAGCTGCTTCTTGTAGGTAAGCACGAGAAAACGGAATTCCTCGTACAAGACCTCGTATTCGCCGATCGTTCCGACGACACGAAGATCCTCCTCGGTTGTCGGCAGAGCGCGCGCGGCGCATCCCACAAGCGAAGAGGAGAAAAGCAGTACCGCGAGGAAAAGCGCGGTGGTACGCAAAAGGCGGTTCATAAGTACAGACTTCAAATCAAATTCCTCCGATCGAAAGATATAAAACGGCAGATCGCCGCACAAATACAATGACTCATTTTATTATAACAAGTGATTGTGACGGTGGTGTGAATGATTTTCGCTCCTACTCAAAAATATTACAAAAAACAAGCGAGGCTGTCTCACATAAGAGAGACAGCCCCATACATTTATCTTGCAACAATATTTACGATCTTGTTCGGAACGTAGATCTCCTTCACGATCGTCTTTCCATCGAGCATCGCCGAGATCTTCGGATCTGCCTTTGCGGTCGCGATCGCAACGTCCTGCGGGCAGTTCATCGGAAGAGAGATCGTCGCGCGGACCTTGCCCGAGATCTGAACCGCAACGGTCACGCTTTCGTCAACCGTCTTCGATTCGTCGTATTCGGGCCACTCTGCGAGACTGCAGAAGCCTTCCCCGCCGAGTGCCTCCCACATCTCCTCCGCAAGGTGCGGTGCGAAGGGACAGAGGAGACGGACA
>JAZNOQ010000125.1:0-12390 GCA_045589215.1 Eubacteriales bacterium
CGTAGCCATGTCGTTCTGTGTGCCAAGGAGTTGAAAATGAAAATTGTCTTCCTAAGACCGCTTGGCCTCCGACTTGTCAAATGACCTGCTTCTTTGTTGGCTCCCCCTGCTGGGCTCGAACCAGCGACATCATGATTAACAGTCATGCGCTCTACCGACTGAGCTAAGGAGGAATATGTTTCCTGCAAAGTCATGCGCTCGTATCCGCTATGCGGATGTGCCGACATGAGCTAAGGAGGAATATCGGTTTGTTGGCGGTTTTTCCCGTCAACGTTTGATATTATAGCACAAGGGGATTTGTTTGTCAATACCTTTTTTGAAAAAAATTAAAAATTTTTCTCGCCCTTTTTTGCGCCCGATTTCTTGATTTTTACGCCGTTTTTTGTTATAATCGTCATACGGAGCTTTTCGGGAAAATTCAACGCTTCGGGAGAGGGGAGACAGGGCTATGAGCATCACCAAGATCGTGATCACGGGTGGTCCGTGCGGCGGAAAATCGACCGCGCTTTTGCGTGTCAAGGAGCATTTTTCGGCACGCGGATACACGGTCCTTACGCTCTCTGAGGTGGCGACCGAGCTGATCGAAGGAGGAATTGCACCGTGGACGTGCGGGACGTACTCGGATTTCCAACGTGCAAAGATCCTTCTTCAGGAAAAGAAGGAGCAGCTTTACGTCGAGGCGGCGAAGACGATGCCTGCGGAACGCATTCTGATCGTTTGTGACCGCGGCAGTTTCGACAGTCTCGCATATGCGCCGAAGGAGCTATGGCTCGACGCGATCGGGCAGTACGGTCTCACCGAGCGGGACGTTCTCCTCGGCTACGGCGCGGTGTTTCACCTTGTCACGGCGGCAAACGGGGCAGAGCGTTATTACACGGTCGAAAACAATGCGGCGCGCACCGAAACGCCCGAGGAGGCGAGACGTCTTGACGAATTGACGCTTGACGCGTGGTCGGCGCATCCGTACCGCCGCGTGATCGACAACAGCACCGATTTCGAAGGGAAGCTCGCGCGGCTCTGCCTTGAGATCGAGCGGTTTCTTGAATATCAGAAAAACGAGTTGTAAGGGAAACGAGTAAAATGAAAAAAAGGCTCCCTCCGAGAGGGAGCTGTCGAGCGTGCATTTGCATAGCAAATAGCGAGACTGAGGGAGAGTACGCTAAGAGAGAAGTTTTAATAAATTCTATCTTAGCGCAGGCTCCTTCCGTCTTTTGCTTTCAGCAAAATCCACCTTCCTCCCGGAGGAAGGTTTTTTATTTTGCCTTAATGTCATTTATACCGTCTCGACCTTGATGGTGTTGGTGTTGCCGATCTCTCCGTTGGTTCGACCGCCTGTGAGGACGACGTTATCGCCCTTTTTCAGGTTCATCACGCGCTTCGCGTGATTGAGTGCCTGATAGAACACGACGTCGAGGGAATTATAGACCTCGTCGAGTACGGGGGTGACGCCCCAGCTGAGGTTGAGCTGCCGCCACGCGCGGGGATTTGTGGTGACGCCGACGATGTCGGCAGGACAGCGGAAGCGGCTGACCATACGAACGGTGCGCCCCGAGATCGAGTTGACCACGATACAGCGCGCATTCACGTCGATCGCCATCGCACAGGTGGCGTGTGAGATCGCGTCGAGATTGTTCTTGATGCGGTATTCGGTCGTTGCGAACCACTCTTTATAGTCGATCAGCGCCTCGGTGTATTCCGCGATCTCTGCCATATTGCGAACCGCGTCCACGGGATATTTGCCCGCGGCGGTCTCGGCGGAGAGCATCACGGCGGAGGAGCCGTCATAGACGGCGTTTGCCACGTCGGAGATCTCGGCGCGCGTCGGACGTGGATTTCCGATCATTGATTCGAGCATTTCGGTCGCGGTGATGACGCGCTTGCCGAGCAGACGGCATTTTTTGATCAGATACTTCTGAACAGCGGGCACCTCGACGTAGGGGATTTCAACGCCGAGATCGCCGCGGGCGACCATAATTCCGTCCGCGATGCGGCAGATCTCCTCGATGTTGTCGACACCTGCGCGGTTTTCGATCTTTGCGATGATCGAGATCTCCTTGCCGCCGTTTTCGTCGAGAAATTCGCGAATATCCCTGACGTCCTGCTCGGTCGAAACGAAGGACGCGGCGACAAAGTCCACGTCATGCTCGATCCCGAACAGAAGATCCGCCTTGTCGGCATCGCTGAGATAACTCTGCTTCAGCACCTTATTCGGGAAATTCATACTCTTGCGGTCGGACAGCTCTCCGCCGCAAAGAACGGTGCAGACGGCATCCTGCCCACGGATCTCCTTTACCTCGAAGATGACGAGACCGTTGTTGACGAGAATGCGGTCTCCGACCTTTAATTCCTCGGTGAGATGCGGATAGGTGACCGAAACGCGGCTTTTGTCCCCGATGACGTCCTCGGTCGTGAAGGTGAAGGTGTCGCCGTCCTGCAGGGTGATACGCTTATTTTCAAATGTTTTGATGCGGTATTCGGGGCCCTTCGTGTCGAGCATGATGGCGATCGGCAGACCGAGCCGTTCGCGAACCGACCGAATAAGCTCGATCTTGCTGCGGTGATCCGCGTGTGTGCCGTGGGAGAAATTGAGCCGCGCGACGTTCATACCCGCGTGGCACATACGGGTCAGCGTCTCTTCGTTTTCGCACGCAGGCCCGATCGTACAAATGATCTTGGTTTTACGCATTGATATATCCTTTTTCTGCGGGGGAAAAATTTTTTGAGAGAAAAGCACATTTGATGCGATGCATCAAATCACGAAGTTTTCCTTCGGAAAACATTCTGAATTTTCCCCGCCCCCCTTTTCAAAAGCTTTTAAAGAAGGGGGCTTTTGTGTGAAAGTAGTATTTGCTTCAAAAGCTTTTGAAACAAGATTTCGGGAAGAGGACAATCAAAATCCTTTTTCAAAAGTTCTTGAGGGGAAGGGAGGTGGTGAGTCAAATGCGTAAACGAATTTGGTACTCACCACCGACGGCTTTGCTTTGCGGCTGAACACCGCAATTTTTGCCTGTAAGCAGGCAAAAACCGCAAATCTCGCCTGTCAAAAAGCCTACCGTCGGCTTTTGTGACAGGTGAGGGGGCTTCTCAAAGGAAGTCCCCCTCACCGCAAAAGATCAATCCCGACTTACGCCCAGCTCATCGAGGTGGGCTTTTCCTCGTAGATGACGATATCCTTAAGGAAGGAAACTGCCTTGCGGAGTCCTTCGTCGATCGACATCACGCTGTCCTCATGCTCAATGGAGAGGACGCGGTCGTAGCCGCAGAGACGGAGATTCGAAACGAGATCTCTCCAATAGGTCTCGCCGTTGCCGTAGCCGACGGTGCGGAATACCCACGCGCGGTTCAATTCATCGGAGTAGTGCTTCGTGTCAAGCACGCCGTTCTTTGCGGTGTTGTACTTGTCGATCTTCGTGTCCTTTGCGTGGACGTGATAGATGCAGCCCTTGAGCTCGCGGATCGCCGCGACGGGATCCATGCCCTGCCAGATGAGGTGGGAGGGGTCGAAGTTCGCACCAAGCACTGCGCCGATCTCCTCGCCCATCTTTTCGCTGACCGCACGGCGGAGCTTCAGAAGGGTCTCGGGATTGTAAACGCAGAAGCCGGGGTGCATTTCGAACGCAATGTGTGTGACCTTGTGGTCATACGCAAATTTTGCCATCTCGCACCAATAGGGGATCAGCTTTTCGTTCCACTGCCAATCAAGGATCGCGAGGAAGTCCTCGGGCCAGGGGCAGGTGACCCAGTTCGGGTAGAGTGCGTTCTCCTGATCGCCGGGGCAGCCCGAAAATCCGATCACCGTGTCGACGCCCATCTTTTCCGCGAGCAGGATCGCGTTGCGGAAATCGGTGTCATACGCCTTTGCGGTCTCCTTGTTCGGGTGAACGGGGTTGCCGTGGCAGGCGAGCGCGCAGACCTCGGTGTCGTACTTCTTAAAGGTCGCGATGAATTTCTTGTACGCCTTCTCGTCCGCGAGGAGTTCCTCGGGATTGCAGTGTGCCTTGCCGGGATAACCGCCTGCTCCGATCTCAACGGTGTGAACGCCGAGAGAGGAGAGGATCGAGAGGGTCTCGTCAAGAGTCTTCGAGCCGTACAGATTTGCAAGTACAGAGAGCTTCATAAATAGTATATCCTTTCAAAAATTATTTTTACCGTTTTTTGCGTTTTAAAGCAGTCAGAGCCTTATATAATAATAATACCTTTTTTTAGCCGAAATTGCAAGAGGGTTTCTTGATTTTTTCGGGAAATTTTTGAGGGCAATTCTGATTTTCCGCGTGAAAATCACGCAATTTCACAAAAAATGCTTGTTTTGTTCTTGCAAAAGACAGGGAAGTGTGCTACAATAAAAGCATCCAAAAGCACTACAGACAAAAGAAAAGGGGAACGCTTATGAATATGCCCGAAGAGCAATACAGCATACCACTGTCCGAGGTTATGAAAAAGCTGCGTCTTGAAGCACTTTATATGCCGAAGGACGAGAACGGAAACACCGACGAAGCAAGCCGTCTTGTTACCTCTCCCGAGGTCTCTCGTCCCGGTCTTGCATTTGCGGGGTACTTTGACGTGTTCGAGTCCTACCGTATGCAGATCGTCGGTAAGGCGGAGATCGAATATCTCCGTACGCTCGACGATGAGACCCGCCGCAATAACATCCGTGTGTATATGGGAAAGCGCCCCGTTGCGGTCGTTCTGACCACGGGCTTTGAGCCTTATCCCGAAATGCTCGAGGCGTCGGAGGAATTCGGCGTTCCGCTTCTGCGCTCGAAGGAAAAGACCTCTGCCTTTATGGCGGCGCTGATCGCATACCTCAACGTACAGCTTGCACCCCGCATCACACGCCATGGCGTTCTTGTCGAGGTCTACGGCGAGGGTATCCTGATCCTCGGTGACAGCGGCGTTGGTAAAAGCGAGACGGCGATCGAGCTTGTGAAGAGGGGACACCGACTGATCGCGGACGATGCGGTCGAGATCAAGCGCGTATCGGCGACCACCCTCGTCGGAAGCGCGCCCGAGATCATCCGCCACTACGTCGAGCTGCGCGGCATCGGCATCGTTGACGTACGCCGTCTGTTCGGTATGGGCGCGGTCAAGGATACCGAGTCGATCGACCTCGTCATTCAGCTTGAGCATTGGGTGCAGGGAAAGATGTACGACCGTCTCGGGCTTGAGACCGAAAGGATCGACATTCTCGGCATCGAGCTTCCGACGATCACGATCCCCGTGAAGCCCGGCCGAAATCTTGCGATCATCCTTGAGATCGCGGCGATGAACAACCGCCAGAAAAAGATGGGGTACAACACCGCCGAGGAATTCAATAAAAAGCTGCTCGGAGCGATGGGGCAGAAGTGATCTCTCCCGATGAGGCTGAGTCATTTAGGCACAGCCTCATAAAAAATCGGCAACAAAGCCGATTTTTTTATAAATATCGAAGAAATTTGCACCGACACTTGATGTTTTGGGGCTTTCAAAGCACAAAATGACGGCGTTCAGCCGTCAAAACAAGTTCGAGGGCTGATTCACTGAAAAAGTGAATCAGCCCCTTTTGTCGTTTTTTGCCTTTTCCGACAATTGTTTTTAGAAAGCTACCTGTTGACTTTTTCAAATGCATATGTTATAATAAAATGTCGACTTATGGTTTTTTGCGGCGAACCTGCGAGGGATGCGGGGAAGATCCCGCTTTCGACGGCTTTTGCGGAGCGCTTTCGCATATTCTGAAACATCAAGAGCCGAAAAAGGGCGCGCTCTTTTGAGGCGATTACGGCAGAAAAGGAGAAGAGAATGAATATTAAATTTTCCCCTCCGGATATTTCCGAGCTTGAGATCAACGAGGTAGTGGAGACCTTAAAATCGGGATGGATCACCACGGGCCCGCGTACAAAGCAGCTGGAACGCGACATTGCTGCATACGTCCAGTGTGCGCGTGCTGTTTGCCTGAATTCCCAGACCACGTGTGCCGAGATGGCACTTCGCCTTCTCGGGATCGGCAAGGGCGACGAGGTCATTACCACTGCCTATACTTATACTGCGACGGCGTCGGTCATCGAGCATGTCGGTGCTACGATTGTTCTCGTTGACACCGTAAAGGACAGCTTTGAGATGGACTACGACAAGGCCGAGGCACTCGTTACCGAGCGCACGAAGGCGATCATTCCCGTGGACTATGCGGGCATTCCGTGTGACTATGACCGCGTTTTCGAGCTTGTAGAACGGAAAAGGTCGCTCTTTCGTCCGAAGGGACGGCTTCAGACGGCGATCGGCAGAATTGCCGTGCTTGCCGATACCGCACATTCCTTTGGGGCTGTGCGAAAGGGAAAACGGACGGGCAGCATTGCCGATTTCTCCTCCTTCTCCTTCCACGCGGTCAAAAATCTCACGACCGCAGAGGGTGGTGCGCTCACGTGGAATACGATCGATGGCATCGATGACGAGGAGATCTACCGCTTCCTCCAGCTTCTGTCTCTGCACGGACAGTCGAAGGACGCGCTCGCAAAGACCGCGCTTGGTGCGTGGGAATACGACATCGTCGGCCCGTACTATAAATGCAATATGACCGATATCGCGGCGGCGATCGGGCTTGCACAGCTTCGCCGTTATCCCGCAATGCTTGAACGGAGACGTGAGATCATCACCCGCTACGATGCGGCGTTCGGTCCGCTCGGCGTTCAGACGCTTGATCACTATACCGAGGACTACGCCTCCTCGGGACATCTGTATATTACCCGTATTCCCGGGATCACGCCCGAGGAGAGATCCGATATCATCCGAAAAATGGCGGAGCGCGGCGTTGCCTGCAACGTGCATTATAAGCCCCTGCCTCTTCATACGGCGTACCGTGCGCTCGGCTTTGACGTGAAGGATTTCCCGAATGCGTATGACTTTTTTGCAAACGAGATCACGTTGCCCCTTCATACCTCTCTCACCGATGAGGAGGTCGCGTACGTGATCGACAGCTTCACAGAGATCGTGAGAGAGTATTTATGATGCTGAAAAAATGGGACGACCTGCCAGATGCGATGAAAACGGACGAGGTCAGAAAATATTACGATATTCTTCGGAAAAAGCGCATTTCACTCTTCTTTAAGCGTGCGTTCGACCTTTTCGTGTCCTTCGTGATGCTGCTTGTGCTGTCGCCTGTTTTTCTGATCCTCGCAGTCGCGATCAAAATCGACTCGCGCGGTCCCGTATTTTACAGACAGGTGCGCGTTACGCAGTACGGAAAGACCTTCCGCATCTTCAAGTTCCGCACGATGGTGCAGAACGCCGATAAGATCGGCACTGCCGTGACGGTCGGACACGATCCGCGTATCACGCGCGTCGGACGGCTCATCAGAAAGTGCCGTCTCGACGAGATCTGTCAGCTCATCGACGTGTTCCGCGGTACGATGACCTTTGTCGGTACGCGTCCCGAGGTGCCGAAATACGTCGAGGCGTATTCGGACGAGATGATGGCGACGCTCCTTCTGCCCGCAGGCGTGACCTCCGAGGCAAGCATCTATTATAAGGATGAGGATGCGCTTCTCGACGGCGCAAGCGATCCCGACGCGGTCTACACGAAGGAGATCCTGCCCGCAAAAATGCGGTATAACCTTATGGCAATTCGCCGTTTCGGATTTTTCCGCGACATCGGTATTATGTTCAAAACGGTTTTTGCGGTGCTTGGAAAGGAATACAAAGCCCCTGATACGGACTCTGAAAAGGGAGAGGAGAATGACGATGACTAAAGATCTTGTATCCATTATTATGCCGACCTATAACTGCGGTGCGTTTATCGCAGAGACCATCCGCTCCGTACAGGCGCAGACCTATACGAATTGGGAGATCGTGATCGTCGACGACTGCTCGACCGATGACACGAAGGCGATCGTGGACGCCTTTATTTTGGAGGACGACCGCATCAAATACCACTGCCTTGAGGAGAATTCGGGCGCGGCGGTCGCAAGAACGCGCGCGATGGCGATCGCAGAGGGCGAATATATGGCGTTCCTCGACAGTGACGATCTTTGGATGCCCGATAAGCTCGAGCGTCAGCTCGCCTTTATGAAGGACAACGGCTACGCCTTCTCATGCACGGCATACGAGCAGATCGACGAGGAGAGCAACAGCCTCGGCAGAGTCATCAAAACGGTCAAAAAGACCGATTATAACCGTCTCCTGCTCGACTGTCCCGTCGGGAACTCCTCGGTGATGTATCACGTAGGTGTGATGGGGAAGTTCGAGGTCCCGAACATTCGGAAGCGGAACGATGATGCGCTCTGGCTTCAGATGCTGAAGAAGGAAAAATACATCTACGGAATGCCCGACGTTCTGATGCGGTATCGCATCCGTAAAAATTCGATCTCGAGTAATAAGCTGAAGGTGGTGAAATACCACTGGATCCTTTACCGCGAGATCGAGCATTTGAACGTCTTCCGCTCTGCATTCCACATCTTTTGGTGGTGCGTTCTGAAGGTATTCCGCATCAAGTGACATTGGGGCATCCGCATTTTTCGGAAAGGCAAACCTTTCTGCGTTTGCCATCCCCTCGTTTTGCGCAATCTAAGCTTGGAAGCCGCTTCTGTGAAAACCGAAAGGAGATCCCGCATATATGGCAAAACAACTGAAAAAGGCTTGTGTGATCGGTCACTTCGGTTTCGGAGAGACCCTACTCAACGGACAAACCGTAAAAACCAAGATGCTGACGAAGGAACTTGATCGGAGACTTGGCGAAAGCGAGGTCATGAAGATCGATACACGGGGCGGTATCAAGGCGCTGCTCAGGCTTCCGTTCGATACCTTTCGGGCGCTTCGCAGCTGCAAAAATGTCGTGATCCTTCCCGCGCACAACGGACTGCGCGTGGTCACGCCGCTCCTCAGCTTTTGGAATTTGTTTTTCGGACGGAGCCTTCACTACGCCGTGATCGGCGGATGGCTGCAGTCCTTCCTCGTAAAAAGACCGCTTCTTCGGAAGCAGCTCTCGCGATTTGCGGGGATCTACGTCGAGACCGAAACGATGCGTAAGGCACTTCACGGGCTCGGTCTTGAAAATGCGATCGTGATGCCGAACTGCAAGGAGCTTCGGATCCTCACAAAGGAGGAGACGGTAGATCCATCAAAAGAGCCTTACCGCCTCTGCACCTTCTCGCGTGTGATGAAGGAGAAGGGGATCGGTGACGCGGTCGAAGCGGTGCGTGCGGTCAATGAGAAGCTCGGCAGAACGGTCTATACGCTTGACATCTACGGACAGGTGGAAAACGGGCAGGAGGAATGGTTTTCCTCTCTGCAAGCGGATTTTCCCGAATATATCCGATACTGCGGCAGGATCTCGCCCGAGGAGAGCGTTGACGCGATCAAGAGCTGCTTTGCTCTGCTGTTTCCAACGCGGTTCTTCACCGAGGGGATCCCCGGAACGATCATTGATGCATATGCCGCGGGCGTTCCCGTGATCTCTGCACGCTGGGAAAGCTTCGCAGATCTCATCGAGGAGGGCGTTACGGGCGTGGGATATACCATTCTCTGTCCTGAGGAGCTGACACAGATCCTTTTCGACCTCGCAGAGGACAGTGCCGCGTTCCTGTCTATGAAGGATGCCTGCTTAGAACGTGCAATGGAGTACACCCCGGGGGTCGTTCTGAACGTACTGACCGACCGTATGGCATAAAACCGTCACAAAATAAGTAAAGAAGGGAGGAATTATTATGGCGATATACGTATTGAGTTTTCTGACATTGCCCATATACGACGTTTTGATCAAGGACAGAAAAAAGCTCGTTACAGTCGTGACACTGCAGTTCTTTCTGATCCTTGCGCTGCGCGATCCTTCGCTCGGCGTTGACCTTGTCAATTACTCGACCGGCTACAACTATATATCCTCCCTCGGCTTTACCGATATGCTCTCCCGTCTCAATTTCCTTTCGACGGCAGAGCTCGTATATCCGCACGAATATGAGAGCGGATACGTGGTGCTGAATTGGCTTCTCGGTAAGATCGGTATCAGCTTCCATGCCTTCCTGATCCTGCACGCGGCATTTTGCATGGTATCCTTCGGCGTGTTCATCTACCGCTATTCGAAGCTGCCGTGGCTCAGCTTTGCGATGCTGATCGCATTCAGCTATTTCGAGTATTCCTTCGGGATCCTCCGTCAGCTTCTTGCGATCTCTGTCCTTCTGTGGGCGGTTCCCATGATCGAGAAAAAGAAGCGGTGGTGGGCATTCTTCCTCCTCGTGCTTCTTGCCTTTACCTTCCACCGAACGGCGATCGTTTTTGCGGTGCTGTACCTCGCGCGCTATGTGAAGGTCACACGGATCGTCTACCTTGTGAATGCGGCACTTTGGGGACTTCTGATCGCACTTACACCGCTGATCTTCAACGTTTTCGTGACGCGCATCCTTGCGCTTCTCGGGAAGAACACCTACGCGAAGTTTTCCTTCGAATGGAGCAATATGACGACGCTTCTCCTTCTCTTTGCGGTCGCGGCGTTCTTCACGCTTGACTTCGCTTCATTGAAGGAAACGCGGAATTCGATCCTGTGCTGGGGCTTCCTCCTCACGATGCCGTTCCAGATCTTTGCAATGAGCAACGAGGTGTTCGGCAGAATGACGCTTTACTATATGATCCTCGGCATCGCACTCATTCCGAACATCCTTGCGGATTATCGGAAGAACCGCGTGCTCGCAGAGATCGGGAAGTACGCTCTGTGGATATTCCTTTTCGTATTTTCGGTATATCAGTTTTACGATTCTCCCATTATGCCGTATATCAGTATTTTCTGATACGGCGGAAAGAAGGTTGACTTATGAAAATTACAGTTGCGGGAACCGGTTACGTCGGGCTTTCGATCGCAGTTCTGCTGTCGCAGAAGAATAGCGTGACGGCGGTCGATATCATCGAGGAAAAGGTGGAGCTACTGAACCGCAGGGTTTCCCCCATTGCAGACCGAGAGATCGAGGAATATCTCGCGTCGCATACGCTTGACCTTCGGGCAACCACCGATGGGGAGGAGGCATATAAGGACGCGGATTTCGTCGTGATCTCGACTCCTACGAACTATGACGAAAAGCTGAATTACTTTGATACCTCCTCGGTCGAGTCGGTGATCAGGACGGTGATGCGGGTGAATCCCGACGCCGTGATGGTCGTAAAATCGACGGTCCCCGTCGGATTTACCGAGGGTGTCAAGGAACGGCTTGGATGTAAGAATATTCTCTTCAGCCCTGAGTTTCTCAGAGAGGGAAGAGCGCTGTATGATAACCTCTATCCGTCTCGGATCATCGTGGGCGTTCCGCAGGAGGACACGCATCTTTCAGAGAAGGCGCGCGTTTTCGCGGGACTTCTGTGTGACGGCGCGTTGAAGATCGACGTGGAGGTTCGCTTTATGAATCCCACCGAAGCCGAGGCGGTCAAGCTGTTCTCGAATACTTACCTTGCGCTTCGCGTTTCCTTTTTCAACGAGCTTGATACCTATGCGTCGGTGAGAGGACTTGACACGAAGTCGATCATCGAGGGAGTCGGGCTTGATCCGCGCATTGGAAACCATTACAACAATCCCTCCTTCGGCTACGGCGGCTACTGCCTGCCGAAGGATACGAAGCAGCTTCTCGCAAATTACCGCGACGTGCCGCAGAATATCATCTCGGCGATCGTTGCGGCGAACAGCACCCGTAAGGATTTTATCGCGGAGCAGATCCTGTCGAGAAATCCGCGCGTGGTCGGCGTTTACCGCCTGACGATGAAGTCGGGAAGCGACAATTTCCGTCAAAGCTCGATTCAGGGCGTCATGGCGCGTATCAAGGCGAGGGGTGTCGAGGTCGTGATCTATGAGCCGACCCTGAAGGAAGAAAAATTTGAAAACAGCCGTGTGATCAAGGATCTCGATACCTTTAAGAAAACGTGTGACGTGATCCTCGCAAACCGATACAGCGAGGAGATCGGAGACGTCATCGACAAGGTCTATACGAGAGATCTGTATTTCAGAGACTGATACAAAAACGGAGCCGCACCCAAATGGTGCGGCTCCGTTTTTGCTATTGAACATAAAAATCAGCGGTTGTTGATCAGCTTCGTCAGCTCAACGGGGGGAACGATCACGCCGTCCTTGTAGACGCGCATATTGCCCGATGCGATCTCGTCGATCAGAACGACCTCGCCGTTGTGGTAGCCGAATTCGAACTTGATGTCCCAAAGGTCGAGACCGATGGTCTTCAGGTCGTCTGCAACGATCTTCGTGATCGCGAGGGTCTGCTCCTTCAGGCTTTCAAACATTGCGGGAGTCATAACACCGAGGACTGCAAGTGCCTCGCCCGTAACGAGCGGATCGCCCTTTTCGTCGTTCTTGAAGGTGCATTCAACATAGCCACCCTCAATGCGGGTTCCGTCCTTGATATATTCGCCGTATCTTCTGATGAAGCTGCCTGTTGC
>JAZNOQ010000126.1:0-15369 GCA_045589215.1 Eubacteriales bacterium
ATCTCGGTATCGTGAATGCTGTCATGCTCGCCGCCGAGCTCCATCCACCAGAAGTTCGTTTCCGAGGTACCGAGCGTATGGTTCCGCTTGCACGCCCTCGCCTTCTCCGCCTGTGCGCTTCCGACTGCGTCCGACTTGTCGGTCGCCTTTGAGCCGTCCACCGAAGTGCCGTAGTCAAAGTCCTCGTCGTTTTCATAGACGTGCGCCCATTCGGGGGCAATAAACGGCACGTAGTGATCGGTCTCACGCGCCTGCATCAGGCAGGACATACCCATCGTCTTTTTATCTGCAACAGCAGGTCCGATCGATTCCCCAAATTCGTCGTGCCCTTCTCTGCCGACGCGGTAAAGTGCGCCCGTCACGGGAGCAAGCACTGAGTCGCCCGAGCAGTCGGCAAAGTATTTTGCATAGACCGTGTGCCAGGTATAGGTCGTGAGCTGCCAGCCCTTGACCGCGACGACCTTCTTGCCGTCCTCCGACATATCGGCGTCGACGCAGGAGCAGTTGAGAAGAAGCTCGATGTTCTTCTCCTCATGCACCTTGCCCCACATTACGCTATCCCAATTCGAATAAACGAGCGAGGGGTTACGGTAGATATTCTCCTCCTCAAGCTCGCTGATGATGCCCGTTTCGCGGTTCTGCTTTCCCTTTGCACCGCGTACCCACATACGGATCTCGGAGGATGCGTTTCCGCCGAGGACAGGTCTGTCCTGCATCAGGACGACCTTCGTTCCCTCTCTCGCCGCCGCAAGTGCTGCGCAAAGTCCCGAAAGTCCGCCTCCGACGATACAGAGGTCGGCATGGTGTTCCACGTGGCGCATTGCGCCGGTCTTAATTTCAGTCATATCCGTAATCCTTTCCGTAAATAGAATCAAAATAAAATCAGAAATAGAACAGCAAGATCGGATCGATCAGGTCAAATCCGCAATATCGAGAATGAGACGCTCGGTCTTATCCCATCCGAGGCAGGGGTCGGTGATCGACTTGCCGTAGCAGCCCTCGCCGATCTTCTGTGCGCCGTCCTCAATGTAGCTTTCGATCATAAAGCCCTTGACGAGTGCGTGGATCGTGCTCGAGTGGCGGCAGGAGTGCAGGACCTCCTTCGCAATACGGACCTGCTCCAGATACTTCTTTCCCGAGTTCGAGTGGTTGCAGTCGACGATCACTGCGGGATTCTTAAGCTGCTTCGCGTCGTAAAGCGCGCACAGCTCCTCGAGGTCCTCATAGTGATAGTTCGGATGCGAGTGACCGACGTTGTCGACGTAACCGCGTAGGATCGCGTGTGTCAGGGGATTTCCTTCCGATGCGACCTCCCATCCGCGATAGGAGAAATCGTGCGGATGCTGACCTGCGGTGATCGAGTTCATCATAACCGAAAGGTCGCCGCCCGTGGGGTTCTTCATACCGACGGGAACGGTCGTACCCGAAGCAACGAGACGATGCTCCTGATTTTCGGTCGAGCGCGCGCCGACCGCGATATAGGAAAGAAGATCATCGATGTATGCATAGTTCTGCGGATAGAGCATTTCGTCCGCGCAGAAAAGTCCCGTTTCCTCAATCGCACGGGTATGGATCTGACGGATCGCGGTGATGCCCGCCTTCATATTCTCCTGCTTTTCGGGGTCGGGCTGATGCATCATTCCCTTGTATCCGTCACCCGTGGTACGGGGCTTGTTGGTATAGATACGGGGGACGATGATGATCTTTTCCTTGACCGCCTCCTGCACGCGTGCAAGGCGGTTGATGTAGTCAAGGACGGCATCCTGACGGTCTGCCGAGCAGGGGCCGATGACGAGAACGAGCTTGTTGCTCTTTCCCGTGAATACGTCGGCGATTTCCGCGTCGCGGATCGCCTTCTTCGCAGAAAGGTCTGCGCGGAGAGGGGTTTGCTCCTTAATTTCTTCGGGGGTTGGAAGTTGACTAATGAATTTCATGATTTTTCTTCTTTTACTTGTTATTTTTATTTTGTTTATTTAGAGTTAACACAAAGTTATCTGGCGAGGGGGTGGAGGTCGTTTTCGGTAATACCGATCAGCTCGGCAACGGGCTCGATCAGGTGGTAATAGTCGTGATAACCGATACCGTGCGCATCGACGCCGACCGTGAAGAGACAGCCCTCGTTCTTTGCAATGCGGTACATACGGATCCGCTCGCGGCAAAGCTCGTCGGATTCGATATCCTCTACGGGCGCCCTCCTATAATTATAGGGGTTAATCTCAAGCGCAATTCCCTTCCTTGCGGCAAGCGCGAAGCAACGCTTGAATTCGTCGTCTGAGATCGAATGAAAGGGATAGGCTGCCGGGTAATGCGGGGGATATTTCTCGCAATTGACTGCCGCAAAGGGGTGTGGGATCGCCGTAACGTACCGAGAGACCTCGGAATTCAGAATGTCGTAGAACGCCTCGAGCATATATTCGGCGTGGCGTCGGGGTTGATAATATTCCCTCGGCATCACTACCGTCATGTGCGTGTGCGAGTTCGGAACGAGGAGAACGTCGAGCTGTTCGGCAACAGCAGGCGAAACGGCGACGCCGTGCCCCTTTGCGTCATACTCGCACTCTGCACCAAAAAGAACACGGTCAATGCCCGTCTTATCGGCGGCGTCAAGCTCCGCGCGAAGCTGCGAAATATGCTCAAAATTCTGCGGAGTATACCACTTCGATGCACCCGGGATCGCGCTATCCCACATGTGGTCGGTAAATCCAAGTGTCTTAAGTCCGAGCTCACGCGCCTTATCCATATAATACTCCACGGTCGCCTCGGGCTTTCCACAGCTCGAGAGGTGGGTATGTACGTGCAAATCGCTGGTAAATCTCATAACGATTTCCTTTCCACACAAAAATTCAGAGAAGCAATTACATATGGACTGCAACTCATCCCTCCTTACATTATACCGCACATTTTCCGATTTGTAAAGGCTTTTCGGCATTTTTTTCGACGATCACGCACAAAAAAAGCAAAGGGTATGCCACCCGTGGGGACAGCATACCCTTACTGAAAGCTATAATAGCTTCAAGCTATTACTTGTACTTGTGTTCGTCGATCTTCTCAACGATTTCCTCGAGCTTGTTACCAAGCATCGTCTTGTTTGCGTTCTTAACGGATGCCCAGTCGTCCTTACCTGCAATGCATCTTGCGAAAATGCTGCTTACGTAGTCGCCAAGCTCGGTGTTGGGGAAGATGTAACCGAGGTCGTATACAACACCCTCGCGGATCAGGTCGAAGCACTTGACCGTGTTCAGGTCGTCCGTATCGGAATACTTAACCTTCAGGTTGGTCTCGAAGATCTGAGGCGTGGTGAAACGGTAGCCGTAGTATGCAAGCGTCTCAAGGACTGCGGAGCATTCGCTCAGCATGTCGGGATCATTCTCGACGTCCTTCATAATGCCCCAAAGCGAAACGTCTGCGGAAACAGCGGTACGGTAGCCGACCTGCTTCTCTTCATACTTCGGCGTGGGGAGAGCTGCGTACTTGAACTGTACCTTGGAAAGATAGCTCTGTGCAAATCTCATCGTGTACTGCGTAAAGAGAGCGTGCTCTGCAGTAAACTCAATTGCGGGGTTACCGAAGCCGCGAACGTCGATGGTCTGGTAGAATGCGGTGAGCTCATTGACAAGCTTCGACGCCTTGTTGCCGATCATGTCGTCCGATATCACAAGCACCTCAGTATCGTCGGTTTCGATTGCAAAGAGGTCAGCGCCGTTGTAGAACGCCTCGGTGTTGCCCTGCGTCGTAACGAAGCCGAAACGGTCGCCGGAAGAGGGTGCACCGTCGTCGTTCTGCTCAGCAAAAACACCCTCGCAGAGACCCATGAATTTATCAAGCGTCCACTTGCCCTCGACGGCCAGCTTCACCGGGTCCTCCAGGTTCAGGGTCTTGACCATCTCCGTGTTACAGAAGATGGTGTACATCATATGGATGGTGTTGGTCGAAATATCGCCGGAGAGGAAGTAGATCGAGTCGTCGATCGTAACCGTCTCAACGAGCGAAGGAGTCCACCAGGTTCTCGTAAGGTCAATGTGCGAATCCTCGATCGCAGCGATATCTGCGAGGTAACCGTTGATCGCGCAGAGAGCTGCGGTACGGGAATAAGTAGCAACGATATCGTAGTCACGGTTGCCCGCGGTATAGCTGGTACCGACGTGCTTTGCAAACTCGGTCATATTGGTGTTGCCTCTGCCCTTAAGGGGAGTCCATACGATACCGCCCTCATCAGCGTTAAGGCCAAGCTTCTGAACGGTGTTCTGGTTACGCTCGTAGATCGCCTGAAGCGTGTGGTCGAGCGATACATCCTTCACCTCAAATTCGGGTTCTTGGACGTCACTCCAATAAAGGATCGAGATCGTGTTGCCGTAATCAAGGCCGTCCGGAACGCCGATCTGTTCGAATGTGGTCTCATCGGTTCCCGAGGGATTGCCCGAATTAGAGGGGCCGCCCTGTTCGCTACCGTTATCATTGGACTCGTCGCCTCCGCTGCTACCGGAGTCACAAGCAACTACTGCAAACAGCAGCATCAGGGACACAAGCATAAGAGCGATGAGTCTGATCAGTTTGTTGTTCATCTTGCGTGCTTCATTCTGAACGGATCGCATTTTGTCGTACTGCCACCCGCCGAGAATGAATCATTCTCCTTTCTGAATTTTTTCATGCAAACAATGATGCACATAGATTATACCACGCGATGAAGATTTTGTCAAGCATATTTTTTCCTTCAGGCAGATGTCCGATTTCACAAAAATCGCCCCCTCAATACAGACAGGATGCACAAAAATCAACTTTCAAATGTGTCATAGCGTAAAAAAGACGCAAAAATCCTTTGCGGAAATTTCGGTCTGCTATTGCTTTTTTCGGAGGAATGTGATATACTATTATGGATGGAAATATTTTGAAGCTGTGCTTCTCTCTTCAGGAAGGATACCTGCTATGAAAATCGCCCTACTCGCGTCAAACGGTGAAACCGTTGCCCTCGCCTCCCGACTCATCTCGGGCGGTGCCTCTGCCTGTACCGCAGAAATCGGAAAGCCCCTCCCCACCTGCGACTTTCTGCTTTTCGACGAAAGCGTTCCGCTTTCGTCGCCCGAATCGCGCACGGCGGTAAAGCATCTGATGGGTGAAGCACTCGCTGCAGGAAAGCCTCTTTTTGCGTTTCTCTCTCCAAATGCGCCCGTGACGCCGAAATGTGCGGTCGTGATGACCGAGCTTTTCGGATTTTCCTCTGCGGCGGCACTCACGCCGAGCGGAGCCTCCGACATTCTCGGATTTGACGGAAACGAAAGCGGCGACTCCCGAATTCTCGAGACCTTCGCAGACGACGCGTTTTCGGTTCGGGCGGCGGCGCTTGCGCGCGAGACCGCCGAGACATTCGAGCTTACCTTTGCACTCGTATTCGATCCCGACGAGGGGCGCGGTGTCCTTTACACGGGAGACGCATATAGTGTAGTTGCGGCAGAATCGATCGAGGGAGCGATCGCCTCTCTCTTCGCTACCGCTTCGGGGCGCTGATCCCGCGCCGCATCACCTTCAGAAAGGCAGGAGCTTTTTATGTCAGAATTTCACAAGGTCAATCCCGAGAGCCTATCGGATAACGTTTTCCGCACGATCGGAAAGGATTGGTTCCTCATTACGGCAAAGGATCCGACAAGCGGCAAGATCAATACGATGACCGCGAGCTGGGGCTGTCTCGGCATTCTCTGGAACAAGCCCGTTGCGGTCTGCTTCATCCGCCCGCAGCGTTATACGCTCGAATTCGTAAACGCGTCAGAGCGTCTGTCGCTCTCGGTCCTGCCCGACAGCTACCGCGATGCGCTCCGCTTCTGCGGAACGAAAAGCGGACGGGACTGCGATAAATTCAAGGAAACGGGCATCACCCCCGTTTTCGACGAGAACGGAACGCCGTACGTGAAGGAGGCGCGCCTCGCGCTTCTTTGCAAAAAGCTTTACGTCGGAGAGCTTTGCGAAAGCGGCTTTCTCGATCCCGCGCTTCTTGAAAACTACAAGGAGCAGGACTATCACACGGTCTTCATTTGCGAGATCGAGGCGGCTCTCGAGCGCTGAAAAAATTATGAAAAAGAGTTACAAATAAGGAACGGCTATTTTACGATGGAACACGCAAAGATCGAGCGCATCAACGCGCTTGCAAGAAAACAAAAATCAGAGGGCCTGACCGAGGAGGAAAAGCGCGAACAGGCGGCACTCCGTCAGGAATACGTCGCGGAGATCCGCGCGTCGCTCGGCGGCACGCTTGACAACACGGTCATCGTGCGTCCCGACGGCTCAAAGGAAGCGGTATCGGAGCGCAGAAAAGCCCCCGGAATGCCCGCTCCGATGAAGAAAAAGGACACAGAGGACGAAGACAGAGCATGACCGCTATCTCACTTTTGAAAAAGCGAAGCGGCTCCCCCGAGGAGACCGAGGCACTCGGTGCTTTTCTCGCAGAGCTGCTTCTGTCTGACCCTTCCCTCCCCCCGTTCGTCGCGCTGTACGGAGACCTTGGAGTCGGAAAGACCGCGTTCACGCGCGGTGTGGCATCGGTCATCTCTCCCGTGTCGGCAGTTCGGTCTCCCACCTTCGCACTCGTGAACGAGTATCCCGCGAAGGTAGGAACGATGCGCTTTTCGGCGGTCTTTCACTTTGATATGTACCGCATCGAAAGCGAGGACGACCTCGATTCGATCGGCTTTTGGGACTACCCGATGAGAAAGGGGCTGATCCTGACCGAATGGAGTGAACACATCGAGGACGCGCTTCCCGAGGACTATATCCGAGTCACGATCGAAAAGACGGACGACGGTGAGGGGATACGCACCGTTACCATAGAAAGGATCACAAAGTAATGTTTATCCTTGCACTCGACTCCACCGCGGTATCGGCATCGGTCGCGCTTTGCGACGGCGAGGCTCTGCTCGGGGAGATCCTGATCGAAAACGGAAACACGCACAGTGAAAATCTTCTGCCGATGGTGGAGGATCTCTTAAAGAAATTCAGACTCACGGCGAAGGACATCGATCTCTTTGCCTGCACGGCAGGTCCGGGCTCGTTCACGGGCGTGCGGATCGGTGCCGCAACGGTCAAGGGGCTTGCCTTCGGAACGGACAAGCCCTGCATCGGCGTTTCGACGCTCGCCTCTCTTGCAAGAAATCTCGTCGGTATCGATGCGGGATACGAAAACGGGATCATTGTGTCGCCCGTTATGAACGCACGGCGCTCACAGGTCTACAACGCGCTCTTTCGTCTGAAGAACGGTGCCGTCGAGCGGCTCACGCCCGACCGCGCGCTCGCAATCTCCGAGCTTGAAGCTGATCTCGCCAAATATGACACGCCCGTTTATTTGTGCGGCGACGGCTACGCGATCACAAAGGAGGGCTTTGGCTCGCTCTCCGTCAAGGAAACGCCGATCCGCCTCCGTATGCAAAGCGCGTATTCGACCGCCGTTGAGGCACTTCGCCTTTACGAAAGCGGTATCCGCACCTCCGACCGCGAGATCGCTCCCGTCTATCTCCGTCCCTGTCAGGCAGAGAGAGAACGGATGGAAAAGGAAGCCGCGGGAAGAGCCTGAAAGAAAAAATTCAACGCTCAAAATACATTTAATAATATGAAGGGAATGAATACAAACATGAAAATCGTTATCGGTTGCGATCACGCAGGATATGAACTGAAAGGCCCTGTTATGGAGCATCTCAAGGAAAAGGGCTACGAGCTGACCGACGTAGGAACGCACTCCACGGACAGCTGTAATTACCCCGACTACGCGTATGCTGTTTGCGAGGCGATCAAAAAGGGAGACGCCGATCTCGGCATCCTGATCTGCGGAACGGGCGTCGGAATGTCGATCGCGGCGAACAAATACGAGGGCATTCGCGCGGCTTGCGTTTCGGACACCTTCTCGGCACGTCTGACCCGCCAGCACAACGACACGAACGTTTTGTGCTTCGGTGCGCGCGTCGTCGGTCTCGGCATTGCGTGCGATCTTTGCGACAATTTCCTTGAAGCCGAGTACGAGGGCGGCAAGCATCAGAAGCGCGTCGATATGATCATGGCGATCGAACAGGGCACCTTCCGTCCCTCGAACTCCTGATTATGGCGAAGGCTCCTATGACACGGGCGGAATTCGACGAGGAAGCGGGAAAGCCTCTTCCCCGTCGGATCGCGGCGGTGCTAAAGGCGGTCGCGGGCAAGCCCGACCCGAAATATTTCACCTCTGCCGTAATCGTTGCGGCAGGCTCGTCCACCCGTATGGGCGGCGGCTCGAAGCAATTTGCCGAGCTTTGCGGAATTCCCGTGATCGTTCATACGCTCCGCGCATTCGAAAGCACTCCCTGCATTCACGAGATCGTGGTGGTGGCAAGAAAATCCGAGATCGATCTTTACAGAGAGCTGATCGAGGCGTACAGCCTTACGAAAATAACTGCAATCATCGCAGGCGGAAAGACCCGTCAGGAGTCAGTTCGTCTTGGGCTTGACGCGGTAGATCCGAAATCGGCGTATATCGCGATCTCGGACGGCGCGCGATGCCTCCTCACCGAGGAGATGATCACGCGCGTCTGCCGCAACGCCTATCTCCACGGCGCGGCAACCGCCGCTACCCGTGCAACCGATACGGTGAAGCTCGAAAGCCGTCAGGCGTTCATCGAGTCGACGACCGACCGCCGCCGTACCTGGCAGGCACAAACGCCGCAGGTCTTTCAGACCAATCTTTACCGCGCCGCGGCTTATACGGCTCTCGAAAGCAAATTCGAGGGGACTGACGATAACTCGCTCGTCGAGGAGATCGACTACCCCGTGAAGTTGGTCGATTGCGGCAGAGAGAACATCAAGATCACGACCCCCGTCGATCTTTATATCGCGGAGGCGATTCTGCGTTACCGCAAGGATACGGTCTACGAGAGCCCCGAGCCGACAGAGGCTGACAAGGCTACCGACCGAGAGGAGAAGGAATGATGCGCATCGGACAAGGCTACGACGTACACCGTCTCGTCGAGGGACGAAAGCTCATTCTCGGCGGGGTGGACATTCCCCACTCGACGGGACTTCTCGGGCATTCGGACGCAGACGTGCTTACGCACGCGATCGCGGACGCACTGCTCGGCGCGGCGGCTCTCGGGGACATCGGAAAGCATTTCCCCGACAGCGATCCCGCGTACAAGGGGATCTCAAGCCTCTTGTTGCTTTCACACGTCGGCGCGCTTCTTCGTAAAAACGGCTTCCGTATCGTCAATATCGACTCGACCGTGCTTGCCGAGGCACCGAAGCTCGCGCCGCATATTTCTTCGATGCGCGAAAACATCGCAGTGGCTCTTCAGATCGAACTTTCTTCGGTCAGCGTCAAGGCAACGACCGAGGAGGGACTCGGCTTCACGGGTGAAAAGCTCGGCATCGCGGCTCAGGCGATCGCACTGATCGAATAACGCCGCAAAAGCGCAAAGACAGAGCGTTGCACCTCTGTCAAGCGGCGGAGGACGCTCGTTCCTCCGCCATACAGCAGTGGCGCTGCGGCTCTCCGTCAGACGTCCGTGCTTTTCCCTTTCCCTCCGCACGCGTATCACTGCTTATTTTCTCGGCAGTGCCGACAATACAGAATATGTCGTTTTTTCGTGCTTCGACACGAATTCCTTGAAAATACTGCGATCTCACCGATCATAAAATTCTTCACAGAAAGGCTTTTTACCGTATGATATACGTTTCCCCCTCCCTGCTCGCCGCTGATTTCTCGAGGCTCGGCGAGGAGGTGCGTCGCATCGCGGACGCGGGTGCGGACTACCTGCACCTCGACGTGATGGACGGCTCGTTTGTTCCGAACATCTCCTTCGGCGCACCCGTGATCAAGGCGCTTCGCTCTGAAACGCCCCTGATCTTTGACGTACATCTGATGATACAGGATCCCCTCCGCTATATCGACGTTTTCGCAAAGGCGGGGGCGGATATCATCACCTTCCACCTCGAAAGCTGTGACGATCCCTCGGCGGTGATACAGGCGATCCGCGAGAAGGACATCCGCGTGGGCATGGCGATCTCGCCCGACACCGATCTCGACGCGGCAAAGCCCTATCTCAAGGAGATCGATATGCTCCTCGTGATGACGGTCTACCCCGGATTCGGCGGTCAGCAGCTCATTCCCCGCACCCTCGCGAAGGTCCGCGCGGCAAAGGAATACGCCCTCGAAAACGGTCTTTCTTATAACATTGAGGTGGACGGCGGCATCTACGAAAGCAACGTTCATCACGTCACCGAAGCGGGAGCGAATGTCATCGTAGCAGGCTCTGCGATCTTCGGTTCAAAGACTCCGAAGAAGGTGATCCTCTCGATGAAAAGCATCGCGGACGGGCATCCCTTCGTGCCGTAAGTGCGGCATTTTCCACCGCTGAAGCAAAAATTCTCGAAATTTGAGGATTTTTCTCCAAATGCGATAGAAAACGTCAACAAAAAAACAAAAAAGCCTATTGCTTTTTTCAGGAAACTATGGTAAAATGTACTGTGTATCCCGTATCATACGGCGATACAAGCCACGTTTTTTCGCATCTCCGATCATCTTTCTTTGATCTTCTGTAAAAAGAAAGGATACATATGAAGAAAATCAATTGGATCTCCGTCCTTATGATCGCGCTCTGCGTGCTCATACTCGTAGGCACCGGAATAACGGCGTATTCACTTCTGAATCCGACCAAGGGCACCACGATGATCCGCCTCGACCTCACAGAAGGTGCGGGCGGAAAGATCGTCACCTTTTCCGATCTCGCGATGATCCCCGGTGAAAGCAGTAAATACTGTCTCCTGCTTTCAAGCGAGGTGGAGGACGAATTTGAGATCACCCTCCACTTTTCCGAAATCGACGACAAGCTTCTCAAGGAATTTGCCTACGTAAGAATTGAAAACGGCGACGAGCTTCTTTGCGACAAGCGGCTGTCCGAGGTCCTTCTCGGTGAGCCCCTTACCTGCACACGAAAGCTGTCGAACAAAACCGAGGCAGACATCCGAATTACATATTATCTCCCCGAGGACGTTGGAAACGAAGCACAGGGGACTGCTGCCGAGTTTGAGCTTATGATCACCGCAAGCAACGACGAGGTAAGCGTTTATGACTAAAAAAGCATCGGGACAAGTTCTGAAAATCTTAGGTAACATCCTTCTTTTTCTCTTTCTCCTGCTTTGCATTTTCGCAGTGATCCTGACCGTTTCCTCCAAAAAGGACGTCGACGGTGCCTCCGAAATTTTCGGTCATCAGGTCCGCATCGTTACATCGGATTCCATGGCATCCTGTGAATACACCGACGTTTCAAAGTACAAGATCAAAAGCATTCCCGTCCGTTCTGTGGTCCTGATCGAGCTTGTTCCCGATGATGAGGATGCGGCGGCGGAATGGTATTCAGCGCTTAAGGTCGGAGACGTTCTGACCTTCCGCTACGTCTATAATTCGTCGGTCACCATCACGCATCGGATCACGTCCATCCTCGAAAAGCCCGACGGCTCTTACGAGATCGCGCTTGCGGGGGACAACGTGAATTCCTCGTCGGGCGTGCTTTATCAGACGATCGATACGTCTGACAAGAGCAGTCCGAACTACGTGATCGGCAAGGTCACTGCCCAATCGTATCCGCTCGGCGTTTTCCTGAGCTTTCTCAAAACGCCCATCGGCATCGCGCTCCTTATCGTTCTTCCCTGCGCCTTGATCGTTCTCCTTGAAGTCATCAGGATCATACGCATCCTCGGTGCCGAAAGGCGAAGAAAAGACGGAGAGGACGCAGTAACGGCGGCAGAAGGCCCCGAAGAGGTCTCACAGCCGCAAGATGACGGTCAGCCGTCTTCCGAGAAAAACGAGGAAGACTCCACCAATATTCCAAATAACAATACAGAGAGTACATCAAAATGAAAATTGCAATCATCATTTTTATCGTCGTGGCGATCCTTACCGCCCTGTCCACCTTGGTTTACGTAATTGTAGACATCGTCAAGGAATACCGTCAGAAGCGCGCCATCGAAAAGGCAAATGCGACGGCAGAAGAGGCACTTGAAGCCGCAAACGAGGCGGTCGAAGCCGTAAGCGAAGCCCTTGCCGCAAGCGAGGCGGCAAAGTCTCCCGCAGAGGCAGATGAAGCTCCCGCAGAAGAGCCCGAAGCACCCGAGCAGTCCGCGGATGCCTCCACCGAGCAAGCTTGATCTACCGTTTTTTCACGGTTTTTCAATACAAAACATCCTGAAAGGAATATTCACCCATGAGCAACAGAAAAAGAGCCATTCTCATCGCCTGTTCCGTCGTTCTCCTTTGCGTCGCCCTCATCTCGGGCATGACGTATTCCCTGTTCACCGAATCCTTTACCGTCAAGAACCACTTGAAGGCAGGCGACCTTAATATTATGCTGACCAGAACCAATCTGGAATACAGGGTCCTCAACGACAGCGGCTATCTTGAGGTCACCAAGAACGACACTGTTGTTGAGCTTTCGGACACCCGCGTTAACCTCGACGGCTCTGTCAATACTCCCAACGTGTTCGGCATCAGCTCGGCGAATATGCGGATCGCCCCCGGCACCTACTTCAAAGCCGACCTCAAGATCTCGAACCCCGGAGAGGTCGCGTTCACGTATGACGTCGACATTGTGCTTTCCGAGGAGGCGACTTATCTCGCAAAGCAGCTTCGCGTAACGATCTATGATGGAAACAACAATGAGATCGCAAAAAAGTGGCTGAACGAATACACTGCTGAAGACGGCTTCCTCATTGTGAAAGGCTCTGAGATGTCAACGAAGTCTCCGGATGAAAGCTTCTCCGTCCTCATCGAATTCGTTGATGACGATGCTAAGGGTGCCCCCACCAATATGCAGGATAACGACCTCGCTCAGGGCGGTGTCGCAAAGTTCGACCTCGTCGTCTCCGCTGTCCAGAAGACTACTCCCGGCAACTCGACGAATCCTTAAGTAAAAAGCATACTGCTTGCTCTTATCTCGCGCAGGCAGTGAAAGATGGGGCTCGTCTCACCTAAGTGAGACAGCCCCTTTTTTGTATTTGAAAAGTTTGTGTTTGATTCGATTTTTTAAAAGAAAAGGCTTGACAAATCGATTTCTTTGTGCTACACTATAGGAAATTCTTGATCTCAAGGATCGATTTTTTATCATTTTTAAAAGGAAAACGCTTATGTTCTCTATCTGTTTCGAGGCATACTATTATTACTTTTACACCGTATCAATGTGATCGTGTAAAAGTGTTTTGCTGCGGAACGGATCAAGCGAAAGCGCTCGGATGGAATGCCTCACAGTGAAAGCACTGGAGGCATTTTCTGTTTTTTATGCCCTTCGGTGTCACAAGAGGTCCCGAGGGTCTTCACGCTGTTCTGCGGCAAACCTCGCGGAAGGATGCACAGAGCGCAAAAAGAAAGGAAAAGCAAAAAATGATCGCAGTACTCAAATCCGGAACGAATGACGCACAAATCGAAAGCCTTACCTCTTGGCTTGAGTCCCAGGGGCTCACCGTCCATCTCTCGCGCGGCGAATATCAGACCATCGTCGGCCTCGTCGGTGACACGCGCAAGATCGACGAGGACCTGCTCGGCAGTCTCGATTTCGTCGAATCGGTCAAGCGCATTTCCGACCCCTTCAAGAGCGCAAACCGCAAATTCCACCCCGATGACACGGTCGTTTCGGTCGGAAACACCTCGGTCGGCGGTGACGTATTCGCCGTGATGGCAGGTCCCTGCTCGGTCGAAAGCGAGGAGCAGCTCATCGGTATTGCGAAGGAGGTAAAGGCGGCAGGCGCAACGATGCTGCGCGGCGGCGCCTTCAAGCCCCGTACGTCCCCGTACGATTTTCAGGGACTTAAGGACGAGGGCATCCGTCTTCTTCTCGAAGCGAAAAAGGAGACCGGACTTCCGATCGTTACGGAAATTATGAATCAAAATCACCTTGACCTGTTCGTTGACGTTGACGTAATTCAGGTCGGTGCAAGAAATATGCAGAATTTCGAGCTTCTGAAGGAGCTTGGACGCTCGAAGAAGCCGATCCTTCTGAAGAGAGGTCTTGCGGCAACGCTGAAGGAGCTTCTGATGAGTGCCGAGTACATTATGGCAGGCGGCAACGAGAACATTATCCTCTGCGAGAGAGGCATCCGCAGCTACGATAACTACACCCGCAACGTGCTTGACCTTGCGGCTGTTCCCGTGCTTAATGAGCTGTCGCACCTCCCCGTGATCGTCGATCCCTCGCACGCAACGGGCGTTTCCCGTCTCGTAAAGCCGATGTCCCTCGCGGCGGCGGCTTGCGGAGCGGACGGTCTGATGATCGAGGTACACAACAATCCGCAGGCGGCTCTTTGCGACGGCGCACAGTCCCTCACCCCCGCACAGTTTAAGGACGTGATCACGGCTGTTTCCGCAGTTCTCGCGGCGGTCGGAAGGTGATCCCGCGCGGTGGTCACGCTTTCAGTTGTGTAGCAGAACGGAGGTTATTATGACGATCGGAATTTGCGGCCTCGGTCTCATCGGAGGCTCGATGGCGAAGGCTTATAAATCCTTTGGCGGTGTCACCGTCTACGGATATGATAAGGATGCGCAGACACAGAGCTTTGCTCTTCTCTCGGGCGCGATCGACGGTGCGCTCGACACCACCACGATCCCTCTATGCGATCTGATTCTCGTTGCCCTCTATCCCGAGGCGACGGTCCGTTATCTCGAGGAGATCGCACAGACGGTGCGCCCCGAAACGCTCGTGATGGATCTTTGCGGTGTCAAGGCAGAGATCTGCCGAAGGGGCTTTGCTCTCGCAGAACAGCACGGCTTCACCTTCGTCGGCGGGCATCCGATGGCGGGAACGCAGTACTCGGGCTTCAAATACACGCGCGCGAACCTTTTCCGCGGTGCGCCACTTGTGATCGTTCCGAAGGAATTCGGTAATATCGCCCTCCTTGACCGCGTAAAAAAGCTCGTCGAGCCCGTTGGATTCGGCAGGATCTCGGTTACGACGGCGGAGGATCACGACCGCGTGATCGCCTACACCTCCCAGCTTGCACACGTGGTGTCAAACGCATACGTCAAAAGCCCGACGGCGCAGGAGCATCGCGGCTTCTCCGCAGGCTCGTACAAGGATCTGACGCGCGTTGCGTGGTTGAACGAGTCGATGTGGACCGAGCTTTTCCTCGACAACAGGGAGCCTCTCCTCTCGGAGCTTGACGCGATCATCTCGTCTCTCAGCGAATACCGCGATGCGATTGCTGACCTTGACCGCGAGCGTCTCCGCGCGCTTCTCAAGGATGGGCGCGTAGCAAAGGAACGCGCAGACGGGTAAATGCAGGGGTGTTACCCCCGCCCCCCCCCTAAGGGCCTTTTGAAAAAAGACCTTAAGAATCCCAAAGCTTTTCAAGAAAAAATTGGAACTAAGTCGGATCGTA
>JAZNOQ010000127.1:0-3736 GCA_045589215.1 Eubacteriales bacterium
GGGAACAACCCGTTACGCGAAAGCCACAGGCGTCGTCTCGCGCAATGTCGGGTAGATCGTAAATTGGGATCATCAGATCCTCGACCCGTCCGCAGCTCAAACAGCGAACGTGATAATGTGGAGCACAGGTGTCGTCAAAGCGGTCGGCAGCGTTTGGTACGGAAACCTTCAGTGCGGTGCCGTCCTCTGCCATTTGGTTCAGAATACGGTAGACGGTTGCCTTGCTGATCGACGGATAGGTCAAGTGAACGGTTTCGTACACCGAGTCTGCCGTCGGATGATTGTGCATCGTTTTCAGCGTCGTTGCAACGATCTCCTTTTGCATGGTTCTTCTTGTTTCGGCGATACGCATTACCCCCTTTCGTTTTACTGATGATATTATATCTCAATAAGAACTGAATATCAAT
Source organism: Eubacteriales bacterium (assembly GCA_045589215.1). Classification (GTDB taxonomy): domain Bacteria; phylum Bacillota; class Clostridia; order Oscillospirales; family CAG-272; genus JAZNOQ01. The sequence continues at coordinate 408 of JAZNOQ010000127.1, forward strand.
AGATAAACGGTAAATAAACAATGAAGTTTTTATGAATTTGAAAGGTGGAAATTCGATCAGGATGACATCTACATATAGAAAGAGGGAAGAAAGCATGGTGCTTTCTTCCCTATATCGGTATTACTGCTCCGCGGGAGCTTCAACAGCTTCAGCAGCAGCTTCTTCCGCTACTTCCTCATCAACGAGCTCTTCGATCGGGCATTCGCCGTCGCATTCGTCGGCAAGGGGGCAGCCCTCGCAAAGATCGTCATCGTCATATGCCTCCTGTTCCTTCAGCTTAACGACGAGCTTATAAACGAAGTAGGAAACAGCGCAAGCACCTGCAACAGCGGCGGTGGTGATCGCAATGATCTTGCCGTAGTTCGGGGTCTTCTTTTTCTTGATAAAAAGCATTATTTTTTCCTCCTTATGAGAATGTAGATCTCGTATATATCATACTGTAATAAGTATAACATAAAACACAAAAAAAGCAAGAGGATTTTTGAAAAAATCCTCTTGTGGAATGTAAAATTTTTATATACGGACATTCATTTTGCGGCGTTCGGATAATTGCTTTTGTACTTTTCCATATCCGCGTCCGCGTAGACGGAGAGGACAAAGTCCTTCGCTTCATCGGGAGAGAGCCACGAGTCCTCGCTGAAGGAGGAGATCTCTCCTGTGTCCTCGTCAAATCGATATACGAGAACGGCATAAATATCGTTTTTTGTGTAGTAAACGAATTCGTACCGTATAAACTCGACGAGCGCACCGTCCACGGCGGTATAAACCGAAATGACCTCGGCCTCCTCATAATATACACCGTTTGCGTCCTCGCCCGCGTCGCGCTGCTCGTGCCGTTTTGACACGATCGCACCGTATTCCTCGCTCAGCGTCGGATTTTTGACGTTTATGAATGCCTCCTGCGAACGCAGAGTGCCCGTCGAGGGATTCCACAGCCAGGCGTTATAGCACGTATCGGTTCCGTCATTTTTCACGGCGACGAGAAGATCGGGGGAGCCGTCGAAGGAAAGGTCGACCACGGTCACGCCGTAATGATTTTCCGCATTTCCGACCGACGAGGTCTTCAGGGTTGCGGTTTTTTTTCCGTCTTTGTATATTTTGATCTTCGAGAGGGAGCCGTCGCCGCATAGATCAAAGCGGAAGTCTCCCGCGTCAATGGATTCGAGTACACCGCCGTCCCAGATCGATCGGAAGAGAAAAAGTGCGGAAAGCACGACAACGGCGGCCGCGATCAGTATAACAAGGATGATTTTCGGAGAAAATCGGAGAGAAGAGGGTTTCTTTTCCGTATTCATATAGATTCCTTTCAGCGATCTTAGTCGTAAGTATCGGTTACTATCATTATAACGCAAAATTATAAATGGTTCAAGAGGGATTTGGATATTTTCGAAAAAACCTTGTCTCCAAAAAATATCGATCCTGCATATTGCTGTGGAGAAATGCGGAAATTTTGGAATTCTTTGTAAACAATGAGTGAACAAAGGGGGCATCTTGTTGACAAGTCAACGGATTCGCGCTATAATAACTATAACCGTGACTATGCTTTTCTGCTGCCTTTTGCAAAAAATCAGTGTAGACGGTATAACGTCAGAGTGCTTAGAAGGGATCGTTCGCCGTTTATGAATGAGGATAGATACATTACGTTCAGCATATCCATTGAGCAGATCGCGAAGAATTTGCAAAAGCTGAAAAACGACAGAATGGCGGCATTCGGACTGCGTTCGGTTCACGTTACCTGTCTTGTCAGGCTTGGTCAGTCCCCGAAGGGGATGACGGGTGCCGATCTCGCGGAAACCTGCGGTGTGGATAAGTCGCTGATCTCCCGCGTGATCGGAGAGCTTGAAGAAAAGGACTACATCTGTTACGAGGAAAGTGACAAGAAATACCGCCGTAAAATATTCCTCACGGAACGTGGAACAGACGTTCTGAACGAGGTTCGGAAGCTCGTCGGGGAAGCCGTAGACGCGGTGCGCGGAGACGTATCCGACGAGGATCTCGACTGCTTCTACCGCATTTTGAATTATTTCGATCAGAACATTTGTGCGTTGATCGAATCAAGCTTTGCCGAAAAAGGCAAAAAATAATTTTGCCGCCACGGAAGGCGACAGCCTCATCTCCGGTGTGACCGCTCAGCGTAGCACCGATCAAGAAAGGACTGATATGATGAAACAAAAAAATCCGATTATGAGAGCGAAAAAGACCGAGCGTCTCTGCACGCCCGTTACGAACGTTCTTGAAGAGATCCGTGTGATGGAAGCACACGGTGACAAGCCTTTGTTCAGCTTTAAGGCAAAGGGCAAGGACAACACGATGACGTATGCGGAATTCGTTGCGCTTGTAAAGAAGACCGCGAAGGGACTCACCGATGCGGGACTCGCAGGGAAGCACATTGCGCTTCTTTCCGAAACGCGCCCCGAGTGGTTCGCATCTTACTTCGCAGTTCTCCTGACGGGCGGCGTAGTCATTCCGATGGATAAGGAGCTTGCAGCTTCGGAGATCGCGAACTTCCTCACGATCGCGAAGGCAGAGGGTATCGTATTCTCATCCGCACTTTCGGAAAAGGCAAGCATCGAGGAGCATCCGACGCTTCGCGTACGTATCGCGATGGACGGCGAAGCTGAGGAACAGAACACCGAATCGGCAGTACAGACCGTTCCTTTCTGCACCCTGATCGACAATGACGGTGCGTTCGAATATCCCGAGACCGTTGATAACGAGAAAATGTGTGAGATGCTCTTTACGTCGGGTACTACGGGAACGAGCAAGTGCGTTATGCTTTCGCAGAAGAACGTCTTTTCGACCGTTACTGCCGCTACGCAGAGCGTCGAGTTTTTCCCAGACGACGTGATCCTCTCGGTTCTTCCGATCCATCACACCTATGAGCTTGCGGTCGACCTTGCGGCAATGAATTACGGTATTCACGTTTGTATCAACGATTCGCTCCGCCGCGTGCTTCCCAACATTCAGAAGTATAAGCCGACGGGACTCGTGCTCGTTCCGCTGTTCGTTGAAACGATGTATAAGAAGATCCTTTCTGAGGCAAAGAAGACGGGCAGAGAGGGTGCTATCAAGGTCGGTACGAAGCTGTCGAGAGCGACAAAGGCGATCGGCATCGATATCCGCCGAAAGATCTTTAAGCAGATCCACGACACCTTCGGCGGCAGACTCTGTAAGATCATTTGCGGCGGCGCGGCACTCAATCCGAAGCTGATCCGCGCATTCGACGATTTTGGTATTCCGATCTACGAGGGCTACGGCATCACCGAATGCTCTCCTCTGATCGCCGTCACGCCTTATTTCGCGCGCAAGTACGGCTCGGTCGGTCCCGC
>JAZNOQ010000128.1:0-12722 GCA_045589215.1 Eubacteriales bacterium
GCGAAAAGCACTGCTATTTTATGAGCCGAAACGATGATATGCTCGCACTCGCGAAGAAGAAGTATCCACAGATCGGCACTTGCGTCGGAGCAGGTCACCGCGAATATGAGATGGTCGAGCGCGCGATCGCGGTCGGGGCTGACAAGATTCAGCTCATAAATCGCGCGTGGAAGCCCGAAATGATCACTAACGCACACAAGCACGGGATCAAGGTCAACTACTGCCATTCTGATAACCCTGAGGAGGCAATGGCTCTTTTCGATCTGGGCGTCGATTGCATCTTGACGAACGATTGTCTCGCCATCAAAAACGCCCTCGACAAAAGATTGGCGAAGGCATAAAAACCATCTTACCTTTTGATTTGGTCATATTAAAAATTAGGAGAATTGCTATGACGAATATGGATTTCAGAAAAGTGCCACTGCTCGATCCACATCGGCTCAATATCGAAAAGCAAAAAAGGATCACGCCTTCGCTTCGGGTCGACCCTACGAAGGATATTTCCGAACAAAAGAAAGCGATTTCAGAAAAGCTTCTTGAGCTTTTGAAAATTCCCGAAAGGACAGTCAAATCCGAAGCGATCATCGAATACTACGACACGAGCGATCCTCGGTTTGACGAATACCGCTTCGTCTTTGAAAGCGAGCCCGACTTCTTTGTTCCCGCTCACCTGCTTCTCCCGAAGGACAGACCGGGAAAGCTTCCTCTCGTTATCTGCCTGCAGGGGCACTCCACCGGTATGCACGTTTCGATCGCGAGAGAGGCATATCCGGGGAAGGAACCGATCAAGATCGAGGGAGACCGCGACTTCGGCATTCAGGCAGTCTCTCGCGGCTACGCGGCGCTTTGTATGGAGCAGCGCGGATTCGGAGAGCTCAACGGTATGCCGGACCGCAAATTCTCCTGCCACGAGCTGGTATGGCAGTCAGCAATGATGGGTAAAACCCTGATCGGAGAACGGCTTCTCGACATCTCCTGCGCGATCGACGCCTGCCTTTCGAGCTTTGATTTTCTCGACGAAAACCGCATCGGCATTATGGGCAACTCGGGTGGCGGTACATCCTCCTTTTATGCTGCGTGCGTCGATGAACGGATCAAGGTCTCCATGCCCTCTTGCGCTTTTTGCTCGCTCGTCGATTCATGGGGCTCGGTCCATCACTGCGATTGCGGATATATCAGCGACATCTTACCGTATATGGATATGGGGGACATGGCGATCCTCATCGCTCCCCGCCCGCTTGTCGTTGTAAGCGGGCTGTACGATAAGATTGCTCCGAATGAGGCTGTGAAAAACGAGTTTGCCCACGTAAAAGAGATCTACAAAGCCGTCGGTGCAGAAAACAACTGCCGTAACATCACGGGGCCCGAGGGACATCGCTTCTATGCCGATCTCTCGTGGGATACGTTTGATGAGCTTTTGAATTCCTAACATAATACGGGATGAACCGATGCAAAGCGCCATCGGTTCATCTTTTTTTCACAAAGAGGAGATAAGAAGCAAAAATCGGTTCCATCACGACCTTGTTAAAAAAATGTCAATTCATACAAAAAATCAAGGAAAATTTTAAACAATATTGACAATACGAGCAGAATGTGCTATAATATAAACTGTTGAGTTATGCGGACGCGGACTCTCACGATCCGCGCTAACACATCCCAAAGAAAGGATTTGCGGTATTTCTGTACCGTGAAGCAGGCAATTTTATGAAGCATTATAACGTACTGATCGTCGGATGCGGCATCACAGGTGCTGCGATGGCGTACGAGCTGTCCAAATACAAGCTCTCGGTCGGCGTTGTCGAGGCTTGCAACGATGTTGGTTGCGGCGCGACAAAGGCAAACAGCGCAATTCTCCACGCGGGCTATGACCCCGTCCCCGGAACACTTTGCGCAAAGTTGAATATTGAGGGCGTCCGTCTTGCGAAGGAGATCTGTAAAAAGCTGTCGGTCCTGCGCCGTGAGCTTCCCTCTCTCGTCCTCGCATTTACACAAAAAGACCTCGACCACATCGAGGAGCTTTACTATCAGGGACGTGCAAACGGCGTTGAGGGCATTCGTATCCTCTCGACCGCTGAGACGCTTGCAATGGAGCCGAACATCAACCCCGAGGTACTCGGTGCGCTTTACGCGCCCTCCGCGATCGTTGACCCGTGGGAGTACACCTGTGCAATGGCGGAGACCGCCGTTCGAAACGGTGCGGACGTACATCTTTCAAACAGAGTTGACACGATCAAATACGTGAACGGCATCTTCCTCGTGACGACCTCGAAGGACACCTATACTGCCGACTACGTCGTGAACGCCGCAGGCTCTCACGCCGACAAGATCGCTGAAATGATTGGAGACTTCTCCTTTAAGCAGCATCACCGCTGCGGTGAATACTACGTGCTCGACAAGGTCGAGGGCACGCGCGTGAACTCGGTCGTTTTCCGTTGCCCCGATGAAAACGGAAAGGGCGTTCTCGTTTCTCCGACCGTCCACGGCAACTTGATCGTCGGTCCCGATGCCTATATGGTCGACCGTGCAGACTCGGTCGCGACCGTTGCGGAAACCTTGAAGATGCTGAAGCCGAGCGGACTCAAGTCGGTTCCCTCGATCGATTTCTCGAAGAGCATTCACGAATATGCGGGCAACCGTCCGATCTCCGACAGCCACGACTTCATCATCCGTTCCTCCTATCTGAACGACAACTTCGTCCATCTCGCAGGCATCAAGTCCCCCGGTCTTTCGGCGGCTCCCGCGATCGCGCTTGAGGGCATCAAGATCCTTTCGCGCATCGGTCTTAAGCTTGAGCCGAAGGAGGAGATCATCGACGAACGCAAGGTCGTCCGCTTCAACCGTATGACTCCCGAGGAAAAGGAAGAGCTCATCCGCGAAAATCCGCTGTACGGTCGCGTGATCTGCCGCTGTGAAACGGTAACCGAGGGTGAGATCCTTGACGCGATCCGCCGTCCGATCACACCGCGCTCGCTCGATTCGATCAAGCGCCGTACGGGCGCAAGCATCGGCCGCTGTCAGGGTGGCTTCTGCTCGACGAGAATTCACGATATCCTCGCACGCGAGCTCGGCGTTTCCCCGCTCGATATCACACTCGGAGACGACGGCAGCTACATTCTTGTAGAAGAAACGAAGGAGGCGAAGGGCAATGCTTGAAAAGAATTATGACGTGATCGTAGTCGGCGGCGGCCCCGCAGGTCTTGCAGCAGCCGTTTCCGCAAGCGACAACGGTGCCAAAAGCGTTCTGATCCTGGAACGCGACCGCGAGGTCGGCGGCATCCTCAATCAGTGTGTGCACAACGGCTTCGGCCTCCACTACTTCAAGGAAGCGCTGACCGGTCCCGAATACGCAGAGAGATTTGCGAAGGAGGTCGAAAAGCGTAGTAACATCACCGTTCTTTGCGACTCGATGGTTCTGCACATCAGCCCCGACCGAACGGTCGCGTGTGTCAGCAAGGAAAAAGGCTATCAGGTCTATCACGCAGGCGCGATCGTGCTTGCAATGGGTTGCCGTGAGCGTACCCGCGGAGCGATCTCGATCCCGGGCGACCGTCCTGCAGGTGTATTTACGGCAGGAACCGCACAGAGATACGTAAACATCAACGGCTATCTTCCCGGCAAGCGTGTCGTCATTCTCGGCTCGGGAGACATCGGTCTCATCATGGCGCGCCGTATGACGCTTGAGGGAGCAAAGGTCCTCGCGTGCATCGAGCTTGCACCGCACTGCAACGGACTTTCGAGAAACATCGTTCAGTGTCTCGATGACTTCGGAATTCCGCTCTATCTCTCCCACACCGTTACGAATATCATCGGCAGAAAGCGTCTTGAAAAGGTACAGATCAGCAAGGTGGACGGCTTCACACCCATCCCCGGAACCGAATTCGAGATCGAGTGCGATACGCTCCTTCTGTCGGTCGGTCTGATCCCCGAAAACGAGCTGTCGCGCGGAGCGGGCATCGGCATTGACCGCCGCACGAACGGTGCATACGTTTACGAGAATATGGAGACCGACAAAAACGGCATCTTCGCCTGCGGAAACGTCGTTCACGTTCACGACCTCGTCGACTACGTTACGATCGAAAGCATGAAGGCGGGCAAGGCGGCGGCAGAATTCGCCTGCGGAAATCCCGTTGAGGGCGAGATCGTGACGATCGAAAACGGCAACGGCGTAAATTACACCGTTCCCCAGCGCGTTCGTCTCGACAACGTCGAAAAGTCGCTTGAGATCCTCTTCCGCACGAACAAGGTCCGCGGCGCTTCCGTGATCCGCGTCACAAGCGGAGACAACGAGATCGCAGCCTTCAAACGTGATCATATGGCACCCGGCGAAATGGAAAAGATCGTACTCCCGAAGGCGCTTCTTCAGAAGGTCGAGGGGGCTCTCAGGGTAGAAGTCGCAGAGTGATCCGCGCCTTATAACGGAAGAAAGAGGTTTGATTTCTTATGAATAAAGTAATTTGCACGGTCTGCCCCAAGGGCTGTCACCTGTCGGTCGATATTGAAAACAACGTAGTCTCGGGAAATCTTTGCCCGAGAGGTGCCGCCTACGGCATCAAGGAGGTCACAGCTCCTGTCCGCACGATCACCTCGACCGTTAAGATCGAGGGCGCGCCCTACCGCCGTTGCCCCGTCAAAACGGTTTCAGACGTTCCGCGTGAGCTTGTGCCGCGCATTATGCGTCTCCTTGACACCGTCACGCTTAAGGCTCCCGTCGCCCTTGGCGACAAGGTGTTCGAAAACGTACTCGGATGCGGCGTTGACGTCGTCGTAACGAAAAGTATGGCGAGGGAGTGATCCTTTGCTCAAAAAAGGGCTGTCTCACGGGACAGCCCTTTTTGTTTCGTTTTTCAAACCTTTCTGCTCATTTATCGGATTTACAAAACCTTCTCTTTGCGTTATAATGAGGTCATAATCCAACGCAGAAAGGAATCTGTTATGTGTATTACCGGAGAAAACGAAAGAAATATCCATAGTCCCGATTGGTTTACGATGGGTAGCATTTATCAGATCAATCCCCGTACCTTCTCCAAAGAGGGAACGATCAATGCAGTGACGAGGGAGCTTCCCTTCCTGAAGGAGCTCGGCTTTACCGTTATGTATCTTTGCCCTATTTTCGAGGAGGACGACTGCGACGATCCGGCCTTCATCAGCCCTCGCCAGCAGGCATCCGAGACGGGAAATCCCAAAAACCCCTACCGTATGAACGATTACTTCAAAATTGATTCCGAATACGGCACGATGGACGATCTCCGTGAATTCGTCGAGGAGGCGCATCGCCTCGATCTGAAGGTCATGCTCGACCTTGTTTATCTGCACATCGGTCCTCACGCACCGATCATCGAGAAGCATCCTGAATTTGCGCAACACGATGAGGAGGGCAACATCCGTTTGACAAAATGGAATTTTCCCTACCTCAATTATGAAAACGAGGGGCTTCGCGAATATCTGTGGTGTAATATGACGTACTATATCGGTGCCATCGGGGTAGACGGCTTCCGCTGTGACGTCGGCGACAAGGTCCCACTTGATTTCTGGGTAGAGGGGCGCCGCCGTATTTGTGCAATCAAGCCCGATGCCGTTCTGCTGAACGAGGGTGTCACGGTAAGCTACCTTGAAAAAGCCTTCGACTCTTGCTATCATTTCGCATGGCACGGAAAAATGTACAAGGCTTTCTCCGGAGAAGCAACTGCCGCCGATGTCCGTCAGAGTCACGAGGACTTCGCCGCCAAGGTTCCTAAGGGTTCAGTGGTCATGCACGATATCGATAATCACGACACCGTAACCGACCGTCCCGAGCGAGTTGAGATCCTTGCAGGACACGACGGAATGGAGCTGATCGAGGTACTCAACTACACGATCGACGGCGTTCCGATGGTCTACTGCGGCAACGAGCTGTGCTGTGAAGCAAATCTCAGCATGTTTGCAAACCGCTTCTATATGGGCAAGTTCGAAGTGACCGACCGTTCGGATGCGAAGAAGAACGAGTCTGCAGTGCTTCGCCGCATGTCAGTTATGCGCACATTGAACGAGCTGAAGGCGACCTCCGAGATCCTCCGGGACGGTGAGACGGTCTGGATCGACAACTCGGCTCCCGAAGCTGTACTCTCCTTCGCACGCAAAGCAGAAAACGGAAGTCTCGTCACCGTCGGAAACATTTCCACCGATCCCGTGATCGTTAAGCTCTGCAACGTTAATCTCGACGGTTGCAAGGTACTTCTTGAGAGCGAAGCAAAGGCAGCGATCAGGGATGACACACTCGTGATCCCATCCCACGGATATATCGTAGCAGAGATGTGATTCGATACTTTCTCTCATTTTCCGTCCGCTCCGCGTGTACCTCCATCGGTACTTCAAGGAGCAGACGCTTGCAATTCCCCAATTTAATCTTTCTATAACAAAAAGGGCGAGATAAATGCAGCAACGCATTATCTCGCCCTAAAGCATTCACTTAACCTTTTGAAGCGTAAATTTCGATCGCATCCTGAAGCGCATCGTAACGCTCCGTTTCGATCGTAACCCGATAACCACCCGTGACTCGTTCCATATCATATGTTCCATCCAAGGCGATCCATACATAGGAATATTCTGCGTCGGACTTAAAAGTAAGCGTAGTCAATTGGTCGCCTCGCTCAACCGTAATATCGGTCTCTGCGACCTCTAATGCCTCGTAACAGTCCTCCTTCTGCTGAGAAAAGGGGGGATTGTAATCGAGCGTCTTCATTTTTTCGTAGTCGAAATACACATCAGCGAGCGTATATTCCGCTACCTCAAAAATAACACACTCGGGCTGAAAAATGTTAAAGTAATATGGGAAATTCAGAACGTTTTGGTAGTCGTGCACGTAAACATACTCCTCAAACGCATTGATCAGATATTTGTATCCGTAGCTGTTCATATAGCTTCCTTGGAAAACGAGCGCCTTGGGCGTATCCTTGACACGATCGGATGAATTGACGTAATAACCGAAGCTCCGATAAGACGCATCAAGTGCAAGCTCAGAGGCATATTTTTCATAACAACTCGTTGAGGAAACTCTCAAAGAAATTTGCGGCACAGATTCTCGAATCGGAAACTTCGAGACCTGCAAAGAGGTCTCCGTCTTTTCCGAGACCGTAAATTCTTCTAACGAATTTACGTGAATATCGTCGCAGATCTGATCAAGCCGTTCAAGCATCGCTTGCGTTCCGTAAAAAGCGCCCAGATCGTTCCAATGATTTGCGTCGTACTTTTGGTTAAAGCCGTCTATTCCATTTTCTCTCAACTCAAGCAGCGTTTCTGTGTTGTCGAGATAATTCACGTTTCGCTTTTCAAGCTCCTTGAAAAACAATTCCACCCATTCCCTGTTGTAGTTCACGCCGTCTGCGATCTCGTCCTGATAAACCGCAGGCTTCGCGGGGTTAAACACGAACAAAAAAGGCACACCTCGTTCAACACAATATGCCTGAATTTCCGCCACCATATCAGCGAAGGCCACATGATAGTCACCGAAAGAATTGGTGGTCGACAGCCCGCTTCCAAATACATATCCGTTCTTCCCGTAGGTATAGGATGGGTGCACCATCTTTCGGAACATTGCATCGTTCAATATCGTATATCCCGTGATCATTTCGTCGCGAAGTCCGATTCTGTCGTTTACGTAATTTTGAATGTTGACGGTCAAATCTCCTGCAAGCCGGAACGGATTTTCGGTCAATTTGCGGTTGTCTATGGACGATATGGAATTCGGTTCTGTATTAAAAAGAACAAGGGGCGCGATCACGATCAAAAGAAAAAGAACGATCGAGACAATTCTTACGATTTTCATCAAACACATCCCCCTTAATACTGAAAATAAATAAATGGACTGTACGTAGAATTCACCATAAACAAAAGCGAGACAATGAACAGTACGATCGTAATTAGCTGATAAATCACGTATCCGCTCGTTTTCTTTAAGAAACGGCGGTAAACATCTTGAATTTTTGGAAGTCCAAATAGCGTGGCACCCAAGATCCCCACAAGGGCAAGTGTGATCATCCGGGAGTCAAAATAATATTGCCACGTATACGGGATGCTTGAGAATCCCTTTAACCCGAACATAATTCTGAACCATTCCGCGCAAGCGGAAAAATCGCTGAAACGAAACAGCTCCCAACAGAAGAAGGTCACCGTAGCAGTACAGATCCATTTGATCGCAACGGGTGTTTTTTTATACCACTCCTTGTCCGAAATCAGCTTCTCAACAATATTGCATACACCGTTGATCGCCCCCCAAAGCATATACGTAACCCCTGCACCGTGCCAGATCCCTGTCAGGAGAAAGACGATCGCAACATTCAAGACGGTTCTCGTTTTTCCGTACCTGCTTCCGCCAAGCGGAAAATAGACGTATTCACGAAACCAGACCCCCAGCGAAATATGCCATCGTCTCCAGAATTCAGTAATGGAGACGGAAAGATATGGGAAATTAAAGTTTTCCTGAACGGAAAATCCGAGAATGTTTGAAAGACCGATCGCGATATCAGAGTATCCCGAAAAATCATAATAGATCTGCAACATATATAGGAGCGCAACACCCCAAGCAGTCGGAAGATCGATTGCACTCGAAACAGAAGCGATGCAAGCGCCGAAAGTATCAGCAAGGATCAGTTTTTTAACAAAGCCGATCATCATCCGATTTACGCCGTCGGAAACCAACCCAAGAGACACTCGTCGCTCCGGAATCTGTCCGTGAAAATCTCTCCATAAAACAATGGGGCCGGAAACGACCTTGGGGAAAAACAGCAAATACAGGGAAAGATCAATAAGATTTCCCGCTTTCGCCTTTCCCTTATAAACGTCTGCGAGATAGGAAATTGCAGAAAAGGTAATAAATGAAATGCCAAGTGGTGCAACGATAGAATGCTTCGACACCGTATCCTTGAAAAAATAATTCCAAGCATCCGTAAGAAGGCCCATATATTTGAAATGCACCAAAACAGCCACCGCTATTATCGCTGCCAGCCAAAGCAACGGGAGCGTAAGCGAAAAATGTTTTTCCTCTGCCCCATCATTTCTCGCTACAATAAAGTAGTTTTTTTGGCGAAAAAATTCTATCGTTCTTCCCAAGATGTAGATCAGCAAAATATACGCCAAAAATCGAAATATGTCATCAAAGCAAGCCCACATATAAAAGCAGGCGCTGATACCGATAAGCGCAAGGTCACGAAGCCTAATCTTTCTCAGGAACACAGAAAGAACGCCTTTTGTCTGTAGGAAAAGCGCGAGAAAATACACCGTCATGAAAATCGGAAAAGCGACAAAAATAAACGTTTGCGTCGTAAATGCCATCTTTCTCTCCTTTTGCTCTTACTGAAAGCAGCAATTTTTTCAGAACTCCAAAGTCGGTCGACAATACGGATCCCGCCGTTTCAAAAGCCACCGGCATACGAAGGTCAGTCATATCTGTATATTACAAAATCGGCAGAGAGAAGCGTACGGTTTCTCTGCCGATTTTTGCAATTATCTTTATGTCGATTACGGACGATTCAATCCGGTCGTCTCCTCCTCGAGAGGCAGGGGCTCCTTATCAAGCGAGTAGTAAGTATAGTAAGCAGCCATACCGAGGTTATTCTCCTTATCGTAAACGATACCCGTCTCTGCATCCATATCGGGCGAGAAGCGGTAAAGCATATACTCACCGAGGGTGGAGAGCTTTTCGTCTACCACGCGGTAACCGTTTTTGTCATACACAGGGTTTCCGTTTGCGTCTACCTTAAGAACGAAATCGAGCATTGCGTTCATCTCAAAATAGGTCAAACTCGAGCAGTTATAGAATGCCTCCGAGCCGATCCGCTCAACCGTTGCGGGAATGACCATCGAGGTGAGTGCAGCGCAATCTCTGAACGCACCTGCACCGATCTTCGTGATCTTATCCGAAATCGTATAAGCCGCAAGCGAGGTGCAACCCGAGAAGGTATGTGCGGGGATCTCGGTCAGTCCTGCGGGCATGGTAACCGCCGTGAGCGAGGTACACTTCACAAACAGTCCCTCTCCTATCTGCGTAACGCTATCCGGGATCACGATGCTTTCGAGATAGGTGCATTCACGGAATGCACAGTCACCGATTTTGGTCACAGACGAGGGAATCCTGATGCTACTGATGTAGGTACAAGCCGCAAACGCATCTGCAGCAATACTCGTAACAGCGATCTCGCCGATACGCTCGGGGATCTCTACGTCCACAACGTTCGTTCCGTAGGGATTATAACGAACGATCTCGTAGTAGCCCATATCGTTGAGCTTATAGTCAAAGGTTCCGTGTCCTCCGACCTCAGCAGCATCCGTTTCCTCCGCAGAGCTATCGTCGCCGCCGATCACCAGCGAGGCATTTCCCGCGCAGGAGCAAAGCCCTATCACAAGCACACCGAGAAGAAGCAGCACCGAAAGTCGGAATAACCGAATATGTTTCATAAGTAACCTCCATAGGGTTCGAATAATCTGAACAAATACCTTGTCCCGTGTCCCGCATCGGGGCACATTATAGAATTATGATACCACAATCCTTCGTGATTGTCAATAGATTTCAAAAGATTATGGCGTTCCGTTTGTAAACATTTTTCTTATAGAGAAAGGCTTCGGGGAACGCGATCAATCGTTTCCACTTCCCTCTCCGCCTCCGGTACGCAGATGCTTGAGTGCTGCGAGGAAGGTCTCAATATCCTTGAATTCACGGTAGACCGATGCAAATCGAACGTACGCGACCTCGTCGAGCAGACGGAGCTTCTCCATCACGATCTCTCCGATCTCGCGCGTGCTGATCTCTCCGCGCAGGCTGTTTTGCAGCTCGGCTTCGATCTCGATCGCGAGATTGTCGGCATCCACGGGGCGTTTATAGCACGCCTTGAGGAGTCCCGAAAGGAGCTTTGAACGGTCGAAAAGCTCCTTCGATCCGTCCTTTTTGAGAACGACGATCTGCATCGTTTCGGTCATTTCGAAGGTCGTGAAGCGACGTTGACAGCCGAGACATTCACGCCTTCTGCGGATCGACGAGCCGTCGGGGCTCGGACGGGAGTCTATCACCTTGCTGTCGAGATAGGAGCAATACGGACATTTCATAATACACCTCGGAGAATAACGTATTTTAGGATCAAAGCGCCTTCAGAAGTGCCTCGTAGCGGGGGACGAGCCAATCGTAGGCTTCATCCGAAAAGTGATGATTCTCCTTCTCCTTACCAAGCACAAGTCCCTCGTCAAGCCACGGAAGCTGTGCGGGATTCTGGAAGGAAAGCCCGCAGTTATAGTAGTTGTTATAGCACGGGATCGACCATTTGCGGCAGACCTCCTCCATCGCAGTCACGTAATCGATATCGGAAAGCCCGAGCTTATTCTTCGAGGGCCATCGGTTATAGTTGGTCATAAAGAGGAGCTTTGCCTTCGGATACTTTGCCGTAAGTCCGAGAATGAGCTGATTCAAAGCACCCTTAAAGGTATAAGGATCCGTGCTGTCGCGCCCGCCGAGCGGAACATTCAGTCGCTTGTCGTTCGCACCGCCAAGCACAACAACGTAGTCTGCCCCGTCCTCCATATCGGCAAAGCGTACACACATCGCGGGAGTCTGGGTCTCCTTTTCCTGACACGCGACCGTATTGCCGTTTACGCCGTGGTTATACACGGTCATTCCGTTCTTTTTTCCGAGCTTATTGACCCATGTCGCCTCATTTCCGAGAAGATTTCCGTAGATCAGCGAGTCACCGATCGCAACAAGAGTCTTTCCTTGCAATATGTTTTCCATTTTCTGCTCCTTCTATGTGTAATAAACAGCGCGTATTTACGCCGCCTTATTCCTCGTTCCCGTCGCCGTCTTCGTCACGTGCGGCGATGCGCGATCTGTATTCCTCAAGTGTCATGAGTACCTGACGCGGCTTGTTGCCGTCCGCCGCACTGACAACACCGAGCTGCTCCATACGGTCGATGATCTTTGCCGCTCTGCCGTATCCGACACCGAGACGTCTCTGAAGGAGAGACGTCGCGATCTTGCCGCATTCGATCGCAAGCTCGACCGCCTCGTCAAGCTTCGGATCCTCTTCGCATTCGGCAACCATCGCTGCTTCGCTCGACGCTTTTTTACTCTTCATGCAGCGTTCTGCCTCAATATTGATGCTTTCCATAAATTGCTCGTCATAGACGGCGGTTCCGTTGTTATTGATCATGAAGTTCACAACACGCACGACCTCGTCCTCACTGACGAACGAGCCCTGCACACGGCGCGGTCTCGATGCACCGACGGGTGCAAACAACATATCGCCGCGTCCGCAGAGCTTTTCTGCGCCCTGAGAGTCAAGGATGGTACGCGAGTCAGTCTGCGATGCGACCGTACAAGCGATACGGGACGGAATATTTGCCTTGATCGTACCCGTGATAACGTCAACGGACGGTCTCTGCGTTCCGATGATCAGGTGGATGCCTGCGGCACGTGCCTTCTGCGCGATACGCATGATCGCCGCCTCGACGTCATTCGACGCCGTCATCATAAGGTCAGCAAGCTCGTCGATGATGATGACGATATGGCACATTCTCGGCATATCGGGGTCACCCGCTGTGATCTTCTTATAGCCCGCAATATCACGCGCACCGACGCGCTCGATAAGCTCGAACCGCTTTTCCATTTCGCTCACCGCAGAGCAAAGAGCGCCTGCCGCCTTCTGCGGATCGGTAATGATCGGTGTCAGCAGGTGGGGCATATCACGGTACATCGCAAATTCGAC
>JAZNOQ010000129.1:0-11758 GCA_045589215.1 Eubacteriales bacterium
GTCTGCATCGCAAGCGTTGCTGTAAACGTGATCCGCGGGCGTTCTGCCTGCTCCGCATACGTTACAGTCTGCGTCACAGTTATTGTCATACTCGTGATCCGCGGGCGTTCTGCCTGCTCCACATACGTTACAATCTGCGTCACAGTTATTGTCATACTCGTGATCTGCGGGTGTTCTCGTCGCTCCACATACGTTACAGTCTGCGTCGCAAGCGTTGTCGAACTTGTGCGTTTCCTTTGAGTCAGGCTGCTCGGCACCACAGACCGAGCACTCCGTCCAGTGATGGGTAGGATCATTATTCACGGTTACCGTGTAATCGTGATCCGCGGGCGTTCTCGTCGCTCCACACTCGTTACAGTCTGCGTCGCAAGCGTTGCTGTAAACGTGGTCTGCGGGAAATCTCTTCGCTTCGCAAACGTTACAGTCTACGTCGCACGCGTTCGTATAAACGTGATCTGCGGGCGTTCTGTCAACTCCGCACTCGTTACAGGTTGCATCGCAGGCGTTCGTAAACACGTGCGTTACCTCTGCTCCCTCGTACGGCGTGCCGCAGTACTTACAAGCCGTGTTGTTGTGTGCCGAGAAATCGTGGTGTTCGTCGTCACACATCACCGCTTCCATTGCTCTCTGAATGTAGGGCGTGATGATATCATAGCCCGCCATGTTCGGGTGCGTTCCGTCGTGAATATACTTACGGGTATCTGCATCAATTTCAAGCGCAATCTTCAGCTCTTCATCCTCATAAAGATCAATGAAGTGTACGCCGTACAGCTCGCACAGCTCCTCTGCCTTTGCAAACCATTCGCCGAGTTGGTCGCGCTGTTTCGAGATCGCGTTTTTGCCCGAGAGCTTGTAGTTTGCAATGAAGAAGAAGGTCGCATCGGGCCAATTCTCCTGAACACTCTCAAAGAGCAGCTGGAGACCGCCGAGGTAAGTGTCTCGGATGCCGTCCACGTTGAGATCGTCAACCGTCAGATCCTTCGAGCGGATCTCGCCGAGCAGCGTTGCGTTATTGCCTGCGTCGTTTACGCCGCCCTGCATAACGACAATGTCAAACTGCTTATCCTTTACACCATCCTGCTGATTCCAGATCCAATTTCCTTTCTGATCCGCAATGGCATCAGCATTATACTTGATCGTTGCACCGCCGTTCGACTTATTCGTCGAGATCATGCCGGTCGAAGCAGCAATACCGCCTCCCCAGCTTGCCCAATAGTTGGGATCGTCGAAATAGCTCTTTGCGTCCTGCGTGCCTGCGCTGATCGAGTCGCCGACGAAAAGCCCCGTAAGTCCGTTCAGCGGGCTATCGTAATCACGGGATGCCTCTACCTCAGCGAGCTTCGCGTCAATGTCAAACATTTCCTTCCACATCTCGCCCGTGAACAGCTCGTTGACCGTCATCAGGGAGATGCCTTCCTCGTAGAGCGAAGATCCGATCGTAACGGCTACCTTCGTAGCGTTCTCGGGTACGCGCACCGCATAGATTCCGAAGCCCTTACCCAGATCCTCGATGAGAACGGAGGTTCCGGCGGAAGTGCCCTTGTTGGTTGCATAAACTATGCTATACGGATTAACCTCGCTGTCATACCAAACGGAAAGCATATAGGTATCTCTCACCGCATAGCTATTTGTCACAACGTAAATTACGTCGCCGACCTTCAGGTCGTTTTCGCCCGTACCGATGTTCCAAACGCGGCTACGGTCACGGTCTACGGCACCCGTGTGGAGCTTAAAGGCATTGTTTTCGTCGGTTGTGTAGGGGAACTTATCCGTCGGATGGCCGTCATTCTTATCGAACCAGTTCTTACTTATCGAGGAAACCGGGTCACCCACCAAATGCTCCAGACTGATACCCTTCGCATCCATGTATTCAAAGTACTCTTCTGCGGAGAACGCATAATTCTCCGTGATCAGCGTGCATTCCTTAAAGATCTCGGGAACCGACAGACGAATCCGGTTAACGTTACTCGGCACCTTGTAGGAATAGATCTTGGCACCGTTCAGGATCGTTTCACCCTCGATCATAAGCGAGGAATTATCACTACCGATTTTTCCGACCTTAGCAGCGGTTTCGGTTTCCGCATCATAATTATAGCTATAACCGAGCCATCCGCGCGCATCGTAAAACATAGGACCGATCGTGATCGTAGAGCCGGGGATCACCTCGATGGGCTCGGTGGTATAGTACGCACCGTAGCCAATGCTTTGGTTAAATGCTCCATAGTCGGAAGCCACGTGACCGTGATGGAGATTTTCCGATCGATGAAACAGGTTTTCCTGATCGGCAATGTTACGACCAAGGAACTTATAGTACATCTTTTTATCGAAGCGCAGATTCTTCGTTATGAGCATTTGTTCGGGAGCGATTACCTCTTTCCTGACCATTATAGAGAACTGCGTTACGTATTCCGGCACTCTGTAGGCAAAGATTCCCGTTCCGTCACCGAGATCCTCGCAAAGGATCATATCCTCTGCTTTACCGTTTTTTCTACCCGAATCACCAAAGAGAATGTCATTGAGCACCCATCCGTTCGGGTCCGAAATTTGATTGGGGGCAATGAAATAAAATACATCACCGACGTCAAAATCACCAACGCCATCAACCGATTTCGTAAACGTGCGGTAGCAATAAGCCGTATTTTCTGTCGGAACGCCATTCTTCATATAAGCGTTATCGCCGGTAATCTCAAAAATATTTGCACCCGTGAGTGCGGTCTTCGGGTCCTCGAAAGTTGCAACTTCGTGTACGAAGCTTACATCAAGACCTTTTACCTTTTTCATATATTCGAAGTATTCATCACTCGTGAACGGATAGTTCTTCGTAATCAGAACTCTGGGTGTCTTCACCCCATTATCAATCTGATATACAACATCCTGCGGGAACACGATGCGAATTTTTTTTACAGATCCGTCCTCGGGAGCCGTATAAGTGTAGATCTTCATATTATTGAAGATCGTACCCGTTACTTCAGTGTCAATTCTTGAGGAGTAAATTCTGTATTTCGCGTTTTCGGAATTACCTGCAGTCGCATAAACCCAAATCGATTCGTCATGGAAATTTTCGGGGAACGGTCCGAACGTGATCTTGTCACCCTTCTCCACTACAATATCTCCCGTATGGTGATAATAGTAGGTATAATGGTTGCCAGAATCCGCTTTTATTCTACCGGAGCTTTCCATTTGCAGGTATCTATCATACCCCAAAGCGGTATCGTAGAGATTCTTAAAATTGAATTCACTCTCAGCTCCCGTGCCCTCCTCCGCATTCAGCGGCAGGATCGCGCTCGGCAGGAGCATTGCGCAGATCAAAAGCAAGGACAAAAGCCTTTTAGCATTTTTCATAAAACCCTCCTTTGAATTCATAAAAGTTTGTTCAATATGTATTATAACAAATATAATCGATTCCCGCAAGCACAGATTCGGTCATTTTTAGCACGATTCGATCATTTTTTGGGGTTTTTAGACAATTCAAAAAAGGGCTCTCCCACAAAAGTGTGGAAAAGCCCCTTTTATTTCAGCTTCGTCAGATCAAAGGCTCATACCCTTGATGATCTCGTCGATCTTATGCGCCGCCTTCACAAAATCCTCGGCGGTGTAGCCCTTCGTGGTCATTGCCGCAGTACCGATACGCAGACCGCTCGCCTCCTTCGGAGAACGCTTCTCGTTCGGAACGCAGTTCTTGTTCGCGGTGATACCGTGACGGTCAAGCTCCTCCTGAAGCATCTTACCCGTCAGAGTCGGATGCGTCTTCGAAAGGTCGAGCAGGAAGAGGTGGTTATCGGTTCCGCCCGTAACGACGTCGTAGCCCATCGCGAGGAACTCGTCGCACATAGCCTTACAGTTCTTTACAACGTTTGCGGCATAGGTCGCAAACTCGGGCTCCGAGGCTTCCTCTGCGGCGACCGCCTTGCCCGCGATCACGTGCATCAGGGAGCCGCCCTGCGAGCACGGGAATACCGCGCTGTCCACCTTCTTTGCAAGCTCGGGACGGCAGAAGATGAGGCCGCCGCGAGGACCGCGCAGGGTCTTGTGCGTCGTGGTGGTGATGATATCGGCAAGTCCGAAGGGCGTGGGATGCACGCCGCCTGCAACAAGACCTGCGATGTGTGCCATATCTACCATAAAGTAAGGATGGCAGGTCGTCGACGCATCGATGATCTTACGGATGCGGTCGAATTCGATCACACGCGCGTATGCGGATGCACCCGCAAGAACGAGGTCGGGCTTATATTCCTCGACCTTTCTTTCAAGGTCATCGTAGTCGATGTAGCCGTTATCGGTCACACCGTAGAATACCATATTGAACATCTTGCCGCTGAAGTTGACCGACGAGCCGTGCGTCAGGTGGCCGCCGTTGTCAAGCGACATCGAAAGAATGGTCGCACCGGGCTTCAGAACGCTCATGTAAGCCGCGAAATTCGCCTGCGAGCCTGCGTGAGGCTGTACGTTGACGTGGTAATCGGTCTTGAATACCTCGCGCCATTTATCACAGCAGTACTGCTCAAGCTCATCGTAATTTTCACAACCGCCGTAATATCTGCCGCGATTGCCCGTGCGCTCCATATCGGGATAGCCCTCGGTGTACTTGTTGGTGAGGACCGAACCGACGGCACGTCTAACATTCTCACTGACGAAGTTCTCGGATGCGATCAGCTCGATCGTCTCGTTCTGCCGCTTCTCCTCTTTTGCGATGATCTCAAAGACCTTACTACTCATTTGTTTTCTCCTTCGGAAAATTTTTATAAATGCTTTCGGTTTATCGCTTTACTACGGAAAACCAATACATATATTATTTTACCGCAAAGCGCGCATTTTGTCAATCCCTATTATGCACAAATCTGTATGAAAAAGCCGCTTTTCGCGTATATATATGTAATAGACCAAACGACGACCGCAGCTTTATGAAAATTGAGCCGCAGCTTACGCCGTTACGAAGGAGAACTCAAATGAAGGAAATCCATATCGATCCCATCCGCGCGATCTTCAGCGACGAAGGTCCGCGCTATCGCTCCCCCGCGTCCCCGAATTCGGGCGACACCGTCCGTCTTTCGGTCCGAGTGCCGAAGGGCTGCGCGGAGCGCGTCTTTCTTTCCCTCAAGGACGGAAAGAAGGATATCCCGATGTCCCTCGCAGAGCCGTCCGACACGGCACACGGGAGCGAATACTTCGACCGATATGAGACGTCGATCGTCTGTCCCGAAACGGAGCTTTCCTACCGTTTTCTCATTCACACAAAGGATAAAATCTATCTCTACAACCGCACGGGCGTTTCGCTTCTTCGGGACGGTCTCTCTGCGGTCTCCCCTGCCGATTTCCGCATCCTGCCCGCCTTTCACGTTCCCGAATGGGCAAAAAATGCGGTGATGTATCAGATCTTCCCCGACCGCTTCTGTAACGGCGACGAAACGAATGACGTCACAAGAAACGAATACTACTACACGGGCGGTCACGTGAAAAAAGCGCAGGATTGGAACGAGCCGCCGACGGACACCGACTACCGATGCTTCTACGGCGGCGACCTGCGCGGCATTCTCGACAAGCTCGACTATATCCGCTCGCTCGGGGTGGAGGTCATCTATCTGAACCCGATCTTCGTTTCCCCGTCAAGCCATAAATACGATGCGCAGGACTACGATCACATCGATCCGCACCTCGGTAAGATCCGAGACGACGTCACGCACGAAATGCAGGCGTGGGAAACGCACAACGGCTTTGCACCGAAATATATCCGTCGCGTCACGTCAAAGGAAAATCTCGACGGAAGCGACGCGCTTTTTATCCTCCTCACCCGTGAGATCCATAAGCGCGGGATGCGGGTGATCCTCGACGGCGTATTCAATCATTGCGGCTCGTTTCACAAATGGATGGACCGCGAGGGCATTTATCGCGGGCGAGAGGGATTTCTGTGCGGCGCGTACCATTCGAAGGACAGCCCCTACCGCAGTTATTTCGATTTTAAGGAAGATCCGCGCGACGGCTCTGATCTCTACGAGGGGTGGTGGGGACACGATACACTCCCGAAGCTCAACTATGAAAGCTCCGAAGCCCTCGTCGAGGAGATCCTCCGTATTGGGGAAAAATGGGTGTCCCCTCCCTACTCTGCCGACGGATGGCGGCTCGACG
Source organism: Eubacteriales bacterium (assembly GCA_045589215.1). Taxonomy (GTDB): domain Bacteria; phylum Bacillota; class Clostridia; order Oscillospirales; family CAG-272; genus JAZNOQ01. The sequence goes on from JAZNOQ010000129.1 coordinate 6,124, forward strand.
TCGCCGCCGATCTCGGGCATTCAACAGAATACAACCACAGCTTCTGGAAAAGGTTTCGCGCACGTGTAAAAGGGGCAAATCCCGACGCCGTCATCCTTGCGGAGCATTACGGCTCCCCGCGGGACTTTCTCCTCGGAGACGAATGGGACACCGTGATGAATTACGATGCCTTTATGGAGCCCGTCACCTTCTTCCTCACGGGAATGGAAAAGCACAGCGACGGAATGCGCGAGGATCTCTACCAAAACGGCGACGCATTCTTTTCCCTGATGCTCGAAAAAATGGCACACCTCCCGAGAGAGTCCCTTCTCTCTGCGATGAATGAGCTATCAAACCACGATCACTCACGTTTTCTCACCCGAACGAGCCGCACGGTCGGGCGCATTCACACGGTCGGCTCGGAGGCGGCTTCGCAGGGCATCAACAAGGCAGTTTTCCGCGAGGCGGTGACGATCCAGATGACCTGGCAGGGCTCCCCCACGATCTATTACGCAGATGAAGCGGGGCAGATCGGCTTTACAGATCCCGACTGCCGCCGCACCTATCCGTGGGGACGGGAGGATCTTGGGCTCATCGACCTGCACCGCGCGCTCACGTCGCTCCGTCGGCTCTGTCCCGTCCTGAAAAACGGATCGCTGAAGCCGCTCTTTTCGGGCTTCGGACTGATCGCCTACGGAAGATTTGACGAATACACGGGAGACGGTGCCGTCATCGCAGTCAACAATACGGAGGAAGCACGCGCCCTCACAGTCCCCGTGTGGGAGCTGTCTCTCCCCCGTACCGTCTCCCTCGAAGAGATCTTCCTCTCGGACAGGCAAGGGATCGTGCTTCCCGAAGCCCTTCTTCCCTCCCTCACACACGACGTGCGGCGCGTACCGCCCGTCACACACACCGCAGAAAACGGTGTGCTTTCGTTAGAAATGCCCCCCTTATCCTCCGTCATTCTCGTGACTCCGCAAAAAATGAAAGGCAGTGCAGAAACAAAATGAACGAGACAAACCACTTCACAGACCTGGATCTATACCTGTTTCACGAGGGAACGCACCGTTCCCTCTACCGTAAAATGGGCGCACATATTGCCGTAGAAAACGGCGTAACGGGCACGCGCTTCACCCTGTGGGCGCCAAACGCCCGTGCGGTCTCCCTGCTCTCCGCGCGCGGAAATTGGCAAGAGAACGCACATCCCCTGACACGGGGCGACGGCGGCATCTGGAGCGTTTTCATCCCCGAAATGGGCGACGGAGAGCTCTACCGCTACGCTGTCTGCGGCAGAGACGGAATTTGTCGGTATAAATCCGATCCCTTCGCCTTTCAGTCGGAGCTTCGCCCTGCAAGCGCATCGATCGTCGCCCCCCTCGACGGATACGTATGGAACGATCTTGCATGGCAGAACGATAAGGCGCACACCGATCCGCGCGAAGAGCCGATCGCGGTCTACGAGGTGCATCTCGGCTCGTGGAAAAAGAATTACGCAGAAAATCCGAATACGGGCTTTCTGAATTACCGCACGCTCGCCGTACAGCTCGCCGATTACGTTTCCTATATGGGCTACACGCACGTCGAGCTGATCGGCATTTCGGAGCATCCGCTTGACGCCTCGTGGGGCTATCAGGTGACGGGCTACTACTCCCCGACAAGCCGTTACGGAACGCCTGACGATTTCCGCTTTTTCGTCGATCATATGCACCAAAGGGGCATCGGTGTCATTCTCGACTTCGTTCCCGCACACTTTCCGAAGGACACGTTCGGTCTCTCGGACTTCGACGGCACTCCCCTCTACGAGCACAGCGATCCCCTCCGCGCAGAATATCCCGAATGGGGCACGCGAGCATTCGATCTTGGGAAACATGAGGTCATATCCTTCCTCATTTCAAACGCCTTCTATTGGGTCAGAGAGTTCCACGTCGACGCTCTTCGCGTGGATGCCGTCGCCGCGATCCTTTTTAGAAGCTTCGGCCGCGCCAATTGGCGTCCGAACCGCTACGGCGGCACCGAGGATCTCGAGGGCATCGCCTTTCTCCAAAGCCTGAACCGCGCCCTTACGTCGGAAACAAACGCCTATCTCATCGCGGAGGACTCCTCCATTATGGCGGGGATCACAACGCCCGTCGAGCAAGGAGGACTCGGGTTCAAATTCAAGTGGAATATGGGCTGGATGAACGACACGCTGAAGTATATGAAGGAGGATCCCCTCTTCCGCGGGTACCATCACGATAAGATCACCCACAGCCTCGACTACGCCTTCCTCGAAAGCTTTATGCTCGTCCTGTCCCACGATGAGGTCGTCCACCTGAAGCGATCGATGCTCGAAAAGCTCCCGGGGCGCATCGAGGACAAATTCGGCGGTCTCAAAACCCTCTACACCTACCAGTTCACCCATCCGGGGAAAAAGCTTCTTTTTATGGGGCAGGATTTTGCGGAAACGCGGGAATGGATGGAGCATAGCGAGATCAATTGGTGGCTGACCTATGACTCGGGACACCGCGACGTAATGAACTGTATGCGCCGTCTGCTCACGCTCTACAAGAAATATCCCGTCCTGCACGTCGATTCAAGCGATCCCACCACCTTTGAGTGGGTCAATCGAAGTGACGCAATGCACGCAACGGTCAGCTATATGCGCCGAAACCCGTGGAATTATAACGACGCGCTTCTCACGATCTGCAATTTCGCACCGATGGATCACGGCATCTATACCTGCGGCGTCCCCCTCCCCGGGGAATACACACGCGTTTTCAGCACGATCGACGTCGGGGATACTCCCCCCGAATGCCCCCCGATCCTTCACGCCGAGGAACGTCCGTGTGACGGCTATCCCTATACCCTCACGCTCCACCTGCACGCCTACGAATCGGTCGTTTTTGCACTTCCCTCTACGTCTTTTTAAAAATACCGTATGAGCCGCACGCAGATCGGGCAAACTACGCTTTACTACAAACAAAACCGAGAAGGAGATGCCCTATGTACCATCGCACCGACCGCACAGGCCTTGCAGAGGCGTTTCGCCGAAACGCCTTTTCAGATGCCGATACCGTAACCATCGAAAAGCCCATCGGCATCCACCGCCCGAAAAGCCGCACTCTGCGCACAAAATGCGCCGTGATCGGATGCGGCTTTGTTGGTGCGACCACAGCATTTTCCCTCGTGCAAAGCGAGCTTTTTTCCTCGATGGTGCTGATCGATATCGACACACACAAGGCAGAGGGCGAGGCGGCAGACCTGAGCCACGCACTTCCCTTTCACGCACCAATGGAGATCTACGCGGGTGACTACGATGATCTCGTCGACGCCTCCCTCATCATCATCACCGCAGGCGCAAATCAGAAGCCGGGCGAAACGCGGATGGATCTCGCGATGAAAAACACACGGATCTTCCGCTCGATCATGTCGGAGATCACACGCTATAACGATAGCGCGATCCTTCTCGTCGTCACAAATCCCGTCGACATCTTAACCTATAAAACGCTCAAGTTTTCGGGCTTTCCGCAAAACCGCGTCATCGGCTCGGGAACCGTCCTCGACACCGCCCGCCTCAAATACCTCGTCGGCAAGGAGCTGGGAGTAGATTTCCGAAACGTCCACACCTTCATCATCGGTGAACACGGCGACAGCGAGCTTCCCGTATGGAGCTCCGCGAATATTTCGGGCGTCGACCTCGACCATTACTGCGGCTCGTGCGTCGAGGGTCCCGGGGTCGACCGCCTGCACGAGCTTTTCGAAAACGTCAGAAACTCGGCATATCATATCATCGAGGCAAAGGGCGCGACCTATTACGCGATCGCGGAGTCGGTGCGCCGCATCGCAGAAGCGATCGTCCGCGACGAGGATACGATCCTCCCCGTCTCCACCCTCCTCACGGGACAGTATGGAATCTCGGACATTTGCCTCAGCCTCCCCTGCGTCGTCGGCGCGAACGGCATTCATCAGATCCTCGAGATCCCTCTCAGCGAAAGCGAGACCGCGCGCCTCAGGAGATCCGCAGAGATCATTCATACAATACTTGAGCAATAATTTTCCTCTCCACCATCTTGACAACACCGCAAAAATGTGCTATACTGTATCGGTGCACGAAACACGTGGAGGTGTACTCAAGTGGCCGAAGAGATCAGTCTTGAAAACTGAGAGGTCGTTCATAGCGACGCGGGGGTTCAACTCCCTCCACCTCCGTTATCAAAGGGCAATAGCCGAAGAGGGCTGATCCACTTATTCAGTGGATCAGCCCTTTTTATTGTATCTCAGAATCCTCACTCCGCCGCCTTAAAATTATAGATGGGCTTAATTCTGCTGATAATATCCGCCGTGGGAGCGATATTGCCGACGATCTCGTCCATGCTCTTATAAGCCATAGGCGACTCATCAAGCGTATCGGGGATGACGCAGGTGGAGTAAATGCCCGCCATCTCCCTCTCGTACTCCTCCATTGTGAGCCGCTCAAAGGCGGCAGAACGGGACATAAGCCTGCCCGCACCGTGAGGCGCGGAGCAGTTCCAATCCTCGTTTCCCTTCCCAATGCAGATGAGCGATCCGTCACGCATATTGATGGGAATAAGGAGCTTCTCTCCCGCCTGAGCGGACACTGCACCCTTTCGGAGTATCATCTCGTTCACGTCGATGTAATTATGAATGGTCTGGAAGGTCTCGACAGCCGTCCATCCGCAACGGTCAAGGATGATCTCCGCCATCCTTGCGCGGTTCCGCTCTGCGAACTTCTGACAAATATCCACATCATGGAGGTAGTCCTCCATATAAGAGCCGTAGAGGAAGCAGAGATCACGCGGAAGCGTGGGCTCTTTTGCAAGGAATTCCTTCTCGAGAGCCTTGATCGTTGTCTGGATCTCGGTTCGTCTGCCCTCTGCCTTATAGGTGCGGATGATCTCCTCGCGCTGTCTGAAATATGCATCCTTGCCTACGTTGAGGTCGACCGCCAACTGCTGATAAAACTCCGCGACCTGCGTCCCAAGATTACGGCTTCCCGAGTGGATCACGAGGTACTTGCCACCGTTCTCGTCCACGTCGACCTCAATAAAGTGGTTACCTCCGCCAAGCGTTCCGAGAGAACGCTCAAGCCTCCTCGCGTTCTTGAGGGATCTGTAGCAACGGAGAGGGGTGAGATCAAACCGCTCCTCTCTTCCCTCCCAGACGTTCTTCCCACAGGGAATAAAGTGTGCCGCCTCGTCGACCCTCTCAAAATCGATATCAATATCGCCGAGGTAAACGGTGTACATTCCGCAACCGATATCCACACCGACCATTGAGGGGACGATCTTATCGGTCACGGTCATCGTTGTACCGATGGTACATCCCTTGCCCGCGTGAACATCGGGCATAATTCTGATCTTCGAGGACGAAAACGCCCCGGTATCGCACACCGCCCGGATCTGCTCACGCGCACCATCCTCAAGGGTGGAGGCAAAGCACTTTGCGGTGTTAAAGTTTCCTATGATCTCTATCATGTCGTTCTCCTTTCCTGTATCGTTATGTTGTAATTGTTGTAATCTTATTTTTTCTTGCTGTAAAAATAAGGTCCGCAATAATCTCCCTCGTGTGTTTTTATATAAGTCCATGAAAAATCCTCGGCTACGACAAATATCTCCGTGCGTTGATCTAACTGCTGTGCACTTGATTCCTGCCACGT
>JAZNOQ010000130.1:0-7702 GCA_045589215.1 Eubacteriales bacterium
GACGGCTACTGCTCGGATATGACGAGAACGGTCGTACTCGGCAAGGCAGACGACGAAATGAAGCGGCTCTATCACACGGTTCTCACGGCGCAGACGACCGCGCTTGACGCCTTAAAGGTCGGAATGCGTTGCCGCGACGCCGATAAGATCGCGCGCGACATCATCTACGGTGCGGGCTACGAGGGATGCTTCGGGCACTCGCTCGGTCACGGCGTCGGGCTTTATATCCACGAAGCTCCGCGCTTTTCCTTCGCCGCTCCCGAAAGCCTCCTGCTCGCCCCCGGTCACGTTGTGACGGTCGAGCCGGGCATCTACATCGCGGGCAAATACGGCTGCCGCATCGAGGATATGATCGCGGTGCAGGAGGACGGAACGATCTATAACTTTACAAAGAGCCAAAAGGAAATGATCGAGCTGTTCTGACTAGCACAAAGCGTCACAGGCTCCCTCCGGGAGGGAGCCTAGCAGGGTGAGCACAATGAACACGTAGGGCGGGGGCTTGTCTCCCGCCGTTTCTTTTTGTCTTACCGCTCACCATCGTAGGGAGGATAGTATCCTCCCGCAAGATCTCATTCAATGTTTGCTCAAAAAGTCGGGAGGCTGATAGCCTCCCCTACGTTTAGGCGTTTCTTTTCGGCGGAGGCAAGCCCCCGCCCTACGCCTTCTCGTTTCCTTCCATAATTTTTCCAAAAATCTGTTTACAACTCCAAAATTTTATGGTATACTAATTTTGCTACACAAACTGAATAGATCAAATTTCGGTATCTTTTTCTCTATGGGATAGTTATACCCTTTTTTCGCCATAATCATTTTTAGAATTTGGTAAAATCGCAAGTTCCACGAAGTGATTATGGTAGAGATACCCTGATTCTATCTTCAGTTTGTGTAGCAGCAATCGGAGTTTGCGTTTTTCGGTGCGTATGGCTTCGGTTGTACGCACTTTTTTATTTTTGGAGGAAAAAGAAATGTCAAAAAACGGTGTAGCAAAAATTCTGTCGAGGATCGGTATTCTTATCATTGTAATCGGTGCTTTTCTCTTTGTTTTTTGGGGAGTTATGACCCGAAACATAGTATTTGGTATAGGCGCAGCCATCGGAATCGGTATAACCGGAATAATGCTTATCGGATTCGCTGAAATCATTGACCTATTACAAGAATACTTAAAGAGACAAAATGAGATGAACAAAGATATTATTGATCAAACGAAGGTGATCCTGAAGCTTAACGAATCTGCCGAAGTAATAAAAGAGATCTTAAAGCAAAGAAGCACAAAATAAAGAAAATCGTTTCTAACGAAAAATTTCAACTTTTTTTCAAAAACCCCTTGCAATTCGGAAAAGATTGTGCTATAATATGCGAATGTATGGACGTATTCATTTCGCACCCTCTCAGGCGTTTGGAAACGGAACCCATCCGAAGAGAGAAGCATCTCAAAAGCCTCTTTCGCGGTCGGATGAACCCCATACAACGGAACATCCGATCAAAAATACAGGCGAGATGCCAAGGAACAAGGAGGTGAAACCCAATGCCGAATATCAAGAGTGCAAAGAAGCGCGTTCTCGTTACCGAAGTTAAGACCCTTCAGAACAAGATGAAGCGTTCCGAAATGAAGACTGCTATTAAGAAGTTCGAGGCTGCTGTTGCAGCAGGCGACAAGGAGGCAGCTTCCGTACACTTCAGTGCTGTTGTCAGAAAGCTCGACAGAGCTGCTGCACGTGGCCTGATCCACAAGAATTGTGCCGCTCACAAGAAGAGCCAGTTCGCAAAGGCTCTCCAGAATATGTAATTCATATTCAGAGCAGAAATAAAAGATCCGCACAAACGGCTTAACCCACCGTTTGTGCGGTTTTTTCTATTCCCTTCTTTCTGCCCGAATCTCCTTCTCTCCGTGCAGCTCGGACACGAGAAGCTTCAAAAACACGGCAAGGGCAGGGCCGACGAGGATCCCGACAAACCCAAACAGCTTCAGCCCCGCGTAGAGTGAAACAAGGGCAACGAGCGGGTGCATCCCGAAGCTCTCGCCGATGAGACGAGGCTCGACGATCTGCCGCACGACCGTGATCACGCCCCACAGAATGAGCAGTCCGATCGCACTGTGATAATCCCGCACGAGGAAAAGCACCCCCGCCCACGGCAGAAGTATGCTTCCCACCCCGAGAAGAGGGAGGATATCGAGGGCAGAGATCACAAGGGCGAGTAGGAATGCATATTCCCGACCGAGGATCGTGAAGCCAATGAGAAGCTCGGTGAAGGTCAGGAGAAAAAGCAGAAAATACACCCTGAAATAACGGTACAGAAGTGCCGACAGCCGACGGCGCAGACCGACCGTGTGTGCGGATATCCGCTTCGGAAGGATCGCTTTGATCCCACCCGCGATGCGGTCGCCGTCCACAGAGAAATAAAAGGACGAGATCAGAAAGACGAGCAAAAAGAGTAATGCCCCAGGCGTTCCCGCGATCACCTTGAAGGCAAGCGTCGGGATCCTCGACGTCACCTCCGAGACGGTCTCTTTTACGAAGTCACTCACGAGCGTTCCCACGTCGCCAACGATCGTTTCAAGCCCCTCCACACCGTCAAGAGCCGACAAAAACGGGATTTTTTCACCAAGTTCCGAGAAATAATCAACTATTTGTTGAATTGTATTCCCGAGCCGCTCGGGATCCTCGGTCCAAAACCGAAACAGTCCCTCGATCTCCCGAAAGAGTCGGTTGAGTGAAAAGACGATCACGCCGACGAGAAGTGCGAGCGCGAGCAGGAGCAGCAGGACCGCGGAGAGCCTCCTCGGAAGGTGCGTCGCCCGAGAAACTGCATCCGCAAGCGGAGCAATCAGAAGCGAAAGCACCCACGCAAGGAGAAACGGAAGCAACACCCTTACTCCATATTTCATCAGAAGCCACAAGGCAAGCAAAGCCGCAGAAACCGAGACCGTTACTGCGGCGTATTTTTTCCAGTCGACCGGACGGAAGGAGTCCGAATTCATTCTCCTACCAGCTCCTTTCTCAACTGAATGATGAGTTTCTTCTCTTCTCTCGAGATTTTCACCTGATTTAGGCCGAGCCGAACGGCAGTTTCCTGCTGTGTGCATCCTCTGTAATACCGAAGAAGCACGATCCGTCGATGCAGATCATTCAGTCTCGCGATGGCTTGTCCGAGTGCGATCTTGTCCTCGATCCTTAGGATCTCCTCCGCGCTGTCCTCGTCGGGGAGACGGCTCTCGAGGGTAAGACTTTCCTCCTTTTCCCCGCCCGACAGAGGGTCAGAGAAGGACGACACGGGCATTGACGCGTCAAGCGCCTCCGCCGCCTCCTCGGGTGTCACACCGCAAAGCGATGCGAGCTCGGAGATCCCGGGCTCTCTCCCCTCGCTCTGCACGATACGGCTTCGCTCGCGCAGAAGCATCGCACCGAGCTTTTTGTATCCGCGTCCAACGCGGATGAGCCCGTCATCCCTGAGATGTCGCCGTATCTCCCCAACGATCAGGGGCACGGCATAGGTCGAAAAGGCGGTTCCTCTTGACAAGTCGAAGCTCCGTATTGCCTTGACCATTCCGATCATACCGATCTGCACGAGATCCTCTTCGTCAGTCCCCCGCCCGACAAATCGATGCGCGATCTTCCGAACGAGTCCGCTGTTTTCCGTCACAAGCCGTTCAAGCGCGGCATCCGCCTCTGCCTGCACCGTGCTTTGCGCCGCAGAAAGAAGCTCTCTGTTTCGTTCGAGGCTATACGACTGCTCACTCATCCCGCTTCCGACCGTTCATCGTCTTATACATCTGAACGACGGTTCCCTGTCCGGGCTTCGATTTGACCTTGACCTTGTCCATAAAGCTTTCCATAACCGTAAATCCCATTCCGCTCCGTTCTCCTTTCGCGTCGGTAGTATAGAGCGGCTGTCGTGCGACCGCAACGTCCTCGATCCCGCACCCCTTGTCGCGGATCTGGATGCGGACGGTGTTGCCGTCACAGATCGCCGTCTCTATGTAGATCTCCCCGACGGTGTCGCGGTAGGCGTGTACGATACAGTTCGTCACCGCCTCCGAGACCGCACATTTGACGTCCGCGATCTCGGGCGCGCTCGGATCGAGCTGTGCGCAAAAGGCGGCTACCACCGATCGCGCCAGCCCCTCGTTGCAGGAGAGCGAGGGAAGCCTGAGCTTCATAATATTCGTAATGCTCTTTGAGAGCCCGCTTTTGTTTTTACTGCCCTTCATTCGCATGCCCGTCTGCCTCCTTTCCCGCGTCCTCAAAAACGATCTGTATCATTCGCTCGAGCCCCGACAGGCGAACGATCCGCAGAACCTTTTCAGTGGGATTTTTCAAAACCGCCTCCCCCGAAAGCTCCCGCATCAGGGCGATCCGCCCCATGATCAGTCCGAGCCCCGAGCTATCCATAAAATCAATGCCCGAAAGATCGAGAACGGTCCTTTTCGGCCGCACGCGGCAGATCTCTCTGTCGATCGTTTCACGCACCGCCGCCGCCGCGTGATGGTCGATCTCCCCCGTGAGAAGCACCGTGAGCGTATCCCCCGATACAAGGAGATCGGTCTTACAGGTGGTTCGTATCATAGCTTTCTTTCCTTTCCTCCGCGTGAACGAAGCTGTCCACGCTTTTTTGTCTTTTTACCCGTTCAGTGTATCACAGAAAACACGCAAAGTTTGCCGAAGGCGGTCGCCTCAAAAAAGTTTTTTCTTGAAACGCTTTTCCGTGTAACAATAATCACGTTTTTCTGCCCAAAGCTATTGACAAGCCTTCGAAAATCAAGTAAAATAATCTTATCACAGAGAAGATACACCGTATGCATTTGAGTTTTTCGGAAAGGAAGCTACATACATGAAAAAATACGTAAGCTCTCGCACCCGTGCGCTTGCCCTCTCCCTTGTGTTTCTCCTTCTTCTGTCACTTTTCACGGGCTGTGTCGGAAATTCCGATCCTTCAGGGTCCACCGCGGAAAGCTCCGAAGGTGAGACCGAGCCCATACTGTTAAATCTGATCGAAAACGGAGCGACCGAATATACGATCATATGTGCGGAGGATGCCTCTGACGCGATCAAAGAGGAGATACTTCTCCTACGCAGTAGGCTTCTGTTTCTCACGGGCGTGAGCTTCGGTGTCTCGACGGACCTTTATAATCACTTCGCAGGAGCTCTGCCCGAACGCGCGTGTGAGATCCTGATCGGCGACACCAACCGCGCCGAATCTGTCGAGATGAAGGCGCTCATCGAAGAGAATGAGTACGTCATCGCAGAAAAGAACGACCGTATCGTGATCCTCGGCGGCAGTGAGCAGAAGACCCTTGAAGCGGTCGATTACTTTCTTGAGCATTATGTTACCGAGGACAACAATATTATCATCGAGCAAGGGCTTCGATACGTCGAGACCTTCCGCTATCACCTGAATAACGTCACGATCGACGGCGCCGAGCTTTCGCGCTACCGTGTCGTTATCCCCAAAGACGCCAAAACCCTCTTTCCTTACTACGCCGCGCTCAATCTGATCGACTACCTGCATACGGAGGCGGGCGTAGAGCTTCCTCTCGTCTATGATGACGAAGCGGAGACAGAGTACGAGCTCGTGATCGGAAAGACCAACCGCGCAGAAAGCCTTTCTGCCGCTAATACCCGCCTAAACAACGACCAATTTATTCTGAAAAAGGTCGGATCCTCGATCTATATGTACGGTAAGACCTATATGGTCGGCGGAGCCGTTTCCGAATTCGTCAATTCTTACCTCGAGCCCGATCAAGACCTCGACAGCATCGAGGTCAGTGGAATTCCCACGTCGAACCTCGTAAAGACCTTCAACTTCCCGAAAAAAGCAACGAGCGCCCTCCTCCTGATCGGAGACGGAATGGGGCAAAAGCATATCGATTACACCTACAAGAAGCGCAGCGACACCTTCCTCGCGGAATACCTCGAAAACGTCGGAACCTGCACGACCTTCCCCTACGGCGGAAGCGCGGCGTCTCTCGGCTACACCGATTCTGCCGCCTCCGCAACGGCTCTCGCAACGGGATATAAAACCAAAAACAGCTACCTCGGCGTTGACCACAGAAACAAAGAGCTCCAGAACGTCAGAGAGCTTGCTTCAAAAATGGGCGCAAAGACCGCCGTTCTGACCACCGACGTCATCACGGGCGCTACGCCCGCAGGCTTCCTCTGCCACTACAATTCAAGAAAAGCGACCGAGATCCTGCAAAGTCAGATCGATCAGCTGAGATCGAAGGACAAGAACCTTCTGTATGCCACGAGTGTAAAAAACAACAAGCCGCAGCTTCTCCCCGAAACGCGCGAGATCCTCTCCACCCTTGCAAATAAGGGCGAGACTTATTTCGCAATGATCGAGGAGGCGTACATCGATAAGGAATCGCACAACAACGATCTTGATGATATGCAGACCTGCATTTTGCGCTATAATGACGTCATCGGCTACTGCATACAGTTCGTTCTCCTTCACCCCGAGACCGCGCTTGTCATCACCGCAGACCATGAATGCGGAGGTCTTACGCTCAACGATGACGGCTCCTTCTCCTACACCTCGGATGATCACACGAACGCAAAGGTTCCCGTTTTTGCGATTGGTCCCGGCACTGATATGTTTAAGGATAAGATAGTCGACAACACCGACATCGGCAAATTCCTCGGCTCGGTCTATACGGACGAGATATTCGGCGATCCGTCGCTCGGCTAAATCAAATATTCCGCAAAGTCAAAAAGGGCTGAGTCAATGACTCAGCCCAATTTTTATGGTATTCTTTTTACCTTTTGGAAACGGGGAAATTATTCCTCGTCCTTCTTTTTAACAGCAACCGCCGTAGGAAGGATCACGGCAAGTGCCACAAGCGCCGCCGTTCCGCTGATAACAGACCCGCAGCCGTCCTTCTTCGGTTCCTCGGTCTCATTGTCCGAGGGCTCGGTTTCGGGATCGGTCTCAGGCTCAGTTGCAGGATCGGTCTCGGGCTCGGTCACAGGTTCGGTCGTAACGTCATCAACCGCCTCGGTGGTTACGTCGCCCTCGGGATCTGCCGTAGTGTCCTCCGATTCGGGTGCCGTGGTTTCGGGAGCATCGACAGGAACCTTCTCGCTTTCGGTATAACCGCAAACGCAGGATCTCGAGCGCATGCTGCCCGTTACCGTCCATTCGCCGAATTCGTGAAGCTCCTTCGTGCTTTCGTCGGGTGCTTCGCAGACCGAGCACAGCATCCAGTGCTGGAGGTTGTTCGAGCCCGTTACGGTGTAGCTGTGCGTGATCTCTCTCACGTTGTTACAGCCTTCATTGTTGCAGTCCGTGTCACAAGCGTTGTCGTAAACGTGCGGGGCAACTCTCGTGTTGCCGCAAGCCGTGTTGTTACAGACCGCGTCACATTCGTTGTCGTAAACGTGCGCTTCCTTCGTCGTCTCGTCGATCGCGCCGCAAACGCATTCGTTCCAGTGGTACGTTTCGTCCTTCTTCGGAACGGTGTAGTCGTGTCCTACGCCCTCCCTTACAGCATGACATACGTTACACTCTGCGTCGCAGTCGTTGTCGTAATCGTGGTCTGCGGGCGTTCTCGTCGCTCCACATACGTTACAGTCTGCATCGCAAGCGTTGCTGTAAACGTGATCCGCGGGCGTTCTGCCTGCTCCGCATACGTTACAGTCTGCGTCACAGTTATTGTCATACTCGTGATCCGCGGGCGTTCTGCCTGCTCCACATACGTTACAAT
>JAZNOQ010000131.1:0-5528 GCA_045589215.1 Eubacteriales bacterium
ATAAATTCGACGCCCTTGACGCCGCTCTCCACCATGCGGTTGACCGCATTGTTGCCGCCGCCGCCGACACCGATCACCTTAATATTAACGCCGCATTCCATGCTCTCATCGTGTTCAAAAGTCATATTGGTTTCCTCCAAATTTACGTTCCTTTTTGATTTCGATCCGCCGCCGATACGGAAAAATGCCGAAAAAGGCAAAAATCCGACGCAACGACCTACACTGCAATCACATATTAATATAATAATATATAACGGCGAATTTTTCAACCACGCGCAGAAAAAGTTAACATTAAATTCACAATTTCAGAGCCTAAAAAAGCGGTCTGTTTCGTCACGAATGACCAAAACAGACCGCAAAATTCATATTCATTACAAATTATCCCACAGAGATCTTATCGTCGATCGCATCGACCGCGCGCACGGTCGGTGCGCTCAGAACAGACAGGTCGATCTCGGCACAGGATCCCGAGCTGAAAATATCGGTCTCATCCGAATTCTCCATTACCGTGAAATAGTCGAGCTTGTCCTTGATATCCTTTACGCTTCCGAGAGAGACGTCATATTTTCCGTCAATGATCACCGAGAGATCAAACCGCTCTGCGGCACGAATACCCGTCACGCGCCCCGACAGCGCGGACGCATCGAGCGCATCGAGCAGGATCCCGACGTATTCGTTCTCCTTCTCGTCGCCGTATTCGAGAGTGTCTCCAAGAAATGCCACACGGACGTCGGGCAGGCTGATCTCATAAAAGCCGTTTTCCGCGAAGCGATCGGTGCTTTCGCTTTGAAGAAGCACACAGAAGCTTTCACGCGAGAGCAGACAATACGTACCCGACACGTTGACGTAAAAGTCACTCTCCTTCTCCTCTGTAACGATCGTTAAAGCACCGCCGAGGGTTCGCTTGAAGCGAACGTCCGAAAGCAGTCCGCATTCCGAAAGCAGCTTCTTTTCGGCACGCGACCGAGAAAAGCCGAACATTCGGTCTCCGCTCTCAAGCCCTGCCGCATCGCACAGCTCCTCAACGGTATAGTAAGTCCCGCCCGAAGCCGTGATCTCCTTGATCGGAACAAGGAGAAGCAATAGGCGTATGACAAGAAAAGCACCGAGCACAGCACCGAGCGAAATGAAAACGCGAAGGAGGATCACGCTTCCGCGTCTATGCCCATTCATATGGCTTTGAGAACCGTTCACGCGTCCTTCCTTTCGTTACAGTACGGCAACAGCCTCGCCGAGTGCTTTTTCGTCCTCCTCGGACAGACAAAGGCGATTGTCACCGACAAGATGAACGAGCTCACGGAACACGCACTTGCTCGTATCTGCATCCGCGAAATTACGGATACGTGCTTCAAGCACTCTGCGCTTTTCGGTATTTTCAACGAGCGCGCGGACCTCCGAAACGATCCGCTCGGCTGTAAGCTCCTTCTCGGGCACAAGCACAGCCGCTCCTGCCTTTGCAAGCACCGCCGCATTTTTATACTGATGGTTGTTCGTCACGTTGGGAGACGGGATCAGGATCGCTGCCTTTCCCATCATTGCAAGCTCGGTAAGCGTCATTGCACCTGCGCGGCATACGACGATATCCGCTGCCGCCATCTGGAGGGGCATATCGTAAATGTACTCCTGCATACGGATGCGAGGGCTTCCCTCAAGTCCCGCTTCGCGGAAGAGACGCATGCTCTCCTCGTATTCGATCTTACCCGTTGCGTGCAAGTGAAGGACCGAGCGGTTCGTGCAGTCATAGTCACGCATAACGTCGAGCATCGCGCCGTTGACCTTCTCCGCACCCATACTGCCGCCGTAGGAAAGGATAAATACCTCGTCGTCACGGATGCCAAGCTCTCTGCGCGCGTCAGCCTTGTTGTATCTTCCGAAATCCCCTCGGAGAGGATTTCCGACGCGGATCACACGGTCTGCCTCGGGCAGCTCCTCTGCGGTCTCGCTGAAGTTAACGAGGATCTCGTCTGCATACTTCTGAAGCTTCTTTACGGTAAGCCCGGGCGTTGCATTCGATTCATGCACGATCGTAGGGATATTCATACGGGATGCCGCGACGATCAGAGGCCAGCTCACGTATCCGCCCGTTCCGATCACGAGATCGGGGCGGAATTCCTTTATGATCTTCTTCGCCTCAAAGGGAGACGTAAGCGCGCAGATCGCCGCCTTCAGATTCGCCTTTGAAAGGAGACGTCTGCGGTTAAAGCCCGACACGTTGACGTGATAAAGCGCGTATCCGCTCTGCGGTACAAGTCTGTTTTCGATACCGTGCTCGGTACCCACGAAGGCGATCTCGGCACCCGGGATATTCTTTTTGATAAGATCTGCAATCGCAATTGCAGGGTTTACGTGTCCGCCTGTTCCGCCGCCGGTCATGAGTACGCGCATAAATCTTTGTCCTCCGTCTGTTCTATGTCCTGTTAATATAATATTCCCGCCCGATTTTCTTGTGAATCCGACTTTTCTTCAAATTCCTTACGCCTTTTTCTGACTTGAAAAGCGTGATATGGATAATATAATGCCGATCTCAAGCACCTGAAGTGCAAGCGAGGTACCGCCCGAGCTGAAGAACGGAAGCGAGATACCCGTGTTCGGCATTGAGTTTGTAACGACCGCAATGTTCAAAATAGTCTGAAGTGCGACCTTGAAGCTGAGTCCGTAGACTGTGAGGGCGCAAAATCGGTTCGGCGCCTTTGCCGCGATCTGAAAGCCACGGAAAACGAGGCATCCGAACAGCACGATCGTGAGGAGAGCGCCCATAAAGCCAAGCTCCTCGCAAATAATGGAAAAAATAAAATCATTCTGCGGCTCCGAAACGTAGCCGTATTTCTGTCGGCTGTTGCCGAGTCCTACTCCGAAGAGTCCCCCCGAGCCGATCGCATACAGTCCCTGCAGGGTCTGCCATCCGTCGCCGAGCGGATCGCTCTCGAGGTTGATCCAGGACATCACGCGCTTCTGTGCATAGGGGAAGATCGCGATCAGCAGGGTTACCGCCGTTACGCCGATCCCCGAAAGGATGCCGAACCATTTCATCCGCATACCGCCGATGACCATGACCGTAACACCGATGAGACCGATGATGATGATACCCGAGATATGCTTTTCAAGCATAACGAGCGCGACCACCGCACCGATGATGACACCGGGGATCAGAACACCGTGCTTGAAGCTCCCTCCCCATTTGGAGACCGAGGTCACTTCCTTTTCGTGCGCACCAAGATATAGAGCAAGCATCATTACGACGCCCGTTTTCGCGATTTCGGACGGTTGGATCGTGAAAAAGCCGAGGTCGATCCATCGCTGTGCGCCGCCGCCCGTCGAGCCGATCACAAGCACGAGCAGGAGAAGCACGATCGAGCCACCGTAGATGAGGATGCCGATCGCCTTCCAGATCTGCGGCGTGCAGATGGCGACGAGGATCGCTGTGAAGAGTCCCGCGCCGATCACGTAGAAGAGATAGCGCTTGAAAAAGTACATCGAATCACCGTATTCCGCCTGTGCATATACCGAGCTCGCGCTGTAGCTCATGATCGCACCGAAGCACAGAAGAAGAATGGCAAATAAGAGAAACCATCCGTCCACGCCTCCGCGGATCAGGATCGACGGCTTTTCCCGCTCTTCATCCCCCGTGAGGGGCTCGAGGAGCGCCCTGTCCTGCTTCATCAGCCGCGCGACACGTTTTTCGAGGAAACGGTCGCTCTGTTGCTTTATACGTTCCCGAAGCTCCCGAAAGGAGCTTTTGACGCGCCCCTCTTTCCTTTCCTTCGTATCCTTGTTCTTCATACGTCAGACAACTCCAAGATAGGCAAGGAAGGAAAAGAGCAACGCTACGAGTGTAGAGGATACGACGATCTGATTTTCCGTGTACCCCTTATCTTCAAAGTGATGATGAATGGGCGTTCTTTTAAAGAAACGCGTTTTACGCAGTCCGAGTCGGATCAGCTTACAGCTGACGACCTGCAGGATGACCGATGCGGTCTCCACAACGTAGATACCGCCCGCAACAAGAATGATCAGCGGATTTCCCATCAGAAACGCCGTTCCGACAAGCAGAGAGCCGATGAAGAGCGAGCCCGTGTCACCCATAAACACCTTCGCGGGATGCGCGTTGAACAGAAGAAACGCGATCATACTACCAAGAAGAAGTGCGGGAAGCACCGAGACTACCGCATCCTGAAGGAGTAACGAGGCACCGATGAAAAAGCAAGCGCACACCGCACTCGTCGACGACAAGAGTCCGTCAACACCGTCGGTCAAGTTCGTGCTGTTCACCATTCCCGTGATCAGGAGAAGTGCGATGACGTAGGTGAAGTATCCGAGGTCCCAAGTGAAATTAAAATACGGAATATAAAGCACCGTGTTGACTTCCCCGAAGGCGATCATCAGAACGAGGTAGATCGCACCGACGATGAGCTGAAGCAGAAGCTTCTGCCAGGCTCTCAGTCCCACGTTGTGCTTTTTCACGAGCTTTTGGTAATCGTCAAAGAATCCGATCGCCGCATTCAGAAGCGCAAGCCCGAAGGTAAAGACGAGCGGTAGAAGCTCGCGTCCCTTGCCGAGTAGGATGAAGGTCAGCGAGATCGGGATCATCAGAACGGTCGAGCCCGCTACGAAGGAAAGCCCGCCGAGCGTCGGCGTCGAGCCCTTCCCGATGTGCGTTTTCGGCGCGTAAATGCTGATCGGCTGATTGAGCTTGTATCGATAAAGTCTCGGAAGCAGAAGCTTCATAAAGCCGAACGTCAGGAGAAAGGCACCGACTGCCGCAACCAGAAGCAGTGTCATATGAAGGATCGTTTCTTGGTTCATTTCTTTCCCCTTTCCGTTTTCTCGCATTCATTGTTTCGGAAAGGTGTCAGGAGTAAGGAGCTGTCCGCGATGCGGATCCCCCCACAGGCATTGTGAAGATCCGCTTTTCCCGTGTCAGGCAACCTTGGGTGTGTTGCTTTCCCCGTTCCTTTTTCGTTTAAAGGAACTTCTGACGCGCGATTCGCGCTTCTGCCTTGCTCGGACGGTCCGAGATCAAGGCTTTATCAGCTCTTTACTCCTCGCACCTTTCCGTTTGGGTGCAAGGCTTTATGTATGATTCGTCATATTTCAGTATGAAGTAAGTCTTTCCCGAAGGATCTCTCCAATGCGCTCTGCTCTCATAGCGCGGCTTGCCTTTACGAGGATCACGTCGCCGCGTCTCACCTCTGACAAAATCCGTTCTGCGATCTCTTCGGGGGAATCGGCGTAGTCCCATGTGAAGATCTTATCCGCACAGACACCGCCGATTTTTGCGCCGTGTGCAAGACCTCGCGCCGCCCTTTCACCAAACAGAAATAGCATCGCAGCTCCGCTTTTCGCTGCGTATTCTCCCACCTCTTCGTGGAGACGGCTCGATGTCTCACCGAGCTCAAGCATATCTCCGAGAACCGCAACGAGGCGACCCTCACCTTGTTTTTTGACCAGCGATTTTGCAACGTCGAGTGCCGCTCGCATCGATTCGGGGCTTGCCTTGAAGTCGGAGCGTAGCCATGTCGTTCTGTGAG
>JAZNOQ010000132.1:0-4722 GCA_045589215.1 Eubacteriales bacterium
CGTATCCGCAGTTCCCTGCCAGATCTTGATCGGACAGGGCGGGATCACCACGCGATCTCCCTCCGCGTTTACGAACGAGCGCGTGCGGTAGGGATTGAAGCCGATCGTGTTCGGTTCAAACCATTCCTCCGTCGGGAAGCGGTAGATCTCGGTGATGCGCTCGCGCGAGTTCATTGTATGCCCGGGCTTCCGTTCGATCTTATCCCACGTACCGATGCAATAGTGACCGTCCACAGTCACGCCATCCATGTTGAGACGCGGATAGAACATCCCAATGGCGAGCACAATACTTGGGAAGGTATTTGCGAAATTCATCGCGACGTGTCCGCCCATTGACGCGCCCGTCAGCAGTACGCGTTCGGACAGATTAAAGTGCTTTACGGCATACCGATACGCCTTATAAAGCGCGAAAATATGCTCGGGACAGCCCATCGTGAGCCCGTGTGGCTCCGAGCCGCAGATGTCGAGCGCGGCGTATCCTCTGTCGATACAGCTCATCGAATACTGAACGCCGCCGATCAGATCCTCTTTCTCGGATACGCGACCGCCCGCACCGTGGCACGAGAGGATCAGCGGGGTTGGCTCTCCGTCGTCGCGGTAGGATTCGGGCAGACACAGCACGCATTCGCACTCATGCATCTCCTCCTTGTCACGCACCGCGTGCTCGATGGAATCGCTGACGTCACGATAATGATTATAGGCAACCGTGAAAAAAATAAATTCACGCTCGATCGCACCGTTGATCGTGCCTCCTTTTCTGGACTTCGGTATCATTCTTTTTCTGATTTCCATACGACGTCTCCTTTCGGGCTTTATAATCTTTGTTTTTTATGTAAAATAAGAGCTTCTTTTTTTGGAAATGCCAACGCGGATGTATTTTGCAAGCATTATAAGAGGGTGTCACCGTCCGAAGAGTCGGAAGATCCGTCGGTTCTGCGGTAGAGCACGCTTCTTCCGCGCGTTCCGATCTCCTCGAAAAATCCGAGGGAAAGAAATACCCTGAGCGCGCTGTACACCGCCCTGCCGCGCAGTCCGAGGAGTGTGCCGAGCTCTGACGCGACAAATTCCAACGGCAGCTCGGGCGGCAAAAACGCCCGATAGTCCTCGCGCGACATGAGATCGACCCGACCAAGCAGAGAGACGGGCACGCGCTCACAGCGGTTTGAACCGCGTTTCTTGTCATAACTCCATCCGTCAAGAAAGCGATATTCCTCCTCCTCGAGGAACAGAAGCGTCACGTGCAGGCGCGGACTGCTTAAATATTCACGGATCCAGAAAAGCTCCCGCAGCGCGTCCTCCGCGCGCCCTTTTTTCGGAGAGCGTGTGCGGCTTTTCAGCTCTCCGCTCTTGGGATCGATCCAGGATTTATAGCGGATCATCGGGATGGGATGCACGACCGTTACGTCGTAGTCGGTCTCACTTAAATAATAAGAGAGCTTCGGAATGAGGGGATAAAATCCGCCTGTTTGAATTTCAAAAATTTTGTTTTCCGTACACACATCGGCAACGTATTTGTGGATCACTTCCCCGTCACGCGTGCGGATCGGCACTTCATATGCCGACTCGTCCTCGGTGATGAAGCGCTTTAAGATCGAATGAAGCGATTTTTCGCCAAGCACTCCGATCAGCGGTCCTTCACCCGTCGCCTCTTTTCGGGCAAGCCCGCTCCAAAGGTAGATCACGTCAAGGAAGCGCGCGGCGTCATCCGCACATTCCGAGACGGGATATCGATGCGGAGATGTACGGGGGCGTGTTGATTTTGCTTTTTTCGGCGTTTTTGCCGTTTCTTTTTTTTCGTTTTTCTTCATTCGAGCCGCCTTCTTGGATGTTTCAAGCATATTATAACACAGATCCGCAAAAAAGTACACAGGAATTCACGCAAATTTTCAAGAAAGCGAAATTCGATTTGATGGAATACAGCGCGAATATTGCCTTCTATCAAAAATTTTGTTACTTATGAAAGAGGCGACTTTGGAGCAAATTAGAGATAGCGGCGGCCGAAAAGTCGGCGAACCGCAAGTAAAAAGTGTGGCATCCGCAAATGCGGAAACGGAAAGGTTTGGTTCAAAAAATCATGCAACGCAGTATTGGAAATAAAATCATCAGTAGAAAAAAAGCTTCGGGGAACGTACTCAGCCGACTGCTCGCAATTGGTTTCGTGCTTCTTCTTACGCTTTCGCTTGCGGCTCTGCCGATCGCCGCCGAAACGCCGAAAATGCTTTGCCCCGGCGGTATGCCCTTCGGCATTCGCTTTATGACCGACGGGGTGTTTGTGGTCGGCTTTTGTGACGTCAGCGAAAACGGAACGGTGTACTCCCCCGCGAAGGATGCGGGGTTGAAGGAAAACGATCGCATCGTGAAATGTAACGGCGAGGATATACAAAATGCCGAAGCGTTTACGAGTGCGGTGGAAGCCTCCGAGGGCAAATGCCTTTCGCTTGAGATACGGCGCGGAAACGAAACGCTGTGTATATCGGTCACGCCAAAAAGATCCGATCTTGACAACAAATACAAAAGCGGGATGTGGATCCGCGACAGCGGTGCGGGCATTGGCACTGTGACCTTCGTCGATCCCGACAGTTATCTCTTCGCGGGGCTCGGACACGGCATCTGTAACAGCTCGCGAGGCGATCTCATCCCGATGACGCGAGGAACGATCTTTGACGTCACGGTCAGTGAGGTGGTACGCGGCAAGGCGGGAACGCCCGGTGAGCTGAAGGGGTATTTTACCGCAGACAAGCTCGGCACGCTTCTCGGCAACACCGACCTCGGAATGTTCGGCGCGCTCACGGAGATGCCCGAAAAAATGGTGTGCGACGGGCGCTGTAAGCCGATCCCCGTCGGTGAAAAGGATGAGGTCAAAGCAGGAAAAGCGACAATTTACTCAACGCTTGACGAAAACGGCATCGGAGAATACGAGGTCGAGCTTTCGGACATTCATTCGGAAGCCGAGGGCGGCAAATGCTTCACCGTGAAGGTCACCGATCCACGCCTGCTCGAAAAGAGCGGCGGTATCGTTCAAGGGATGAGCGGAAGCCCCATCATTCAGGACGGCAAGATCGTGGGCGCGGTTACGCACGTTCTTATAAATGATCCAACTACGGGATATGGAATATTTATCGAAAACATGTTAAATGCCGCAAATATTCCCATGGCAAAGGCGTCATAAAACAGTAAAACAGGAAAATATATGAAAAAAGTTGTCCCTATTTGAACACACCAAATGAGTGTGATATAATAGGGACAACAGTCTTTTGTCCGAAAAATATTAGCTTTTGTGTGTTGATGCCTTTACTTTGGCAGGCTTATGGTCTCAAAGAACAATTCAAACGGTTTAATTGCTTTACTTTCTGTTAAAACGGTCTTTTCATAAAGGATAAAGAGCTTGTCATCCCATACTGCTATATCCGAGTAGCCACCGATGTCGGAAACATATATATTGTGGCAAGTCTTGAAACAATCATTGGATATTTTAACTGTTAAATTTCTTCTTTCGTGAACAGAATCGCAATTTGAGTGATATATCCTGCCATTATGGTGCGTCATACTTCCCATACATATGGGATCAGAAAGATTTTCCTCAAAGTGAAGCTCTCTCCATGCAGAGATGCCGTTAGCACTTTTTGCCAAGCCGCGCTTTCTTATTTCGCCTTCATGACGAATTGATATCAGGACCTCATTTTCTGCGGTGATAGCAAGTGCGCACTCGCTGGGATTTTTAAGTATATCCTTAAGAATAATTTCACCAACGCGAAAATGATCGCCACCGTCATCGGAATAGAGCATGGAAATAAAGGACGGGCGATGCGCCTTTTCATTTTGCCTGTTATATGCAAACCAGATTGGCACCAAAAGTCTTCCTTTATGGACAATTCCGTGCCCTGGGCCCACCGCTACAACATTGTAAAAAAAGTCAACGCTGTTCTCAAAATCCACACGCTTGGCTTCGCCAAAGGTTTTACCGTCGTCCGTGCTTACACATTTCCATATCTCTTTATAGTTTTTACAATAAAGAAAAACAAGCTTTTCTTCGTTAACAAACATAACGGGATTAGACAGCGTATTACCGCCGCTTTCTATCAAAAGAACCGTTTTCCATGTCTTTCCATTATCTGCGCTTCTACTGACCTTGATATCAATAACAGCCAGATCACTTTGAGAACGGCGGCATTCACAATATCGAAGCAGCGTACCGCTCTCTGTTACGACTAACCCCGGAATTCTGAAATCTGTATAATCCGCTATCGCCTTTTCCACAACCATTTTCAACACCTCTCCGTCAAATGCCGTTTTTTATAAAAGGCATTATTTTCTCGGCAATCAATGCCTTTTGTTCCTCGCTGATTTTTGAAAACGGCGGTAAGCAATCACCGAAATCAAAACCAAGCTGATTCATAACCTCTTTTTCAGCTTGCATTACACCAATCTTGCAAAGCACAGAAATGATTTTGTTAGCCTCATTTTGTATGAGCTTTGCCTCGTCAATCTCTCCTTCCAAAAATAGCTTTCTTATCAAGACAAATTTGTCAGCCATAAAATTATAAGTGCTTCCGATACCGCCATCTGCACCCATCGCAAGTCCCGAAAGCATCATTTCGTCGTATCCATTGAAAACAAGCTTGTCAGGAAATTTGCTCTTACACTGTTCGAGGGTAAAGAAATCGTTGGAGGTAAATTTGATTCCCGCAAAGCGATCGTCACCAAGGAATGCAGATATTTCAT
>JAZNOQ010000133.1:0-5043 GCA_045589215.1 Eubacteriales bacterium
TGTGGAACTCCCCCCGTTTTATTCGTCGATCTCTTGAATATAATCTCTCACCGCATTTGCAAAGCACTTGCCAAGCTCGCGCATCGAATCCTCGGTTACTACGGCGCTTCTGTCCTTTTCGCCAAAATAAGGCGTTTCCAAGGTAAAGGCAAGATGGTTTTCTGGCTTTCTTGAAAGATATCGTGCGAAGGTCTCATTGGTATCCTGATTCCAACCCGTGTTGGGAGGCACGTCATTCACGGGATCGTAGGGAATGGAGCCCTCGGTGATCTTGCTTTGGAAAATTTCTGCGAAGCGCTGGAAACGGGGCAAGTCCTCTTCCATATTGTACACGATAGATTCCTTATTGTTGATCTTTCCCAGATGCTTGGGAGAATGAAAATCGAAGGCAAACAGAACCGAATTCTCATCGGCAAACCGACGGATCGCGGCGCAGGTGGTGTACAGACTCTCACTCTCGTCAAAGGGATAGTCTCTGTTGTGGTCGTGAGGCAGGCGGTGCTTTCCCTGATCACCGTCTATTACACCGTCGTAATCTACGAAGGGAACACAAACGATCTCGTATCCCTCTAACGGATCGTCAATGAAGGACTGAAAAACGGATTCCATTACATGAGTGCCCGTGCTTTCGCAGGCGTGATGGCGCGAGGTCAGGAGTATCTTCTTTTCACCCGAGCCGAAACGCGTGAAGGGAACACTTCGTCCTTTGTTTGAAAGACATAGCTCCTCGATTTTCAGCCCGTTTGCGGCACAAAACTGTTCAAAACGAGCAGGAACGTAGACCATATTGTGAGCAAAATACGTTTCGTTTTCATCTTCGCCGAAGGTATAAGTAAAGGATTCGATCCGTGATTCGTCATCGAGAACGGTTATCTTTCTCTTTCCCGTCCAATTCCAATGGATCTGATCGTGGGAGACTGCCGCCCCAAAGTAACCGACACGATTTTTGTGGGGGAATTCAAAGGTGATGGTTCGCCCTGCCGCTCCCGTTACGCGGAATGCCCAATAAAACCAATCCCTGTCGGGACGGGTATCGCGCAGCTCGTTTTTTAGTTTGACGCAGTCGCCGTCGATCTCTAACACTTCAATGTTTCCGCCTATTATTTGCTTGTCAATTTTCATGTCGCTTTCCTTTCTCGCCATAATAAAATAACATCAACCGTAAAAGTATTATATCACCTCCTGTATTTTTTGTCAATCCTCGAACTCAGAGCGAAATTTTAGATTGATTGAAAAAAGATGTTGAAAAAACAAACGGTATATGATATAATAACAATGCATTTCTTGAGCTTTTAACTCTCGGAGGTCTTTATGAAAGAAAAATATATTGAACTGATGGAGCGTGCGCTTTCCGGATATACGGATGAACATATCCAACGTTATTTTGACGATGTGAAGCGTGACGGACTGACTGAGCACGGCTTTCCGCGTCTCACGTCGAACATTGGTATTTTGATCGCACACGGCAGATGCGAACGGCTAAAGCCTCTGTTTCTCGAAATGATGGAATTTTGCTGTGCGACGATGCCAACGCGCAAGGCGGCAAACGATTTTTCTATAAGAGAGATCATTTGTTGTATTTCCGAAATTGAACAGAGCGGTGTCGTTGAGCCGTCCGTGATCGAACGGTGGAAGGATCATCTTCGCCAATTTAACCCCATGACTTGTTACAACAGAGCTGTCCGTTCTTCTAAATCAAAAGCGAAAAATTGGGCACTTTTCGCAGCAGTCAGTGAATTTTTCAGAATGAAAATGGGGCTTTGTGAATCTGAAGAGTTTATTGAGAGACAGCTGGCTACGCAGATTCCGTCGCTAGATGAAAACGGGATGTATATGGACGCTCATAGCGAAACGCATCATCCTTTCCTATATGATATGGGTCCTCGCGGTCTTTTCTCGCTCCTTCTGAAGGCGGGATACAGAGGATGTCATTACAAGGTGATCGACGATGCCATAAAGCGTGCAGGTATTCTGACGCTAAAAATGCAGTCGCCGAACGGAGAGATCGCATTTGGCGGCAGAAGCAATCAGTATATTTTCAATGAGCCGTGGATGATTGCCGTGTTTGAATATGAGGCGTCCAGATATGCAAAGGAAGGAAACACCTCGCTTGTCCGTGAATTCAAGGCAGCGATCCATCGGGCACTTCGCGTTACCGAGAAGTGGCTTTCGATGGATCCGGTTCTGCATATTAAGAATCGCTTTCCGACCGAAACCAAGTTTGGCTGTGAGGAATATGCATACTTCGATAAGTATATGATCACAGCGGCATCCAATCTGTACGCCGCGTATCTTCTCTGCGATGATTCCATTTTGGAGTGTGACGTTCCCGATCATCAGCCTACGGTATTTGCGACGTCTCATCATTTCCACAAGCTTTTCCTGAAGGCAGGCGGGTACGGGCTTGAGTTTGATCTGGATGGGGATCCCCATTATGACGCAAGCGGTCTTGGCAGAGTGCATCGCGAAGATGCTCCGTCCGCTATTTGTATGTCCGTTCCGTGTCCTGAGGACCCGAAATATTGCGTGAACATTGATGAGCCGTTTGCGTTCTCTCTTGCTCCCGGTATTCTTGGCGACGAAAAGTGGGAGTTCGCGACGACTTCCGATACAAAATATGAGATCGTGGATTCATCAAGCGATGACGACTCTGCATATGCCACGCTTTGCTCTCACTTTGCGTGGGGAACAGACGTTACTGCAAAGTATACGGTCAACTCGGATGGAGTAAAGATACAGGTAACAGGCGACGGTGATGTTGCGTATACGCTTCCTGCGTTTTACTTTGATGGGGAGGTTCATCCCGAGATTGTGGCAACAGAAAACAGCTTAAGCGTTTCCTATAACGGATGGGTCTGCCGTTATACAACGGACGGAACGATCTGCGATGCACAAAAAATTGCGGCAAACCGTAACGGAAATTATAAAATGTATTTTGCGACTGCGAAGAAAGAACTGAACGTTTCGATAGAAATTATTTCGTGTTAAATACAAACATAAGGGTGAGTGAAGCACCGAAAGGCGTTTCACCCACCCGTTTTTTAGGTTTCTATATTACGTGTGCTCGACCCAATCGAGGGATCGGTCGACTGCCTTGTGCCAGCGGCGGAGCAGAGTCGCGCGAGCTTCTTCCGTCATATTCGGCGTGAAGGTGCGGTCGAGCTGCTGCTTTTCCTGCAGCTCCTCAAGTGACGAGAAGCATCCTGCTCCGAGGGCGGCAAGATTTGCGGCTCCAAGTGCCGTGGTCTCAATACAACAAGGTCTGAGAACCTCGGCATTCAGAATATCTGCCTGAAACTCAAGCAAGAAATTATTTGCCGACGCACCGCCGTCTACCTTGAGAGAGGATAGGGAAACACCTGCGTCGCGCTCCATCAGCTTCAGCACGTCGGCGGTCTGATACGCCATTGCCTCAAGCATTGCGCGAACGATGTGTGCGCGCGTTGTTCCGCGCGTCAGCCCTGTGATCGTGCCGCGTGCGTACGGATCCCAATAGGGCGCGCCGAGACCTGTGAGAGCGGGGACGAGATAAACGCCGCCGTTATCGGGTACCGACCGTGCGATCGTCTCGGTCTCCGATGAATTCCTAAAGAGCTCGAGGCCGTCGCGAAGCCATTGTACACCCGCACCCGATACGAAAACCGAGCCCTCAAGAACGTAGCTTACCTTGTCACCGATGCCCCACGCGATCGTCGTCAGAAGTCCGTTTTTCGAAAGGATCGGCTCTTCTCCCGTGTTCATAAGAAGAAATCCGCCCGTTCCGTATGTATTTTTGACATCGCCTTTCGAGAAACAGCACTGTCCGAAGAGCGCCGCCTGCTGGTCGCCCGCAACACCCGTGATCGGAATCTTTACGCCGAAGAGCCCCTCGTCGCTGTCTCCGAAAAAACCTGCGGAGGGAAGTGTCCTCGGGAGAATCGCTTTCGGGATATCGAAGAACGCGAGAAGGGAATCATCCCATTTGCACTCTTTGATATTAAAAAGGAGAGTTCGTGCGGCGTTGGAGTAATCGGTCGCGTGTGATCTTCCACCCGTGAGGCGATAGATCAGCCATGAATCGATCGTTCCGAAAAGAAGCTCGCCCCTCTCGGCACGTGCCCTTGCATTCGGAACAGTATCGAGGATATAGCGAAGCTTTGTCGCGGAGAAATAGGGATCGATGAGCAGTCCGGTCTTTTCTCGGATCATTTTCTCGTTTTCGGGATCAGCCTTCAGTCTGTCGCATTCCTCGGCGGTCCTGCGGCATTGCCATACGACTGCGTGGCAGATCGGCACGCCCGTTTTTTTGTCCCATACAACGACGGTCTCTCTTTGGTTCGTGATACCGATTGCGGAGATCTCATCGGGGCGGATCTTCGCCTTTCGAATGACCGTTCGTGCCGTTCGAAGCTGCTTTTGCCAGATCTCCTCGGCATCCTGTTCAACCCATCCCTCGTGCGGGAAATACTGCGTTGTTTCCTCCTGTGACATGGCGATAATGTTGCCGCACAGATCAAAAAGGACCGAGCGGGAGCTTGTGGTCCCTTGGTCGAGCGCAAGAACGTATCGTTTCATATTTTTGTGCCTCCTGTACGTTTTTTCGTTAACGGTTCTACTGCCAGCCTGAGTCTTTCGCGGAACGCTTGCACTTCGGAAAGGAGGAGGCGAACGTCGGAGACTTCAAGGTGTGTGGCAGTATCATCCTTGAGAAGGGAGTAGAGAAATTCAAGGAAGGGCGGGAGAAGCTCGACCGAGAGACGGATCCCGATGCTTTTGAGGCGATCGCTTGATCTCTCATATGCTTCGAGCTTTTTTACGGAAGAGGAAAGCTTGTCAAGCTTTTCTTGATCCGTGCTTTTCAGATGTTCCGCACAAAGCACCGCCCCGATCTTCAAAGAGAGGATCTCTTCCTGTAGGGTGTCGGATGCGTATTTTGACTTCTGAAGGTCAGCGATCCCGATCAGCGCATTTTGCGCCTCTTCGCATTCCGAAGCGAGGGCGCGTATTTCGCTGATAAGCACCTTCCGCTTATCCGCCTCAGGACGGGTGAACCATATGGTCGAT
>JAZNOQ010000134.1:0-15740 GCA_045589215.1 Eubacteriales bacterium
CATAGCCGCGGTATTCCAGTACGGAGAGTCCCTTGATCATTTTCGGGAGCGCGTCACCGCTCCCCGTATATCCGATAATTCCACACATAAGTGAATCCTTCGGAGGAGCCGCGGAGCGCGATCGCGCAAGAAAAAAGACTCCCGTAATCGGAAGCCCCACGGCTCCATCCATTCCCTTTCATCAAAATTTCGGACACGCACAAAAACCGTTCCCGCTTGTGTGTTTTTCGGGAACGGCTGTGCTGCCGCAATATGTTCAGAGAATTTCAGGATTTGTTTTGCGGTTGCCCGCATATTTGCCCTGCTTTAACGATGTCTCATTCACCGGAGAAGCACCCGCCGAAGGCTTCGATCACTTCTCTCCTCGTTAACCGCTCGCTTTTGCGTCCCCGAACGGTCTGGCGCTATCCTTTTTCCCAGGATTTGTAGGAGGATCTTCTGTCTTTTATGTTTTGAGGCGCAACGCGTCAGCTCTCTCGCTTCTCTGCGATATCGCCGCGCGATTTGTAAATGCTGTTCCCCGGGACGTATCCGCGCACCGAGGACAGGGGGTAAACGTTCGAATGCGAGCCGATCACCGTTCCGGGATTGAGAACGCTGTTGCAGCCCACCTCGACAAAATCGCCGAGCATCGCACCGAGCTTTTTGCGCCCGGTCTCAAGTCTGTCACCCGCGCAGCTGACCGCAACGGGGGTCTTATCACTCTTGACGTTCGACGTAACGGCTCCCGCCCCCATATGGGACTTGTAGCCGAGGATCGAGTCTCCCACGTAATTGAAATGCGGTACCTGCACCCCGTCAAACAGAATGCAGTTTTTCAGCTCGACCGAGTTTCCGACCACAGCTCCCGCACCGACGATCGCACTGCCGCGGATGAACGCACCGTGGCGGATCTCCGCGCCGTCCGAGATGATACACGGACCGCCGATGAAGGCAGTCGGCGCGACCTTCGCGGTCTTTGCGACGTAAACGTCATCTCCAAGGCAGTCGTATTCCGCTTCGGGGAGGGACTTTCCGAGCGTGCGGATAAAATCCTTCAGCCCGTCAAGTGCCTCCCACGGATATTCGAAGCCCGAAAGATACGGGGACGCGAGCGAATGCTCGGGATAGTGATACAGTGACGTGATTTTCAGTTGCTCGAAAGCCATACCGTACTCCTTTCGAAAATTCGGACGGTCTTACGCAAGACCCTCTTTGCGGATCACCTCGACGATCTCCTCCGCGTACGCATCGCAGATCTCCTTCGTCGGAGCCTCTACCATAACGCGTATCACAGGCTCGGTGCCGCTTTCGCGAAGCAGAACACGTCCCGTCCTTCCGAGGCGTTCCCCGACCGACGAAACGCTTTCCGCTACTGCGGCATTCTCGCGAACCGCCTTCTTGTCGGCTACGCGGATGTTCTTCGTTACCTGCGGAAGCATCTTCACAGGATCTGTCAGCTTCGAAAGCGGAAGCTTTGCGCTGATCATCGCTTCCATGATCTTGATCGCGGTCAGAATTCCGTCGCCCGTCGTTGCGTACTTTGATAATATAATATGCCCCGATTGCTCGCCTCCGATACAGTAACCGTTCTGCTGCATATTTTCATACACGTAGCGGTCGCCGACCGTGGTCTGCTCGTAACGGATGCCCGCCTCGTCAAGCGCGCGATAAAGTCCGAGATTGGACATGATCGTGGTGACGACGGTATTGTGAACAAGACCGGAATTCTTCTTCAGGTGCTGCGACAGCACGTAAAGAATGTGGTCGCCGTTCACAACGCTTCCGTTTTCGTCGACGGCGATACAACGGTCCGCATCTCCGTCAAACGCAAATCCGACGTCAAGGCTGTTCTCACGAACGTACGCCTGAAGCACCTCGATGTGCGTCGAGCCTGCGTTGTTGTTGATGTTCAGCCCATCGGGGCTCGCATTGATCGTGTAGGTCTTTGCACCGAGCGCATCGAACACGCTCTTCGCGATCATCCACGAGCTTCCGTTCGCGCAGTCAAGCCCCACGCGGAAATTGCGGAAGGAATACCGCGACAGCGAGATCAGGTAACCGATATAACGGTTTCTGCCCGCCGCATAGTCGACGATCTGACCGAGATCCGCTCCCGTTGCATACGGAATACCCGTCTCGGGGAGCCCGAGCTCGTCGAACTTCCCGTCGAGATACAGCTCAATCTCCTTGATCATCGCGTCGTCGATCTTCTCTCCCTTGCTGTTGACGAGCTTGATGCCGTTGTCATAAAAGGGATTGTGGCTTGCGGAGATCATAATGCCGCAGTCAAAGTCATCCCCGATGACCGCGTACGACACGCTCGGCGTCGTCGTCACGTGCAGCATATAGACATCCGCGCCCGAAGCGGTCAGTCCCGCAACGATCGCGTACTCGAACATATAGCTCGAGCGTCTCGTATCCTTTCCGATGACGGCACGCACCTTGTGCCCGTCGTCCTTTGCGTAATACCAACCGAGAAAACGCCCGATCTTATAGGCGTGATCGGAGGTCAGCGTAACGCCTGCTTCCCCGCGGAAGCCGTCTGTGCCGAAATATTTTCCCATACCTCTGTTGACCTTTCCTTTCCTTCAATCCGTACCGCCGAGATATTGACAGCGGTACAAATCGGCTCTGTCGCTTGCGGATGATCCTCCGCATCGAAGCGAGAGCCGCCTCTGTTTTCTGTTTTGCGCCTCAAAAAAACAGTGGCAGAAAATAGCCTATTATAATTATAACAAAAAAACGCAGGTTTGTCAATCACACTTTCATATTCTCCACAGATTTCTCACGAAAAACACATTTTTTTGAAGAGAATGAGGACTTTTTTCAAAAACCCCTTTACAAAACCGAAAAAATGTAGTATAATAGCAACGTACACTTTAGCTTATTAAAGCAGTAAAAGAAAGGAATTATTATCATGAAACGTATTTTCACTCTCATGCTTGCCCTTCTCATCACCCTTTCGTCGGTGCTGATGTTCTCCTCCTGCGGAAAGACCTCCGACTGGGAAGAGATCCAGGAGCAGGGCTACTTCGTCTGCGGCATCACGGTTTATGCACCTATGAACTATTTTGACGCCGACGGCAACCTCATTGGCTTCGACACCGAATTTGCAAAGGCAGTTGCAAAAAAGCTCGGCGTAGAGGCAAAGTTCCAGGTCATCGACTGGCCGAACAAGTACGTAGAGCTGAACGGTAACGTCATCGACGTCATTTGGAACGGCTTTACATACGGTGAGGAAAAGGACGGCGTTTCACGTACCGAATACGTTGACTTCACCTACTCCTATCTTGAGAACCGTCAATGCCTCATCACGAAGGCAAGCCGTCTCGAGGAGCTGAGCACCAAGGAATCCCTGAACGGTCTGAAGGGCGTCGCAGAGGGCGGCTCGTCGGGTGAGGCTCTTGCCGTTACGCTCACGGGCAAAAACAACGTTACCACCTTCACGTCGCAGGCAGCTGCACTTCTTGAGGTCCGCACGGGCAATGCAGATTTTGCCGTGATCGACTATCAGATGGCACGCGCTATGGTCGGCACGGGTGACTACGCAGAGCTTTCGATCAACAATGCGGTAGAGCCCGAGTCCGAGGTCTATGCGATCGGTTGCCGTAAGGGCAGTGATTTCACCGCAAAGATCAACGAGGCGATCAAGGCACTTGCCGAGGACGGAACCCTTGCCGCTCTCGCTGAAAAGTACAATCTCCAGAACGACCTGATTGAAAACATCGGAAGCAAATAATGGATTTTTGGTCAATTACCCTAAAGCTTCTTGAGGGCTTTGGCGTTTCCTGTCTGCTCTTTCTCCTGACGCTCGTGTTTTCCCTTCCTCTCGGTCTTGTGATCTCCTTCGGCTCAATGTCGAAGTGGAAGCCCCTTTCGTGGCTGTGCAGGACCGTTGTGTGGATCATCCGCGGAACGCCCTTGATGCTTCAGCTCTTCGTCGTGTTTTACGTCCCGGGAATGCTCTTTGGCATTCAGCTTTTCGGGGGCGAAAACGGACGCTTCACAGCGGCGCTCGTCGCATTCGTGATCAACTACGCCTGCTACTTCTCCGAGATCTACCGCGGCGGCATCGAAAGCATTCCGCGCGGACAGTATGAGGCAGCGCAGGTGCTCGGTATGACGGCGAAGGAGACCTTCTTCACGGTCATTCTGATGCAGGTCGTCAAGCGCATCCTCGCTCCGATGAGCAACGAGGTCATCACGCTCGTAAAGGATACCTCCCTTGC
This sequence comes from Eubacteriales bacterium, assembly GCA_045589215.1. Classification (GTDB taxonomy): domain Bacteria; phylum Bacillota; class Clostridia; order Oscillospirales; family CAG-272; genus JAZNOQ01. The sequence goes on from JAZNOQ010000134.1 coordinate 4,212, forward strand.
CCGCGTGATCGCCGTTGCAGAGGTCTTTCACATCAACGAAATGTCCTTCCTTGCATACGGACTTGTCTGGCCTCTCTTCTACATCGGCGTATTCTTCCTCATTTTTGTCGGCGCACTCACTCTCCTCTTCCGCTACTGCGAGAAGAAGCTCTCCTATTATAAGGTGTGAGGTGCGATATGGCTTTTCTTGAAATCAAAAACCTGAAAAAGAGCTTTGGAAGCACCAAGGTGCTTCACGGCATCGACTTCTCGATGGAGGAGGGCGAGGTCGTCGCGGTTCTCGGCTCGTCAGGAGGCGGCAAGACCACCTTCCTGCGTTGCCTGAACTTCCTCGAAATGGCAAACGAGGGCACGATCGAGATCGCGGGCGGCTTCTCCTTCGACGCCGCGAAGGCATACACCCCCGCAGAGATCCGATCAATGCGGCTGAAGCTTGGGCTGGTATTTCAGTCCTTCAACCTTTTCCCGCAGTACACGGCGCTTGAGAACGTCTACCTTCCCCTTCAGCTTCGCACGAAGGAAAAGATCCGAGAGACGGTTCCCTTCGGAAGAAAGCGACGCGAGGCGATCGCGGACGGGCTTACAGAAAACAAAGCGCGCGCCGAGGCACTTCTCGCAGGTGTCGGACTTTCCGATAAAATGAACAACTACCCCTGGCAGCTTTCGGGCGGTCAGCAGCAGCGCGTTGCGATCGCGCGCGCACTCGCACAAGAGCCCGCGATCCTCTGCTTTGACGAACCGACGAGCGCACTCGACCCCGAGCTGACGGGTGAGGTGCTTCGCGTGATCCGCGAGCTGAAGGATCAGGGACGCACAATGCTCGTCGTCACACACGAAATGGAATTCGCAAAGAATGTCGCCGACCGCATCATCTTCTTCGCAGACGGACTGATCGAGGAGGATGCCTCCCCCGAGGAATTCTTCACGAACCCGAAGTCCCCGAAGGCACAGGCTTTCCTGAGTCACGCGAGGAACAGTGACGCGACCGAAGCGTAACACACAAAAAATGGCTGAGCCGTTGGCTCAGCCATTTTTATATTTAAGTATTCAAGCAAGCAACGCGACGAGCTTCCTAAAGAAGCGTTCGGTTGACGCAAGGTCAAGTGCCTCCTCGGGAGAATGGATATCCGAAAGGTTCGGGCCAAACGAGATCGCGTCGAGCCCCGGGAGGTGCGATGCGATCACGCCGCATTCGAGCCCCGCATGGATCACGCGTGCCGTCGCGGGCATACCAAGCTCCTTTGAAACGCGCAGATACTTCTCGCGGATCGGTGACTCGGGGCTGTACGCCCAACCGGGGTATCTGCCGTGGTGGGTGATCTCTGCACCAATAAGATGTGCGAGCGCATCAAGCTCTGCGATCGACGCGTCAAGCTGGGACTCGATCGACGAGCGACTTGAGAAGACCACGCGGATCACGTCGTCCTTCGTTTCGATCACACCGAGACTGCGCGACCACTCGACAAAGCCCGCGACGCCGTAGCTCATTTTGAGCACACCGTTCCGAACCGAGCCGAGAAGAGTGATCATTCTCTCCGACGTTACGCGGTCAGCCATTCGCGCGGGAAGCGCGTTACGCTTCACCCGTACGACCGTACCGACGAAGCCCGCATCATCCGCAGACAGCTCCTTCGCGATCGCACCGATCTCTTCCTCTGCACACGCGATCACGCGATCCGCGTCTGCCCTCGGGCAAACAACGACCGCCGCGCATTCACGCGGAATTGCATTATCCTTCGAGCCGCCCGCGATCGACGAGATGCGCAGGTCGGTCAAAGCTCTACACTTAAGGAGGATGCGCCCCATCAGCTTATTTGCGTTCTCCCTGCCCTTGTTGATGTCCTCGCCGCTGTGACCGCCCTTCAGTCCCTTCAGGGTGATCTCGATCGCAGTGCCCGCGCGCCTCTGCCATTTGGGCATGACCTGAATATCGCTTCTCACGCCGCCTGCGCAGCCGACGATCACGGCATCCTCCTCCTCGCTGTCCATATTGAGGAGAATGCGCGACTGTATGCGCGAATAATCAAAGCCGTTCGCACCGTCGAGTCCGACCTCCTCGGAGACCGTAAAGAGGCATTCGAGCGGCGGATGGCTCTCGATCAATCCGTCTGCCGCCGCCATCATCGCAGCGACCGCAACGCCGTCGTCTCCGCCGAGGGTCGTTCCCTTTGCGCGGAGCTTTCCCTCGTCGTCAACGTAAAGCTTCAAAGGATCGGTGAGAAAATCGTGGTCAGTGTCCCCGTTCTTCTCGCAAACCATATCGGTGTGTCCCTGCAGAAGCACCGACGGCTCATTTTCGCGCCCTTCTGTCGCAGGAATGCGGTAAAGAACGTTATAAATTTCGTCTTGGTAGCACTCGATCCCTCTCTCCTTTGCAAACGCCACAAGGTAGTCCGAGATCGCCTTTTCGTTTCCGCTTCCGTGCGGGATCTCACAAATATCCTCAAAGAATTCAAAAAATCTTGCGGGCTCGTAGCCCGATACCACGTATTCCTTCATCATATCCTCCTACCTTGCTTCGATCAGCCCTGCGGCTTGCTCTTCCTGAGCCCCGACGGGGTTTCAGGGAGATCACCGATCTCCTGCGCACGTCCCGTACCGATGGCAACGCACGAGATCGGATCCTTCGCCATACGCGTTTTGATCCTCGTCACGTCCTCGATCAGACGGTCAAAGCCGTAGAGCATACTGCCGCCGCCCGTGAGTGTAATACCGTTCCGAAGCACGTCCTCCACAAGTCCTGCGGGAACGCGCTCGACCACCGCACAGATCGTGTCGATGATCGCCGTGATGGGATCCATCAGTGCCTCGAGAATTTCACGCGAATTCACCTTCACGCTCTTCGGGACACCCTGCACGAGACAGCGTCCGTGCACCTCGATCTCCTTCGTATTCTTATGCTCATAAACCGCGCCCACGCGCAGCTTGACCGCCTCTGCGGTTTGGTCGCCGATCAGCACGTTATGCTTTCTGCGCACGTACTGCGCGATCGCCTCATCAAACTTATCCCCCGCAATACGGATCGACTGCGAGACGACGACACCTCTGACCGATACGACCGCAACGTCGGTCGTGCCTCCGCCGATGTCCACGATCATATGACCGTTCGGAGAGGTAACGTCAATGCCCGCACCGATCGCAGCGGCAAGGGGCTCCTCGAGGAAATGTACACGGTTCGCACCCGCCTCCTTCGCCGCCTCGCGGAGCAGGTGAAGCTCGGAGTCAAGGATGCCCGACGGCACACAGATCGTCACACCGGGCTGAAAAAACATATTTCCGCACGCCTTGTGCATAAAATACTCGATCATACGAAGGGTCATATCGTATCGGCTGATCACGCCGTTCTTCAGCGGGCGCATCACCTGAATGTTTTCAGGAGTCCTTCCCCGCATATTGTGTGCCTCAAGCCCGAATGCGATGATCTTATCGGTTGCCGTATCATAGGCAACGATCGAAGGCTCGTTTACAACGATCCCCTTGTCCTGCACGTACACGAGGATCGACGAGGTTCCGAGGTCAAGTCCGATTTCCTTTGAAAAAAACACACGCTCCTCCTTATCCTGTTTTTATATCGTCGCGTGTCAGATCTGCTTCTGCACGCTCTTGTATTCGTCATAATAGCGGTAATACGGGCAATAACTCGTATTTCCCGAGAGGAAACGCACCATTTCGTCCTCATCCAGCTTCATAATGCAGACGTTTTCCTCGTATTCCTCGTCATAATCGTAAAATTCGCAGGTGTCACAGTTCGACTCCCTGCGTTTTTTCGGCGTAGGCCTTTTCATATTTTCACTCATCCGGCATCCGCCTCCTGTTCTTCCGCTGCGGCATTGACCGCTTTTTTGTATTCGTCATAGGTAAACAGCACGTTGAGTGCCGAAAGAAGCGCGTTCGGTGTCATCCCTGCGGGAAGTCCGATGCGCCGTGCGAAACGGTCGCGGCGCTCCGAGCTGTTTTCAGAGCCCGTAAAGCCGTCCGAATAAAGATCGGTCTTCGTGATCCTCGGAGCGTCCGCGGGGCGTTCCGTTGCATCCGCGCGGTAGGGCAAAAACAGCTCACGCAGAAGCGTTCGCTCCATTCCCTCTACTCCAAGAAAGCCCTCCTTCGAAAATTCGGTCTTTCGTTTTTCCTTTCCGGGGATCTGCGGCACGTAAAGAGGGATCAGCCTGTCCTTCGGTATGAAGGAGGAGACGTGCGAGCGAATGACCTTTCCCGCCCCGTCGCTGTCGGTGAGAACGATGATCTTCGTTTTTTCCGCAAGCGCACGGAGGAGCATTCTCTTTTCTTCCCTTTTGAAGATCCCGAAGCCGTCGGTCATGTATATATCCGCTTCAATTACCGAAAGCAATCGGAGGCGGTCATATTTCCCTTCAACCAACACGGGATACGGGATCCTGATGCGTTCTTCTGCCATATCGCTCCTTTTTATGGGGCTCTGCCCCAAGCCCCGCCCAAGAAACTTTTTGCAAAAAGTTTCTTGAGAATCTTCAAAAAACTTTAAAAAGGAAGTTCTTGCTACCTTTTCTGTTTCTTTTTCGGGAAAAGTTTTTGAAAGTCTTGAAAACTTTTTTAAAAAGTTTTCAAGTCAGGTGCAGGGGTAACACCCCTGCTTCACTCGTCACCTGCAACCGAAAAGCACAGCCGCCCCGAGCAGGATGCGGTAGATGCCGAAGGGTGCGAAGGAATGCTTTTTCACAAAATCCACGAGAAAATCAAGCACGAAGCACGAAACAAGAAAGGCGACCGCAGAGCCGATCAAAAGCACGAAATACGCATACGGCGGAACCGAAACACCCGTCTCTCTGACGAAGGAAACAAATCCGGCACTCTTCAAGATCGATGCCCCTGCCATCGTCGGGATCGCGAGGAGGAAGGAATATTCCGCCGCCACGGGGCGCGAAAGCCCGAGGAGCATTCCTCCGAGGATAGTAGAACCCGAACGTGACGTTCCCGGAATGATCGAAAGCGCCTGAAAGCATCCGATGAGAAACGCCTTCCCCGCGCTGACCGCGTGGATCTCGGTAACGGGCTCCTGAACGTGCGGCAGACGACCTTCGGGGATCAGAAACAGTATGCCGTACAGAATGAGCATCACGGCAACCGTTGTACCGTTATAAAGCCACGCGTCGATATCCTTCCCCGTGAAATGCTCGATAACACGGTCACCGACGAGCCCGAGAAGCGCCGCAGGGATTCCCGAAAGCACGAGTTTTCCGTAAAGCGCAAGCGTGTACCGCCGTTCCGCTGCTGTCTTTCCCTTCGAAAAGGGACTGATGCGATCAAAGCACTTCAGTGCGACCGCCATCACCGCACCGAGCTGGATCACGACCTGAAAAAGCTCAGAAAACGCTTTAGCAAATGCGGGCGAGATCTCCTCACCCACGTTTAACTGTAAAAAACGGTCAAGTAATATGATATGCCCCGTCGAGCTGACGGGAAGCCATTCGGTCACTCCTTCAAGAATGCCGAACAGAAGCGCCTTGAGAAGCTCCACGCGCGTTTCCTCCGTGAACGATTGCACACGGAGCCGTGGGACGCTTTAAGCGTCTCCTCCCGCGCGCATAATATCTCCCGGAGAAACCGCAAAGGGCACTCTCAGATAGAATTCCATCGAGGGGTGAGGAGCCGCCGGGATCGCCTCCCCCTCTATTGTATAAAGCTCGGAGACCTGAAATGCACGTCCCGTTTTTCCGGGGGAAATGATTTCTCCGACAGTCCCCGCCGAGACCTTATTGCGCTGTACGAAGCGGACGAGCCGTCCGTTTTCATTTTCGAGCACAAGTCCTGCGGGAAGAGCGGTGGCGTCCGTTTCAAGCGCGGTCGCGAGGTATGCCTTCTCGCGGATATATCCCATCTCGGTGCAAAGCTGTGCGTTTTTCATCGGATCGTCAAGGTAGTAGCCCGTTCCGTAATCCCGATGCGATACGCTGCAAAGCTCCGCGTACCACGCGGGATCGAAAACGTAGCCCGCGGGGTTCTTTTCGTATGCGTCCATCGCCATTCGGTAGGCGTTGGTCACAACGGCGGTATAATAAGCACTCTTCATCCGTCCCTCGATCTTGAAGGAGTCGATACCCGACTGCATCAGGCGCGGGATCTCGGTGATCATACACATATCCTTCGAGGAAAGCACAAAGGTGCCTTGATCTGAGTCCTCATAGATCGGCAGTGCCTCATCTGGGCGCTTTTCCTCGACGATCTTATAATTCCATCGACAGGGCTGGGTACACGCGCCGCGGTTTGCGTCTCGCCCCGTGAGGTGATGCGAAAGAAGACAGCGGCCGCTGAACGCCACGCACATCGAGCCGTGGATGAACGCCTCAAGCTCAACAGACGGCGAAAGCGCATCGCGGATCGCACGGATCTCATCGAACTGCAGCTCTCTCGCAAGCACGAGCCGCTTTGCGCCAAGCTCGGCGTACGCCTGTGCGGCGACAGGCGAAATGATCGACGCCTGCGTCGAAATATGGATCTCGATCTCGGGACAGACACGCTGTGCGAGCCGCATTACACCGAGATCGGCAACGATCAGAGCGTCGGGGCGGTGATATGCGTCCCACGCCGAAAGCTCCCTGAAAAACGCCTCGAGCGCGGGATATTCCTCGCCGCGCGGAAGTGTGTTCGTTGTGAGATAAAGCCGCTTTCCGCGGTCATGCGTGTACGCACACGCCGCATAAAGCTCCTCGGTCGTGAAATTATCTGCCGCCGCCCGCATACCGAAGCGGTTCCAGCCGAGATAAACGGCATCCGCGCGGTACAGAAGCGCCGCCTTCAATTTTTCAAAATTGCCCGCAGGCGAAAGAAGCTCCGGCATAGTTTTCCCTTTCTTTTTTCGGGGGGAGGCAAACTTTTTGAAAACAGCTTTCCCTCCCCCCCCCCTCCCTTCAAAAACTTTTCAGGAAAAGGGAGGGTTATATCGCTTTTTGGAGGAGGTGCTTATTCCTCTTCTGCCTCTGTGATCGCGATATGGAGTACCTCAAGGTCCTTCGGATCTGCAACCCCGGGACACTTCGACATCAATTCGGACGCATTCTGCACCTTCGGGAAGGCGATAACGTCGCGGATATCGTCGATGCCGAGCGCAAGCATCACAAGTCGGTCGAAGCCGAAGGCGAGACCGCCGTGGGGCGGTACACCGTACTTGAAGGCTTCAAGCAGGAAGCCGAACTTTGCTTCCGCCTCGCTGAGGCTCATGCCCAGCACCTCAAACATCTTCTTCTGCATCTCCTGGTCATGGATACGGATCGAACCGCCGCCAAGCTCATAGCCGTTCAGGACGATATCATATGCCTTCGCACGGACACGTCCGGGATCGGTATCGATGTACTCAAGGTCCTCATCCATCGGTGCGGTAAAGGGATGGTGCATCGCGTAAAATCTGCCGTCCTCCTCGCTGTATTCGAGCAGAGGGAATTCGACGACCCACAGGAACTTATAGTCATCGGACCTGAGCAGCCCCATCTTTCTCGCGCATTCACAGCGGAGTGCACCGAGTGCGTCGAATACGACCTTGTCCTTGTCGGCAACGACGAGAATGAGGTCGCCGTTCTCAGCTTCCATTCTTTCGACGATCGCCGTCACCATTTCGGGGGCGAGCTTCGACGCGAAGGAGGAAGAAACGTCGCCGTTCTCGGCGATCTTGTACCAAGCGAGACCGCGTGCGCGGTAGGTCTTGACAAAATCAACGAGCTTGTCGATCTCCTTACGGGAGAAGGACGCGCCGCCCTTTACGTTGATCGCGCGGACCGAGCCGCCGTTCTGGAGTGCGCTTGCAAATACAACGAAATCGGTACCTGCAACAACGTCGGAAAGGTTGCGAAGCTCAAATCCGAAGCGCGTATCGGGCTTGTCCGAGCCGTATCGCTCCATCGCTTCCTTCCACGTCATACGCGGGAAATCGCCCTCAAGCTCGATGCCGAGGAACTCCTTCCACATTCTCTTGAGGAAGCCCTCGTGCATCCGCATAACGTCGTCTGCCACAACGAAGGACATTTCGGTGTCGATCTGGGTAAACTCAGGCTGTCTGTCCGCACGAAGGTCCTCGTCGCGGAAGCAGCGCGCGAGCTGGAAGTAACGGTCATAGCCCGAAACCATCAGGAGCTGCTTATAGATCTGCGGAGACTGCGGCAGTGCGTAGAACTTACCGGGATGTACACGGGAGGGCACAAGATAGTCGCGTGCGCCCTCGGGCGTGGGCTTTACGAGGATCGGCGTTTCAACGTCGACAAAGCCGTTCTCCGCATAGTAATCGCGTGCGATCTTCCCGATCTGCGAGCGTGCCATAATGGTTCTCTGCATATCGGGACGGCGCAGGTCGAGCGAGCGGTGCGTGAGACGAAGCTCCTTGTTGACGTTCGAATTCTCAACGACCTCAAAAGGAGGCGTCTGTGCAGTCGAGAGGATCTTCAGCTCGTCCACGTAGATCTCGATCTTGCCCGTGGGAATGTTCGTGTTGATCGCTCCTTCACCGCGCGAGCGAACGACGCCCTTCGCCATCAGGACGAATTCTGCGCGAACCGAGAACGCATCGTCAAAGATCTTCTTATCGGTGCTGTCATCAAATGCGAGCTGCACGATACCCGTGCGGTCACGCAGATCGATGAAAATGAGTGCGCCGAGGTCTCTCTGCTTCTGCGCCCAGCCCATCACGCATACGCGTTCGCCAATGTTCTTTTCCGACAGCTCTGCACAGTAGCAGGTGCGCTTGTCATTTGCAGTCAAAAATTGTGCCATTTTATTCATCCAAGCCTTTCGATGTTAGTTAATGATCTTTTTCGCGGGGAGGGAAACTTTTTGACAAAAGTTTTCCCTCCCCGCACCCCTCCCTTCAAAAACTTTTGAAATAGAGGAGCTTTGGGGGATATGCGTACTCCGGTCTACGGAAGTATATAATTCTTAGCTCAGCGGTGTGCCATCGTTTTTGAAGAGCGGGAGACGCTCAAGATATGTAATATCGGTGCGGTAAGCGGCGTCGCCCTCTGCGAGGATCGCCATACGTCCGCAAACGACCCCACCTGCCTTTTCGATCAGGACCTCAAGCGCGCGGAGGGATTCACCCGTCGAGATCACATCGTCGATGATCAGGATCTTCTTGCCCTTCATCAATGCGGCGTCATAGCCGTCAAGGCAGAGCCTCTGCTCTCTCGCGGTCGTGATCGAATTGACCTTCACCTCAAGCACGTCGCGCATATAAAGCTTCGGTGCCTTCCGCGCAACGAAATACTTCTGATTACCCGCAAGCCGTGCCATCTCGTGCACGAGCGGAATTCCCTTTGCCTCGGCGGAGATCATGTAATCGTATTCGGGCGCCCGATCGAGAAGCGCCTGCCCTGCCGCCGTACACAGCTCGGGATCACCGAAAATGATAAAGCCCGCGATCATAAGCTCATCGTTCAAAGGGCAAAGCGGGAGATCTCTCTCGCAGCCCGCAATCTTCATATGATGATACATAATTCTCTCTCTCTGCTCCTTTTCGTGCGATACGTTCAGAACTCTGCCCGTATCAGTTCGGTCGTGCAGGTCGAGAGTGCTTCCTCGACGAGCGCGTTAAAGTCCAGCTTATTTTCCTCTGCCTGCACCTTCGAAAGCTCGGGACGCGTTCTCGGATGCTTCGGCGTAAAGACAGTGCAACAGTCCTCATACGGTAAGATCGAGGTCTCGAACGTGCCGATCCTTCTTGCGATCTGCACGATCTCCTCCTTATCCATACCGATACACGGACGAAATACGGGGATCTTTCTGATCACGTCGTTCGTAACGCCGATCGCCTGCATTGTCTGTGACGCGACCTGACCGACGCTCTCACCCGTGATCAGCGCGTTGCAGTCATTCTGCTCCGCAACACGCTCGGCGATCGCCATCATATAACGGCGCAGGAGAAGCGTGAAATACTCCTCGTCACACGCCTTCACAAGCTCTTCCTGAATGTGTGTAAGCGACACAACGTGTACACGCATATTGCCCGAATACCGAGCAACGAGCGCGGCGAGATCCATCACCTTCTCCTTCGCGCGCTCGGAGGTATATGGGAAGGATTCGAAATGGAGCGCCTCGATCTGCACGCCGCGTTTTGCCATCATATGCGCCGCAACGGGTGAATCGATTCCGCCCGACAAAAGGACAAGGCCCTTGCCGTTCGTTCCGACGGGCATACCGCCCGCGCCCTTGACCTGCCCCGGTGAAAGATACGCGCCGTATTCGCGGATCTCGATCTTCACGACCGTTTCGGGATGGTGGACGTCCACACGGATATCGGGACACGCACCGAGCACCGCACCGCCGACCTCGCGCGCGAGATCCATCGAGTCAAGCGGGAATTTCTTATCCGAGCGCTTTCCTTCGACCTTAAAGGTGCGCTTCCCCTCGAGGAGGGGCGGGAGATAGGTCCTCGCAAGCTCGAGGATCGCGTCAATATTTTTCTCACAAACCGCCGCGCGGGAGACCGAAACGATTCCAAACACACGCTGTGCGGCTTCGAACATTCCGTCGAGATCGCACGCATCGTTCTTCGGATCGATGTAGATCGTGCTTTGCGCACGGTAGATCTCAAACTCTCCGTAATGCTTTGCTCTGTATCGCATCGACTTCAGGAGCTGATCCTCAAAGGTCTTTCGGTTCGCACCCTTCAGGACGATCTCGCCGTATTTACAGAGAATGACTTCTTTTTGCATCATAATTCTTCTTTTTCCTCTTCAGGCGTCGCCTCTTCGCCGTCCTGCGGCGCGATCAACGCGCTTGCTTCCTCATAAACCGATTCGGGAACGAACACGTCCGTCCCGCAGATCGAAAAGCCGATGATGACCTTCGACGCGCTTCCCGCGCCTCTCTCCTTCAACAGATACGGGATCTCCGCTCCTTCAAGGATGCTGCGAAGCACCGACAATTCTGCAGTGCTGTAAACCGTGCAAAGGAGCTTCTGTCCCTCGTCGTGATAGCTGACACGGTCAAGCCCAAACATCGAATTACCCATTTGCTTCCCCCTCTGCGCCTACCACTGCGGCGGGCTCGGTATAGTAATGCGGGAAGAGCTTCTCCCACACGCGCATACACGCATAGGTGTCTGCGATCGACGAATGCGGCACGCCGTCCCATTCGATCCCGAAGCATTCCATCGCATTGATCAGAGCCGCGTGCTCGACATCGGGTCTGTGCTCGTGCGCATAGCGGACGAATTCGTTCGCACAGCAGCGCACCTTACTGTGAAGTGCCTCGCGCTCCTCCTCGGTGTCGTAGATGTACTTGATGTGGCTGTAGTCGGTCGATACGCCGTATGCGATCAGGTGATCCATGTTCGCGAAGATCTCCTTGATCTCGGGAATGATATCCCGAAGCAGGGGTGCATCAACGACCATATCGGGCGTGATGCCGTGGATCTTCTCGGTCTTGTTCCACTTATTCGTGTGGGTGGGCTTTACGAGCGTGTCCATAATAAGCTCGCCAAAGCCGTCGACGATCGTGATAGAAAGGATCTCGTCGCGATCGTAGAAGCCTGTCAAGTCGGATCGTAGCCATGTCGTTCTGTGAGCCAAG
>JAZNOQ010000135.1:0-2111 GCA_045589215.1 Eubacteriales bacterium
GAGGTAGGACTTCCTATCCCTGACTGCCGAGAAGATGCAGATGACAGTACCGCAGATCACGAAACGGATTCCTGCGAACAGGAGAATATCGGCTGTTCCTTCGACCTCATATGCAGAGAAGCCCAGCTTTACCATCGGGAAAAGCGAGCCCCACAGAAGCATCGTCAGAAGTGCGAGCCAAATGGTTTTGTTCTTATTCATCGCAAACGCTCAAAACGACCTTTCCGACGTTTTCGCCTCTTTCGAGGATCGCATGAGCAGCCACCGCCTCCTCTATGGGGAGAATGCGGTAGATCGAGGGCTTGATCGTACCGTCCTCGATCTTCGGCCATACGTTCTTCACAAGCTCGGAAAGGATGTATGCCTTGAATGCGGGGGTACGGTTACGAAGCATACTGCCGACAAGATGGAGTCCCTTCGTCAGAAGGGGGCGAAGCTGAACGGTGGTCTCGATTCCCGCAAGGGTGGAGATCACGATCCAATAGCCGCCTCGTGCCATATAGGGAAGGCTCTTGCCGAGCGTTTCGCCCGACAGACAGTCCATCGATACGTTTACGGGCGTGCCGTCAGTCTCCTCCTTTGCGAGGATCTCTTCCACACACTGTGTTGTGGAATTGATGACGACATCCGCGCCGAGCGGCTTGATCTTTTCTGCGATCTCATCTGAGAGCACAGAGGTGATTACCTTCGCACCGAACGCCTTTGCCATCGGGATCGCGACCGATGCAAGCCCGCTTGCGCCCGCAGGAATGAAGGCGGTCTGTCCCGCTTCGAGATGTCCCTCGATAAAGAGGTTTAAGTAGGAGGTCGCATACGCCTCGGGAAGTGCCGACGCCTCTGCCATCGAAAGTCCCTTCGGGATCGGCATCAGCATATCGTACTTGACCGCCACGTATTCGGCGTATCCGCCACCGCCGAGCAGGGCACAAACACGGTCACCGACCTTCCAGCCCTTGGCATCGGGACCGACCTTTTCGATCACACCTGCAATTTCAAGACCCATCCATTCGGGACAGCCGGGAGGGGAGGGATACTTACCCTGCCTTTGGAGCAGATCTGCACGATTGAGTGCCGCCGCATAGATCTTAACGAGAACCTCGTCATCACGGATATCGGGATTCGGAACATCCGACCAAACGAGATCTTTGTTTTCATTTACAAGCATTGCCTTCATTTTAGTCGGTTCCTTTCAGTGCGAGAGATCTGCCGCCGTCGCAAACGTAGACCTGACCCGTTACGAAACGAGCCTTGTCCGATGCGAGGAATTCAACGACGTTCGCAATGTCCTCAGCGGTGCATTTTTCTCCGAGGAAGTTCGTGCCGAATGCATACTTCTGACCCTTTTCGGTGGTAACGTCAACGTCGGGACGGCAAACGACACCGGGTGCAACCGAGTTTACGTTGATCTTATGAGGACCAAGCTCCTTCGCGAGTGCCTTTGTGAAGGCAATGACGCCACCCTTTGCAGCGGCGTATTCCGTCGACTTCGCGGCGCCGTTGAAACCGATGATGGAAGAGAAGTTGATGATCTTTCCACCCTCGCCCTGCTTGACCATAACTCTTGCCGCTGCACGGCTTGCGTAAATCGCACCGTAAAGATTGATCTTCAAAACGCTGTCGATGACGTGGTCCTCCTTGTCGACAAGGCGGTGGTACTTCGTGCCCGGTCCTGCGACTCGTGCGCTTCCGCCCGCAACGTGAACCATAATATCAAGTCTTCCGTATTTTTCGACTGTTTCGGCGACCGCTGCATCAACGTCCGCAGGGTCGGTCACGTCAAGGACGCGTCCAAATGCCTCGCCGCCGAGTGCTTCAATGCTTTCAACCGTAGCCTTGACCGTTTCCTCGTTGATGTCGCAAACGGCGATTGCGACACCGTTTCTTGCGAGCGTGCGTGCCGTTTCGCTTCCGATGTAACCGCCTGCTCCAGTGACAAATGCAACCTTTTTCATAATTTTTCTCCTTTTGAATGTTTGGTTTTTAATCTCTGAAAACGACCTGTCCGTCCAGAACCGTCAGCACGCAACGGTAACCTTTATCACTTTCGATATGATTTCCTGTTTTGTCTGTCGTGGAGAATCCCTCGTTCGTGTAGTCGATGACGGCGATGT
>JAZNOQ010000136.1:0-3893 GCA_045589215.1 Eubacteriales bacterium
CTCCTTGGCTCACAGAACGACATGGCTACGATCCGACTTCATGACCTCCCCCGTCGCCTTCATCTGCGTACCGAGCACGTTTGCGGCGCTGGTGAACTTATCGAACGGGAAGCGCGGGAACTTTGCAACGATATAATCGAGTCTCGGCTCGATCGCGGCAGTACCGCCCGCAACGGGGATCTCCTCAAGAGCCATACCGACTGCGATCTTTGCGGTCACGCGGGCGATCGGATAGCCCGATGCCTTCGACGCAAGCGCGGAGGAACGCGAAACGCGGGGGTTGACCTCGATGAGATAATATTCACTCGATTCGGGATTGAGCGCAAACTGTACGTTACAGCCGCCCTCGATCTTAAGTACACGAATGAGCTTGATCGCGCTGTCATTCAGCATCTTCAGATCGTGATCGTTCAGGGAGAGGATCGGTGCTACGACGAGCGAGTCACCGGTGTGGACACCGACGGGGTCGATGTTTTCCATGCCGCAAATGGTGATTGCGTGGTCATTCGAGTCACGCATGACCTCGAATTCGATCTCCTTATAACCCTTTACGCTCTTTTCGATCAGGACCTGGTGTACGGGAGAGAGCTTGAATGCGTTCGTACCGATCTCAACGAGCTCCTCCTCGTTATATGCAAATCCACCGCCCGTTCCGCCGAGGGTAAACGCAGGACGAAGCACGACGGGATAACCGATGCGCTTTGCCGCCGCCCTTGCCTCGTCGAGATTATAGGTGATCTCCGAGGGGATGACGGGTTCTCCGATCGACATACAAAGCTCCTTGAAGAGCTCTCTGTCCTCTGCACGCTCGATGCTTTCGGAGCTCGTTCCGAGCAGCTCGACACCGCATTCCTTGAGAACGCCCTTCTTTTCAAGCTGCATCGCAAGATTCAGACCGGTCTGACCGCCGATGCCGGGAACGATCGCGTCAGGGCGCTCGTACCGCAGGATCTTCGCAATATATTCAAGTGTCAAGGGCTCCATATAGACCTTATCCGCGATCGTCGTGTCGGTCATGATCGTAGCGGGGTTGGAGTTAACGAGGACGACCTCGTAGCCCTCCTCCTTCAGTGCAAGACACGCCTGCGTGCCTGCATAGTCAAATTCCGCCGCCTGTCCGATCACGATCGGGCCCGAGCCGATGATCAGAATTTTCTTGAGATCTGTTCTTTTTGCCATAATTCTGTACCTCCGAAAGTAACTGCTTAATATATCATCATTTTTTATTTTTTATACACGACTTTTCCGTTTTGTACGGTCAGATAATTGACACCGAAAAGCTTCATCCCCGTAAACGGAGTCGCTCTTCCCTTTGTCGCGAATTCGCCCGGGTCGACGGTGAATTCCTCCGAGAGATTCCAGACCGTAAATTCGGTGCCCATCGGAATGCCGAAGCGCTTGCGCGGATTTACCGCCATCAGCTCGACAAGCCGTTCAAGCGTCATGATCCCCGTTTTTACGAAGTACGTGTACATTGCAGAGAACGCCGTCTCAAGCCCGACAACGCCGAACGCACTGCCCGAGAGTCCCTTTCCCTTCTCCTCTGCGGAGTGGGGCGCGTGGTCGGTCGCGATCATATCGATCGTGCCGTCGAGAAGGCCTTCGATCAGCGCCGCCTTGTCCTCCGCGCTTCTGAGAGGCGGGTTCATCTTGAAACGACCGTCCTCCTCAAGATCGCTGTCATCAAGGATCAAGTAATGCGGCGCGGTCTCACACGTTACGTCAACGCCGTCCGCCTTCGCTTTTCGGATCAGATCAACGCTTTCCTTCGTCGAAATGTGGCAGACGTGATACCGTACGCCCGTCTCCTTCGCAAGACGCAGATCGCGTGCGATCTGCTCGTATTCACTTGCAGAGCAGATTCCCTTGTGGCCGTGTTCCTTTGCATATGCTCCGTCGTGGATATATCCACCGAAGAGGAGATCGTTCACTTCACAGTGTGCAACGATCATTTTTCCGAGTGCCTTTGCGCGTTTCATCGCCTCAAGCATCATTTCGTCGCTCTGAACTCCTCTGCCGTCATCCGAGAAGGCAATAACCTTGTCCGCCATCCCCTCAAGATCGGCAAGCACCTCTCCTCTTTCTCCGACCGTGATCGCACCGTACGGATAGACCGAGATCGACGCACCCTTCTCAATGAGATCGAGCTGCACCTGCAGATTTTCCACACTGTCGGGAACGGGATTCAGGTTTGCCATCGTGCAGACCGCGGTATATCCGCCGCGTGCCGCCGAGCGCGATCCCGTCTCCATCGTTTCCTTATAAAAAAATCCCGGCTCTCTGAAGTGCACGTGCACATCACAGAAACTGGGAATTAAAACAAAATCACCCGAAAGGGGAAAAGCAACAGCATCGCCCGCAACAGCCGCTGCAGACTTCATGTCGAAAGAGGAAAGAAGATCGGTCTTGAATTTCTTTGTGTCCATCGTCTGAATCATTTCCGTTCCTCCGTTTTTTCTTATGCGATTTACTGTGAAGCGCTCCTCTTTGGGCACATGCTCACAGATCACTTTATTATATCACAGTTCCTCTCTTTCGTCAATAGATATTTTGCCGAAAGAAGAGGAATTTTCTCACAAAATTTTGATGTGCCTCGGCACGCTTGATTATTTTCCATGTGACGCAACGCTATGCAGTACACCGAAGAGAAGATAGATCGCAAGCATCGAGGAGCCACCGTAGCTGATAAACGGAAGCGTGATACCGACAACGGGTAGCTCTGCGAGGCACATCCCGATGTTTTCGATCGACTGTACGATGACCATCGCCGCGACCCCCACGGCGATCAGCCGACCCATATCATCCTTCAGACTTACCGCAAGGTAAAGAATACGGGAAACGAGCAATCCGAGCGCAAGGATCACGAGCGCACCGCCGATAAAGCCAAACTTCTCACACACGGTCGCAAACATAAAGTCGGTATGCGACGCGGGCAGGATCTCATAGACCTCCCCACCGCGGAAGCCCCGACCGATCCAGCCGCCGTTCAGGATCGCGTCACGCGACAAAAGAGGCTGCATTCCCTTGCCAAGCGGGTCAAGCTCGGGATCAAAACCAACGAGAATACGCTCCTGCTGATATTCTCCGAGAAGATCCCACAGAAACGGAAAGGCCGCAACGAGCAACGCCGCAAGTCCGAGATCGTAGAACAGGCTCATTCCCGCCGCAAAAAGCATAAAGAGAATGATCGCAACGTACACGAGCGCAACGCCGAGGTCACCCGACAGAAGGATCGTTCCAACGATCGCACCCGCGTGAAGCGCAAGACCGAGGAGATGCTTCGGATGATTGATATATCCCCCCACCATCGACAGGTGCTTTGCGAAGGTGCAGATGAAGGTCATTTTGATAAATTCCGACGGTTGAACCGTGATCTCGGTGTCTCCGAACGAAAAAACGGTAAGCCAGCTTTGGTTGCCGCCCTGCGTTTTTCCGAACAGCGCGGTGACGAGGAGCAGCACCACAGAGAAGCCTAGGAAAAAGATCCAGTACCTGTTCACGATGAAGCGGTAGTCGAGGTGCGATATCACCGTCATCATAAGAAAGCCGAGTACGGTCATCGCGACCTGCATCATAAGACGGCTTTTTCCGAATACGTCGATCGAGCCGTAAAGGATCACGATGCTATACAGATTCAGAAAAAGGGTACACGCAAGAAGGATCGGGTCGAGCTTACCGAAGATCATCCTGAAAAGACCCCAAAATCTTCCGCCCGTGCGGCGGTTTTTCGAGGTCAAGACCGACAAATACGTATTCCTCGCCATAAGCACCCTCCTTCCCCGGTGTATTTTAAGAAAAAGCACTTATGTTCGAATCGCTCCATAAGTGCTTTTGTTTTGTACCGCTCGGCGGTACCGTTAAGATCAATACTGTCTGCCCCAAACGACCATATG
>JAZNOQ010000137.1:0-3838 GCA_045589215.1 Eubacteriales bacterium
TGAGCACATAAGAGATTATCTTATCGGCAAAGTCCCCCGACAGATAGAAAAGCATTATCACGATATATACAGAGACGCATATTGGAGAGGCGGAGCCGTGCTTATGTCCGCCCTGTCAGCCGTAGAGATGGCTCTGTGGGATATTCTCGGTAAGTCGCTCGGCGTTCCCGTCTATCAGCTGCTCGGTGAAAGGTCAACGACGACTGCCGCATCTACGTAAACGGTTGGTTCGCAGGCGCAAAGGAGCCCGAGGAATTCGGTGCGAAGGCGGCTGAGGCAGTTAAGCGCGGCGTGACCGCGATG
This sequence comes from Eubacteriales bacterium, assembly GCA_045589215.1. Taxonomy (GTDB): domain Bacteria; phylum Bacillota; class Clostridia; order Oscillospirales; family CAG-272; genus JAZNOQ01. The sequence goes on from JAZNOQ010000137.1 coordinate 304, forward strand.
AAGTGGGACCCGTTCGGCAAGAGCTACCTTCAGATCTCCAATCAGGATCTCGACAAGGCGCTTCGCTGCATTGCGGCAGTCCGCGAGGCTGTCGGCCCCGAGGTCGATCTTCTGATCGAGGCACACGGCCGCTTTGACGTCCCCACGGGCATCAAGATCGCACAGGAGGTCGCGCAGTTTAAGCCGATGTTCCTCGAGGAGCCCGTTCCTCCGAACAACCTCGAAGCACTCGAGGCAGTACGCGCAAAGTCCCCCGTTGCGATCTCGGCAGGCGAGCGTCTCTACACCAGATTTGACTATAACGAGCTTTTCCGCCGCCGTGCGTGCGACTACATCCAGCCCGACATCTCTCACGCGGGCGGTATCATGGAGCTGAAGAAGATCGCCGCGATCGCAGAGGCACACTACATTCCCTTCGCTCCGCATAACCCCTCGGGTCCGATCGCAAACGCGGCAACCCTTCAGCTCGCAGCTTGCTGCCCGAACTTCTGCATTCTCGAGATCATGTACAGCGACGTTGAGTGGAGAAAGTTCGTCACGAACGAAAACCTCATTTACGAAAACGGTCGCATCAAGATCGGTGACAAGCCCGGTCTCGGCATTGAGCTGAACGAGGAGGAATGCCTGAAGCATCCCTACGTCGAGCATAATCTCCGCCACTACACGGGCGCGCTTACCGATATCCGTCCCGCAAAGACCGAATTCTATTTCTGATCCATATCTGAGAGGTAACATCATGAAAACCGAAATCGCACTTATCACGGGCGCTTGCATCAATACGGGCGTCGCTATCGTAGAAAAATTTGCATCGGAAGGTAAAAACGTTGTCTTTACCGGACGCAAGGAGGAGGATGTCCGTAAGGCGGAGGCTCGCTACCGCGCGGCTTTCCCGAACGTTCGGATCGACGGCTACACGATCAACTCCATTCTCGACGAGCGCACGGTTGACGAGGAGGCAGTCTATCAGCTCTTTGCTTATCTCGACCGCGAAGAGCTCTTCGTGTCGGTTCTCGTTCTGAACGCAGCCGATCAAGGTCTGAATATGGAGATCTTCAAAAGCCCCCTCACCGATCTTCAGCGCGTCATCAATACAAACGTGGTCTGGAACTTCTGCCTCGCCGAGCATGCGGCAGCACGAATGAAGGAAAACGGCGGCGGAAGCATCGTTTTCCTGAATTCCAACACCGCATACAGAGCGATCCCGAACCGTGTCGCATACGTTGCTTCAAAGGGCGGTCAGCTCGGTCTGATGCGTGCCCTCGCACTTGACCTCGGTCCGTACAACATTCGCGTGAACGCAGTTCTGCCCGGCATGATCCGCACCGACCGTTGGGAGAAGAACCCCGAGTTCTACGCGAAGGTCCCCTCTCGCTTTACCCCCCTCGGTGACGTTGCAGACGGAACCGATATTGCAGATGCCGTTTGGTACTTCGCATACCACGCGCGCAACACCTCGGGTGCCGAGCTCGTCGTCGACGGCGGCAACACCATCCAGCTCTATCCGATCATCCCTGAGGAGTGATGATCAGGGGCTCTGCCTCGCGCTCCGCAAAAAACTTCTTGAAAGAAGTTTTCTTGACTTTCAAGAACTTCTCGAAAGTGCTTGATATTTATAAACAAAAATCAAAATCCTTCCTCAAAAGTTTTTGAAGAGAGGGGTACGGGGAGAGGAAGCTTTTTTCAAAAAGTTCCTCTCCCCGCGAAAAAAAGGAGAAAAACATGAAAATCACTTGGCTTGGACAAGCGGGACTTTTGTTTGAGACCTGTAACAAAAAGATCCTTGTAGACCCGTATCTTTCGGACAGCGTCAAGGCGGTCAATCCGAAAAATTATCGCCGCATCCCCGTAGACGATCGCTTTCTCAAGGTAAAGCCCGACGTTCTGATCGTCACGCACAATCACCTCGACCACCTCGATCCCGAAACCCTTCCCCACTATTTTAGTGAGGACTCCTCCTTCCTCGTGCTTGCTCCCGACGGAAGCTGGCAACAGCTCCGTACATCCTTCCCGAACACGTCTTGCAACTACGTCCTCTTTAACAACGGAACGACGTGGAGCGAGGAGGGCGTTACCTTCCGCGCGGTCAAGGCAGAGCATTCGGACGCGGGCGCGATCGGCGTGATCATTTCGGCTGAAGGCAAGAATTACTACGTAACGGGCGACACGCTCTATAACGAAAAGGTATTCGAAAGCCTCCCGCCCTCCCTTGATCTTTACGCAGTGTTCCTGCCCGTCAACGGGGTCGGAAACAATATGAATTTCCGCGACGGCGTGAATTTCGTCGAGCGTGTCGGCGCTCGCTACGCAGTTCCCTTCCACTGCGGAATGTTCGACTCGATCGACCTCTCGCTCTTCCCCATAGATAACAAGATCGTTCCCACGATCTACGAGGAGATCGTATTCCCGAGCTGAATACAAAAAAGGCTTCGCCGTGTTTTTTTCGGCGGAGCCTTAAAAAATGAAAAATCCTCTTGCAATTCAAGAAAGCTTGTGCTATAATGTTATGTGAATATGCGCTACGGCGTAAATGATCACAAAACGGGACTTCCGACACCTCGGGAGTATCCCTGAAAGGAATCAAAATGAACAACAGTGAAAAAACAATGGAAAAGATCGTAAACCTCTGCAAAAATCGCGGATTCGTTTACGCAGGCAGTGAGATCTACGGCGGTCTCTCGAACTCTTGGGACTACGGCCCGCTCGGCGTTGAATTCAAAAACAACGTAAAGAAGGCGTGGTGGAAGAAGTTCGTTCAGGAGTCCCCATACAACGTCGGTCTCGACAGCGCGATCATCATGAACCCCCAAACCTGGGTTGCCTCCGGTCACCTCGGTGGATTTTCCGATCCTCTTATGGACTGCAAGGTCTGCCGCTCGCGTCATCGTGCGGACAAGCTCATCGAGGACTATGCGTTCCAGAACGGGCTTTCCGATAACCCCGCAGGCTGGTCGGATGACGAAATGATGGCATACATCAAGGAGCATAAGATCTCCTGTCCCGATTGCGGAAGCGGTGACTTTACTTCGATCCGTAAGTTCAACCTGATGTTCAAGACCTTCATCGGCGTTACCGAGGAAAGCTCAAGCACGGTTTATCTCCGTCCCGAGACCGCACAGGGCATCTTCGTCAACTTCAATAACGTGGCTCGTACCACCCGTAAGAAGCTTCCCTTCGGCATCGGTCAGATCGGTAAGTCCTTCCGTAACGAGATCACGCCCGGCAACTTCGTGTTCCGTACCCGTGAGTTCGAGCAAATGGAGCTTGAGTTCTTCTGCAAGCCCGGAACCGACCTCGAATGGTTCACCTATTGGAGAGGCTACTGCCAGAACTTCCTCCTCTCGCTCGGCATGAAGGAAGAAAACATCCGTATGCGCGACCACTCCCCCGAGGAGCTGTGCTTCTACTCGAAGGCGACCACCGACATCGAGTTCCTCTTCCCGTTCGGTTGGGGCGAGCTTTGGGGCATTGCCGACCGTACCGACTACGACCTCACCCAGCATCAGAACGAGAGCAAGTCGGATCGTAGCCATGTCGT
>JAZNOQ010000138.1:0-8245 GCA_045589215.1 Eubacteriales bacterium
GAAAGAAAGATCAACGTGCTTTCCATGAAGGTTCCCACCTTTGATATGGAAGAATACGCCGAGATGGAAAGGCTCATCGAAGAGAGCGGCATTACCTTCCAGATCGAGCTGGAGCTCCATCACAACCCCGTAGTTATGAGAATGAAGGAGCTTGTGGCAAGCCGTGCGGTCGGTGAGACGGACGCCTTCAACGCAACGAATATCACCCTGTCTCCCGTGTGGGCTTTCCCATGGCAAGGCGTACCCGAGAAGAGCTACGGCAAGCGCGTTCCGATCAAGGAAGGCCACGAGAAGTTCCGTGGCGGTGCGCTTTGTGACCACCCTCACATCTTCGACATGATCCGTGAGGTCACGCAGAGTGACTTTGACGTGATCTTTGCAAAGGTCGCTCCCAATATGCGTCACGAGATCGAGGAGGAGGATATGCTCGCAGTCGTCGGACGCATGAAGAACGGCGTGATCTTCTCGCTTGACCCGAGCTGGTCGAGAGCAGAAAACCACCTGAAGGTTCCCGGTCCCGGCTGGGAGGTATTCCCCAAGCGTATGGAGGTCAACCTTGTGATCCACGGCACTGAGGGATCGATCCTGACCGACTGCTTCGGTCCGAACACCTACCACAACGGCTCTCCCGAGAACAAGTACACCGTTCAGTACACCTACTTTGACGAGTGGGTCGGTCTGATCGACGAATTCGTCGAGTGCATCGACACGAAGAAGACGCCGAAGATCAATCTCACCTGGCATAAGGATACGATCAAGGCAATGAACGCCGTTTACGAAAGCATCGCTACGGGCAAGGCTGTCCGTCTGTAAGATAGCGGAACAGCAAAGAGAGAGAGGTACTGCTATGATTTTTCTTCATACGCAAAACTATCAGAAAACCGAAGGCAGCTTCGTTTTCTCGGGGAGGGTAGATGCGCTCGCGCATCCCTCCCTCAACAAAGACGTGATCAAGGAGTTCTGGGGTAACTTTACCTACGGTGCTTCTTCCCTTTCGATCTCTGAAACGGACGATTTCGTTTTCGCTTTTGGAAACGCCAAAAAGCTTCCGCTTGACGGTAACGCTTACAGCGTAAACGTAACGAAGGACGGTTTTTGCGTTTCTGCCGAAAATGAGAGCGATCTGATCGCAGGATTTATGACTCTTCTCGACCTTCTGAAGGCAACCGACCTTGAGGATGAGTCTCTCGCCGCAGAGCTTGACTGCTGCGAAATTCTCGAAACGCCGCTGGTCAAGAACAGAATGGTTCACTTCTGCATATTCCCCGAAACCGAGCTCTTTGAGCTACAGCGCTTTGTGCGCTTCTGCGGTGCGCTGAAGTACACGCACATCGTTCTCGAGTTCTGGGGTATGCTGAAATACGACTGTATGAAGGAGCTTGGATGGTCGCACGCCTTTACGAAGGCTCAGGTGAGACCGATCATCAAGGAGGCAAACGATCTCGGTATGGAGGTCATCCCGATGTTCAACCATTGGGGACACGCCTCGGGACAAAGAGTTGCTCTCGGAAAGCACGTTGTGCTCGATCAAAACCCTGCGCTGATCTCCTATTTCACCGAGGACGGTTGGTGCTGGGACCTCAAAAAGCCTAAGGTAAGACGTCTGCTTCGCGAGATCCGAAACGAGCTCATCGAGCTTTGCGGAGAAGGCGGATACTTCCACATCGGATGTGACGAGGCTTACAACTTCTCCTTCTCTGAAGCGGATATGCGTATGATCTGCGGCTTTATGAACGAGATCGAGGAGGAGCTGAGTCAGGTCGGTCGCCGTCTCATCATTTGGGGCGATATGTTTCTCTACCGTTATCCCCATTATATCAACAAGGACAACTGCAACGCACGTTCGCCCGAGACCGAACAGTTTATGGTCGGACTTCTCGACAAGCGCATTCTGATCGCAGATTGGCATTACTCCGCGACCGAGGCACCCGTGGAATCCTACGAGGTGTTCAAGAAGGCAGGATTTGACAGCGTGATGTGTCCGTGGGACAAGGGCCTTACACAGATGCTCGCAATAACAAGAACCATAAAGGAGCAGAAGCTCTTCGGTCTGATGCACACAACCTGGCACACCCTTGCTGCATCAACCGGCGTGCCGATGGCTGCCCTTGCCGCAATCGAATGCTTCGAGGACTACGATTCTAAGAAAACGACCCGCATACGGACATACGCCTCGATGCTTTGGCGCAAGGTGTATCCGATCCACGGTGTTTACGAGCGTGCCGGCTGGAAGACCACGCAGATCGAGCATTGATCAAAAAAAACGGCGGTTTCCGCCGTACCATAAAATTCTTGAGGCTGAGTCACAAAAAGACTCAGCCTCATTTTTCAGTCTGTAAAATCTCCAGGTCTCTTCCCCGTGATCGCTGTGAAGGTCTTATAGAAATTTGACGAGCTGGAAAAGCCGCATCGCTCTGCTACCTCGAGCTTTGTGATCTTTTCGTTTTTCAGCATATCGACGGCACGCTCGACGCGCTTGATCGAGATATATTCCCATAGGGATATACCGTTAAACTTCTTAAACACCGAGGAAAAATAGGTCGGTGAAAGGCAGGCAACGTCGGCAAGCTCCTTTAGTGTCAGCTTACTTTCGAGATTTTCCTGTATGTAGTCGATCGCAAGGCGAAGCCCGTGTGTGATGCTATCAGAGGCTTTCACGGATTTCGAATGATCGATGCAGGAGTAATTTCGTATGATGTGCGTAAGCATCATAAAAAGGACATAGCGGGCGGCAACGGCATAACACGGTTTCTTATCCCGAAGCTCTCGCTCGAGCTCAAGAAGTGATCCCCTGATCATCCCGTCCCTGTCCTCAAGTCGGTTTTCAAACGAGGCACTTCTTGACGTAAACAGACTAAGCAGCTCGGCGCTGTCCGAGCGTTCCCAAAGGAGATAGGGCTCAAACTGCACGTTCAGAAGCTCGAATTCCTCTGCGATCTCGGTGATACAGTGCTCCTCGTTGCTTCCGAAGAGGAAGGCGTCTCCCGCAGCAAAGCGGTAATGCTTTCCGCGCACGGCATACGTCCCGCTGCCCGAAAGCACGACCGATATCTCACACTCGGTATGATGATGCGCCCGATAGGTACGATGTTGGGGGGGGAGACTCGAGCGATAGGAGCGAATTCCGCCGAATCTGCAATTGCCAAGCAAGGTATATTCATTGGTCCTCATACGTCCTCCAAAAAAGCAAAATCGTAAAATAGTGGAGAAAAAGCATAATATTGTTCTTGAACATCGCGCATTGATTTATTATAATTATAGCATAGAAATTTAATTTGTCAAGGAGGAAACATGACAATGAACATCAATGAAATGATTCAGGAAAACGTGAATTGCTGCTCGAACCCGTCCGAACTGAAAATAACGGATATTCGCGTAGCAAATATCACCGGCGCGCCGAAGCACTGCCCTCTTATTAAAATATATACCAACCAGGGCATCGTAGGCTACGGCGAGGTCAGAGATGCATCGAGTGCGACCTATGCGCTCATGCTCAAGTCCCGTCTCATCGGTGAGAACCCCTGCAACGTGGACAAGCTCTTCCGCCGTATCAAGCAGTTCGGCGGCCCCTCGAGACAGGGCGGCGGCGTCAGCGGCATCGAGATCGCACTTTGGGACCTCGCAGGCAAGGCTTGGGGCGTTCCGCTGTATCAGATGCTCGGCGGCAAGTTCCGTGACAAGGTTCGCGTATACGGCGACACCGACGTCGACGGCAAGCATACCGGCACCGATGTGGGTAAGGCAATTCAGAAGCGTATCGATATGGGCTTCTCCATCGTTAAGATGGACCTCGGCATCGAGCTTCTCTATGACGAGCCCGGCACCCTCAACGCACCGCTCGGCATGCTTGAGGATATGCAGAAGTATTCGATGAAGGCGATCCAGCATCAGAGCGGATCGATCGACATGGACATGATGCTCGGCAAGAACTACGAGGTCTTTACGATCCCCCACTATGCAACCGGTATCCGCATCACCGAGAAGGGTCTCGATATGCTCGAGGATTACGTAAAGCAGGTTCGTGACGTTGTCGGCTACGAGGTCCCGCTTGCGATCGACCACTTCGGTCACGTTGCGATCGAGGACTGCATCAAGTTTGCAAAGCGTCTTGAAAAGTACAACATCGCTTGGCTTGAGGACATTCAGCCCTGGCACCTGACCGATCACTACGTTCGTATCGCAGAAAACTGCAACGTTCCGCTTGCTACGGGCGAAGACATCTATCTCGCAGAGAACTTCCGTCCTCTCATGGAAAAGCACGGCGTTTCGCTCGTTCATCCCGACCTTCTCTCCATCGGCGGCGCTCTTGAGACCAAGAAGCTCGGCGATATGTGTGAGAAGTACGGTGTTGCTATGGCGATCCATATGGCAGAGAGCCCGATCGCTTGCATGGCAGCCGTTCACACTGCGGCGGCTATCCAGAACGTGCTTGCAGTCGAATTCCACTCGGTCGATATTCCCTGGTGGAACGATCTCGCAAACGGCATTGCAAATCCCCTCTTCAAGAACGGCTTCGTCGAGGTTCCGAACACGCCCGGTCTCGGCATCGAGTCGCTGAACGAGGAGCTGATCGCTCAGCATATGCATCCGAAGTATCCCGGTCAGTGGGAGCCCAGCACCCAGTGGGATAACGAATGGGCGAATGACCGTGAATGGAGCTGATCGTATGTCGCTGAAAATACGTTGGCTCGGACAGAGCGGTTACCTCGTCAGCGACGGGGAGACCGAGCTCTGCATTGACCCATACCTTTCGAACGTGGTCGATCGAGTTGCAAAGCGCGGCCGTATGGTAGAGGCGCCGTTCACCCCCGATCAGCTGAAAAGCGACGCCGTGATCTGCACCCACGATCACCTCGACCACGTCGATATCGATGCGATCCCTCTGATGAACAAGGATATGCTCTTCCTTGCACCCTCGCACGCGGAGCCCACGCTCCGCTCGTGCGGCGTTGTACGCTACGAGCCCTTTGATCTCGGTGATACAAAGCGCATCGGTGCATTTGAGCTTACGGCGGTCTATGCCGATCACAGCGTTCCCGCGATCGGTCTCATTCTCCGAAACGAGGGTGTCACCCTCTACTTCTCGGGCGACACCGAGTATAGCGCTGAGCTTGAAAGGCTGAAGGAATTCGGCATTGACGTAATGTTCATCTGCATCAACGGAAAGCTCGGAAATATGAACGTGGAGGATGCCGCGCGTCTCACGCGTATCATCTCGCCGAAGGTGGGGATCCCGACGCACTACGGAATGTTTGAAAGCAATACGGAGGACCCGCAGGAATACGTTTCCCGCGTGCCTTCGGCTTACGTTCTCGAGCATAACAAAGAATACGACGTAAAGGAGATACTCGACCGTGTTTGATCTAACAGGAAAAAGGGCGCTTGTCACCGGCTCGACGCAAGGGATCGGACTTGACATTGCCCGCACGCTCGCAAAGCACGGTGCTACCGTGTACGTACACGGCGCACGAGACATCGAAAAGTGTAAAAAAGCAAGCGAAGAGATCCCGAACAGCATTCCCGTGACCACCGATCTGCTTCTCCCCAACGCCGCCGATCTCCTCTATGAAAAGACGGGGGATGTGGATATTCTCGTGCTTAACGCTTCCATTCAGTACAAAAGAAAATGGAACGAGTTTTCCTTCGAGGATTATGAGATCCAGATGAACTGCAACGTAAGATCGACCTACTTTATGATCAAAAAGTATGCAGAAGGGATGCAGAAGCGCGGATTTGGCAGAATCGTAACGCTTGGTAGCGTCAATCAGTACAATCAGCACCCCGAGCTGTCGCTTTACGGTGCTACGAAGGCGGCGCAGTACAAGATGGTGAAGAACTTTGCACCCGCGCTTGCACCCTACGGTGTGACGATCAACAACGTCGCTCCCGGTGCGATCGAAACGCCCCGCAACGCAGACGTTTGTGCCGATCCCGAAAAGAAGGCGGCGGTAGAGGCTATGATCCCCGCAAGACGCTTTGGAGTTCCCGCGGATATCAGCCCCGCAGTTCTCCTTCTCTGCTCGGACGAGGGAGCGTATATGACAGGAAGCGAGATCGTCATCGACGGCGGATTGTCGCTAAGATAAAATAAGGAACATTAAAGGAGAAACATCATGCATTTCAACGACAGAGATGAAATTATTGCACTTACTCCCCAATGGAAGGGCGAAAGACTCCCCGACGGTCGTCCGAAGGTCGACGAAAAGTACCTGAAGGCACTCCGTACGCTGACGCTTGAGGAGGTTTGGAAGCCCATTTTTGTAAAGGGCTACGAGAGCCAATTCGAGGGACGCCTGCACACGCTCCACAACGACGGCAGAAAACTGATCGGACGTGCTGTTACGGCAACCTACTGCCCCTTCCGTCCCGATCTCGACGAAGTCACGAAGGAAAAGGGCCGCGAGGAAGGCAGAACCGGAACGTACAATCAGTGGGTCATTGACAACCTGATGGAATACGACGTTCCCGTTATCGATATGTATGACAAGATCTACAAGGGTACATATCTCGGCGGCAACCTTACGACCGCTCTGAAGAACAAGACGAAGAACGAAAACGGCGGTGCGGTCATCTGGGGTGGTATTCGTGATACCGAGCAGATGATGAAGGTCGAGGACACGCAGGTCTACTACCGCGGCATCGACCCGACCCCGATCCGTGACTTCATTATGACTGCATACAACACGCCTACCCGTATCGGTAACGCGATCTGCCTCCCCGGTGACGTCGTATTCGGCGCAGGCGGGGGCGTTCTCTTCATCCCCGCGCACCTCGTTGAGGAGGTCGTCGGCGGTGCTGCCAAGACGCAGGTCAAGGATATGTTCGGCTTTGAAATGATCAGCCAGAACAAGTTCACGACCGCACAGATCGACAAGAACACCTGGACGAAGGATATGCTTGACCTTCTGATGGAGTTCATTGAGAACGATGATCGTGCCGCAGACTATCGCGGACTTGATTGGTCGCAGGAGTACTACTTCGCGCTCCACGGAGACCCGAACGACACGCAGTCGGCACTGTAAGCTTTTCAAAAAACAAACGTGGCTGGATCCAAATGGATTCAGCCATTTCTCATTTAAAGTACAACAATGTTGCTAAAAAAATATAATTTTCGCAACAAAATACAAAATTTTTTTTTACGAAAATGCTTTCCGAAAAATGAAAAGTATGCTATAATATGGGCGGTATCTAAAATCTTTTTTTCGTAAGGAAAGGAAAAATTTATGAAGCAGTATGATCTGATCGTAGTCGGAGGCGGCTTTGCGGGCGTTTCGGCGGCGATCGAGGGCGCGAAGGGCGGGCTTGACGTCCTGCTCGTTGAAAAATACAACTGTCTCGGCGGCGCGGCGGTAAGCTCGCTCGTTCTTCCCTTTATGACCTATTGGACGACGATGCCCGAGACGGGGGAGCGCAAGTACCTCACGGGCGACCTTTTTCTCGAGATCGTGAGTGAGCTGAAGGCGGTCGGCGGTATGTCGAATGACAAGTACTTCGACGAGGAGCTTCTCAAGCTCGTGCTGAACAGAATGTGCCAAAAATATGGCGTTTCCCTACTTTTCAATACGGTTGTGACGAACGTAAACCGTGTGGACAACAGGATCGTTTCGATCGACGCACTCGGAAAATCCGCGCGTCTTACTTTGTCTGCAGATCGCTACGTCGACGCGACGGGAGACGCCGAGCTTTCGATGCTCGCAGGCTGTGACGCGGTGGTCGGGCGCGAGAGTGACGGGCTCTGTCAACCGATGACCCTTTGCTTCCGTATGGGTGGCGTCGACAAGGAGAAATTTGCCGAGAGCCGCAAAGCAATCAATCCGCTTTACAAGGAATTTCAAGAAAAGGGGCTGATCCGCAATCCGCGCGAGAACGTGCTTGTGTTCGGTAACATGAACGACGGTGTTCTGCATTTCAATACAACGCGTGTGGTCAAGATGGATCCCACCGATCCCTTCGACGTAACGGCGGCGGAGATCGAAGCACGCGAGCAGGTCTACGAGATTCACAAGTTCCTGAAGGAGAATATCGAGGGCTTTGAAAACAGCCGCGTTCTTTCGACCGCGCTTCAGATCGGCATTCGCGAGAGCCGAAAGATCGTTGGCGAATACACCCTGACGGTGGAGGATCTCAAGTCGCTTGCGCGCTTTGACGATGGAATCGCGACCTCCAACTACGAGATCGACATTCACAATCCCGAGGGAAGCGGAACGACCCTTTACTATTTCCCGAAGGGTGCATATTACGAAAT
>JAZNOQ010000139.1:0-11334 GCA_045589215.1 Eubacteriales bacterium
TTTGAATTGCCCCCGTAGGGCGGGGGCTTGCTCCCGCCGGAACACCCTCTCACCCGCTTCGCGGGAGCTCTCCCACAGGGAGAGGTGTCACGAAGTGACGGAGAGGGCAAACGTAGGAGGACGCGCACGCGAGGTCGCCCTCTCCGCCTCGCGTTGCTCGGCACCTCCCCCGAGGGGGGAGGCTTCCTGTGACGTGAGGAGCGAGCCCCTAAGTGAATTACCCCACATCTTGACACAAACGGAATTTTGTGTTATACTACATAGAAAGAATAAAATGTGGAGGTAACTCTGCTATGGAAAACATAAAAAACAAACAAAATACCCGCCCTGAGGAAAAGCCTCGGGCGGTCATCGGCATCGACGTCGGCGGAAGCACGACAAAGATCGTCGGATTTCAGAACACAAACGGTCAGCACACCTTGATCGGTGAACCGCTGTTCGTTCGCGCGACCGATCCGATCACCTCGATCTACGGGGCATTCGGACGCTTCACCGCCGAAAACGAGCTTGATCTCGCGGACATCGACCGCGTGATGATGACGGGCGTCGGCTCCTCGTATATATCAAAGCCGATCTACGGTCTCTCCTCCTCCCCCGTTTCGGAGTTTCAGAGCATCGGGCTCGGCGGACTTTACCTCTCGGGGCTTGACGATGCGATCATCGTCAGTATGGGCACGGGCTCGGCACTGATCCACGCGAAAAGAACGGCTGACGGCACACAGATCGATTATCTCGGCGGCACGGGTGTCGGCGGCGGCACACTGATGGGACTCACGAAGCGGCTGATCGGTGTCGATACGATCGAGCATATCGAGCAGCTTTGCCTTGACGGCGACCTCTCGAGCGTCGACCTGAGGATCAAGGATATGTATAAAAATAAGCCCCTCGACATCAACGCGGATCTCACCGCGTCAAACTTCGGCAAGCTCAGCGATATGGCGACGAATGCGGACATCGCACTCGGCGTTGCCAATATGGTCGGTGAGACGATCGCGATGATGGCGGTCTTTGCCGCGCGCGGCTTCGGGCTCGACAAGATCGTTCTGACGGGCAATCTCTCAACCCTCACCCCCGTTCGTCAGGTCTTTGAGGAAATGACGAAGAAAGGACTGTTCGGGGTGGAATTCATCATTCCCCGCTACTCGCAGTTCGCGACGGTCATCGGTGCGGCACTTCAGGGGTAATGAAACGAAAATGAGCTGAGTCAAATGACTCAGCCCATTTTTTATTTTCTGTATTTCTTTTTTGGAATCGCGAAAAAGCGCGTGTTTCTTCCCTTATTCATCTCGTAATGCTTCTCGAGATATACGAATATCAGAACGGAGATCGCCGCGAACGGGATCGGAACGAACTCTCCGGGGTCGGTCTGCGAATAGAGCAGGATGCCGAGATAGGAGAGCGCGAGCGCGACCGTTTTCGCATTCGGACGGAAGAAGGAGAGCTTTACGCGGATCAGAAGCTGATACAAGAAGGCGGCGCATCCGACGAGCCCGAGGCTTCCCCAGATCTGCGGGAAATACAGGTGATACCACGAAATGCATCCGTCTGCCGCATAGATATCCGCGTTCTGATAGGAGCAGAAGCCGATGCCGAAAAGCGGATACTGCCTGAAGTCCGAAAGCGAACGCAGAAGCAGTCTCCAGCGTGCCTCATCCACCGAGGCGATCCCGCCGTCAAGACGCGACGTGAGAAGCTTTGCGATCGGCTCAAGGAAGAGATACGCAAGGAACCCGATCCAAGCCGCGACGATTACGAAGTTCAGGAGCTTATAGCGCCACGCCGTGTGGCTCATAAAGTAATAGACAAGCACGATAAGGAGCATCAGAGACCCGAAGATCATCGCGGTGCGGGCGGCTGTCAGCAGCATCGCGCCGTAAAAGAAGCAGCCCACCGAAAAGGAGAGGATCCCGACCGCGGGATGCTTTTGTGCGTATCCCGCGAAATAAAACGGTGCGGGCAGGCAAAGAAGCAGGATATTCGCGATCGTATTGCGGTACGGGATCAGATCGAAGTATTCCTGCACCCGAAGCACGCCCTCGGACCCGAACGTCCATCTTGCAAAATTCACACCGATGACCACGGTACAAAGGATGCCGGTAGAGACGAGCACACCGAGGAAGTACTGCATCTGATCGTATTTCTTTTCTCTTTTCACCTCGGATGCGAAGAGGAAATACAGAAGGACGAGCCCGACTGACATCGCGAGGAGATAGTACCATACCGTGGGATCCTCAAAGTCGGTCATATCGAGGTTTCCGATGCCGCTGAGAAGGATCGCGACCGCCGTCGCGAGAATGCCCCAAAGGGTGATACCCGTGCGAAGCACCTTCTTTTTCGAGTAGCAGAAAAGATGAAGGATTGCCGCGGGGATCAATGTAAATCCGTACGGGATCCACGGCGTGAGAAGCTCGATCTTACCGATCATCGTCGTACCCAGCACGATAACGAAGAGCGTCGGAAGAAGTGCGGGGAAAAGATCGTCGGAAAGACAAAGCACGAGCGCAACGAGCTGTACCTCAACAAAGAGGACGGCGATCATTGCGTTTCCGCCGATGAGATAGCCGACCGAGGACAAAAGGAGCAGGAATATAGAATAATATGGGGAAAGCAAAAGGGATCGAATTTTATTCAGCATTTCAGCATTTCTCCAAGGACAAGGTTATGTTTGACAGATCAAAAATGTTATCGGACGAACCGTCCGTTCTACGCCGCAAAGAGACGGCATAGCAATTCATCTTATTATATCAAATATCCGCCCATTTGTCAAGACGTAAAAAGCAGACAAGAGAAAAGGATATACAAAAACAGCAGAGGACCTCCCCGTTTTTTGCGGGTCAGTCCTCTGTCGCGTACAGGATCATTCGTCTTTTATGTTGCCCTTTTTCACGTTTTCGTTGACGATTTCTTCGGTATAGCTCCAGATCCTCTCCGAGCCGAGCGCAGACGTCTTCTGTCTGTTTACCACCTTTGATCTTGTCACCTGATGCTCACGCCAATCCGCTCCGCCGTTGGAGTGATTGAGTAAAAGGGGCTGAAAATTGTCCATCGCCCTTGCAAATCTTGCTTCGGCAGATCCCGCGGCTTCAAATTCCTCAAACAGTGCGAGAAGCTCGTCTCGCTGATCGACAGGAAGCAAGCCGAAGATCCGCTCGGCGGCGCGCGCTTCCCTCTCCTTTTGCGATGCCAGGCCTTCCGTGTCGTAAGCGTAGGTATCGCCCGCGTCGATCTCCACGATATCATGAATGAGTGCCATCATCATAGCCTTGGCAACGTCGAAGCCTTCATTCGAATATTCCTTCAGAAGATAGATCATCATTGCCATATGCCACGCATGCTCGGCATCGTTTTCCCGTCTGCCGTGTCCGCTGAGGTGCGTTTGGCGCAGGATATTCTTCTCCTTGTCGGCTTCGAGAATAAAAGATAATTGCTTTTGAAAGCGTTCCTTCTCCATTGTGCCTCGCCTCCGTTATCGCTCGGGAACGATGTAATGCTTTTCGTCGAGTGCCGCTTCAATACGGTCGAGAACGGCATCGCTGTCCGCGCGGACCGTGTGGTAATGATATCCGCCCGTTATGTGCATCAGCTCGGTAGACTGTCCCGTTCGGACCCCCTCCATAAACTGCTTTACGTGCATCGGAGAAAAGATATTCAGCGCCGCCTCGATCTTTCCGTACACCTTATGCCACACGAACACGTCGACCACCGTACCGCCAAGACCGACGATGCAGGACAGCTCGTCCTCGGTCTCCTCTGTCGTATGCTTTACCTTAAATACCCTCTCGGAAAAAGGAGATCTCTGCATCACGTAGCCGTGTCTCGTCGAAAGGATCTCGCATCCCGTCCCCTTCAGTACGGTGATATCCTGCACGATGATCTGTCGGGAGATATTAAATTTTTGCGCAAGCTCGCTGCCCGAGATCGGTTCTTTAGAGGATAACAGTAAATTGACGATCGCTCTTCTTCGTTCGGCTACCTTCATAAGTCCTCCTCAGATCGCATGAAGATTTTTCAGCGAGAGGTCGAGGATCGGGGAGGAGTGAGTGAGTGCGCCGCTCGAAATGTAATCCACGCCGATATCCACAAGGCGTCCGACGTTCTCTCTCGTTACGTTTCCGCTGCATTCGGTCTCTGCCTTACCTCGGCAAAGCTCGACTGCCGTCTTCATATCCTCTACCGTCATATTGTCAAGCATAATGATATCCGCACCCGCGTCAAGTGCCTCCTTCAGCATATCAAGGCTCTCGACCTCGATCTCGATCTTACGGACGAAGGGGGCGTATTCCTTTGCCATTCTGACCGCTTCCTTCACGCCGCCTGCCGCGCCGATGTGATTGTCCTTCAGAAGAATACCGTCGCTGAGGTTGTATCTGTGGTTATAACCACCGCCGACCTTGACCGAGTATTTCTCAAAAATACGCATATTCGGAGTGGTCTTTCTCGTATCAAGGAGCTTCGTTTTCGTGCCCTTCAGAAGATCTGCGATCTCGCGCGTATAGGTGGCGATACCGCTCATTCTCTGCAAATAGTTCAGCGCGGTCCTCTCGCCCGAAAGAAGCACGCGGATGTCGCCGCGCACAAGACCGAGCTTCTCGCCCTTCTTTACAGTATCGCCATCCTTAAAGTAAAAGATCACCTCGGTCTTTTCGTCAAGAAGCTCGAATACTCTCTTGAACACCTCAAGCCCCGCGATCACGCCTTCCTGCTTACAGATGAGGTCGACCTCGCCCGCCTGATAACGCGGCATGACCGAATTTGTGGTAATATCCTCGCTTGTGATATCCTCTCTGAGTGCCTGCAAAATAAGCTCGTCTGCGTTCATTTTCATCGTGATGTTATTCATGGCTCATTCTCTCCTTTTCGATTGCCGCAAGAACGGCTGCCTTATATTCTTCCTTATAGTTTTCGTATTTGGTTTCGTCAATAGCGATCTCTCCGCTGGTCGTCAGGGGCGTGTAGCCCTCCATCATATGACGCGCCGCGCGCTTTGCAAACACAAGGCTCTCGAGAAGCGAATTGCTTGCGAGCCTGTTTCTGCCGTGAACTCCGTTGCACGCCGTCTCGCCCGCCGCATACAGACGCTCCATCGAGGTCTTGCTGTATCTGTCTACGTCGATACCGCCCATAAAATAGTGCTGTGACGGCACGACGGGGATCGGCTCCTTCGTTGCGTCGTAGCCCTCTTCGAGGCAACGCTGATAGATGTTCGGGAAGTGTGTCTTGATCTCTTCCTCGGGGATGGGTGCCATCGAGAGCCAGACGTGCCTACTTCCCTCCTTTTTCATTTCCGCGAAGATGGCATTTGCCACCACGTCACGCGGCAGAAGCTCGTTGACAAAGCGCTCTCCCTTGGAATTCAGCAGGATCGCGCCCTCTCCGCGCACCGACTCGGAAATGAGAAATTCGCGACTGCCCTCCTTTTCGGTATAGAGGGTGGTGGGATGGATCTGAATATAATCGATATGCTGCAGTCTGATGCCGTATTTCAGCGCAAGCGCGATCGCGTCACCCGTCAGGTGCTTATAGTTCGTGGAATGCTCGAAGATACCGCCGATGCCGCCCGTTGCAAGCACGGTATAGTCAGCCTCAATCGCGGAATATACACCGTTTTCGTCGTGTCCGATGATGCCGTGGCATTCGTTACCGTCACAAATGAGGTCGACCATCGTATAGTTTTCGATGATGGTGATATTTTCCCTCGCTCTTGCGGTCTCGAGAAGATGCGAGGTGATCTCCTTGCCCGTCTCGTCCTCGTGGAACAGGATGCGCTGATTGGAATGCGCGCCCTCGCGGGTATAAACAAATTCTTCCCCGTTCTTTTCAAAGCGGACGCCAAAGGAGACAAGATCGGAAATGACCTCCTGCGAGGAGTGGATCATGATATGTACCGAATCGGGATTGTTCTCATAGTGTCCCGCCTTCATCGTGTCCTCATAGAAGGAATCGTAATCGTCCTCGTCACGGAGGACACAGATCCCGCCCTGCGCGAGAAAGGAGTCGCTTCTACGAGCCTTGTTCTTTGTTACTACCGTGATACGCTTCTCCTTCGGCAAATTCAAGGCACAGTATAAGCCCGCGACACCGCTGCCGACAATTAAAATATCCGTTTTCATTATTTTACCTTCCTAATTCGAGCATCCTGTCAAGCGGCTTTTGCGCCTTTTCTGCGACCGCCTCGTCCACAAAGACCTCATTGTCCTCCTTTTCCAGAGCGGAAAGGATATTTTCGAGTGTATTCAGCTTCATATCCGCGCAGCAAGGATGGGGCTCGGGATAGAAAAACTTCTTCGTGGGGTTATCTGTGATCAGCCTATAATCGACACCGTCCTCGGTGCAGATGATAAACTCACCTTGACTACTGTTCTTTGCGTATTCGATGATCTCCGCCGTGCTTCCGACAAAATCGGACAGAGAAAGCACCGATTTGTCACACTCGGGATGCGTCAGGACAAGCGCATCGGGATGCTTTGTCTTTTCTTCCCTGACCTGTTCTGCGCGGATGGCGGCGTGGATCGGACAGCAGCCGTCGTTCAGAACGACGTTCTTTTCGGGGACCTGTTGTGCAACGAAACCGCCGAGATTTTTGTCGGGGACAAAAAATATGTTTTTATTCGGCAATGCCTTGACGATCCTCACGGCATTGGACGAGGTCACGCACACGTCGCTCTCTGCCTTCAGCTCAGCCGTGGAATTGATGTAGCATACAACGGCGAGATCCTCGTACCGTTCCCGCATTTCTTCGATCTTCCCCTTCTTGACCATATGTGCCATCGGGCAGTCTGCCGTAAGATCGGGCATCAAAACCTTTTTCTCGGGGTTTAAGAGCTTTGCGCTCTCTCCCATAAAGGAAACGCCGCAAAAGACGATGACATCCGCCGTGCTTTTCTTGGCGATTTTAGCAAGATAGAAGGAGTCGCCTACGTAGTCCGCGATCTCCTGCGCCTCGGCGGGTGCATAATAGTGGGCAAGGATCACGGCGTTTTTTTCTTTTTTCAGCTTTAATATTTGTTCTTTCACTTGTCTTTTCATTTCTGACCTCTCGAGTTTCGCAATTAACCTTGACATTATATCACAAGTTTTGTCATCTGTCAAGTTTTCTGTAAAGTTTTTTGAAGGTAATATAACAGGGGCTGCCTCACTTAGGTGAGACAGCCCCCCAAAAGGAGTCGACGAACAGAATTCGTCATGATTGCGTTTGATAAGCCCCGTTTAAGCCTCGGGGGTCTCCGCAAGCTGCATCTCGACCGATTCGCTCGCGGTCTTGTTGACCTCTTCGGGAGACACGAAGGTCGGAACGACCGACTTCATCGCCGCGGTGATCGAAGCGGATGCGATCTCGTTCTCGGCATCGGCTACCGCCGCCCGCAAGACGTCGATCTTTTCGTCTACCGCTTCCCTTGAGAGTGCGGTGTCATGCTCAATGAAGATGAGCTCGTTTTCGGTCATCGTGAGGTTTTCGGTCTTAATCAATAGCTCCTCATAGAGCTTTTCTCCGGGACGGAGTCCGATCTCCTTGATCTCAATGTCAAGATACGGACGGAAGCCCGAGAGACGGATCATATTTTCCGCAAGATCGAGGATCTTGACAGGCTTACCCATATCGAGGACGAAGAGGTCGCCGCCGTTCGCCATCGCACCTGCCGAAAGCACGAGACCTGCCGCCTCGGGGATCGTCATAAAGTAGCGGATGATGCGCTTATCGGTGATGGACACGGGACCGCCCATCGCGATCTGACTTTTGAAGAGCGGAATGACCGAGCCGTTCGAGCCCAACACGTTGCCAAATCTGACCGCCGCGAATTCGGTCCTTGAATCCTTTCGGCACTGAATGATCATCTCACACATCCGCTTCGACGCGCCCATCACGTTGGTGGGATTGACCGCCTTGTCGGTGGAGATCAGAATAAACTTCGAAACGCCGTACTTCTCTGCCATATCGGCGGTGTTATAGGTGCCGAGGCAGTTGTTCTTGATCGCCTCGCAGTTGCTGTGCTCCATCAAAGGCACGTGCTTATGCGCGGCAGCGTGGAACACGAGGTCGGGACGGTAGTAAGCGAATACCGCCTCAAGGCGCGCTCTGTCGCGCACCGAGCCGATCTCGACGACGAGATCGAGGTCACCTCCGTACTTCCGCACGAGCTCCTGCTGAATGTCGTAGGCATTGTTTTCATAGATATCGAAAATGATCAGTTTTTTCGGCTTGCATTTTGCGATCTGACGGCAGAGCTCACTGCCGATCGATCCGCCGCCGCCCGTTACGATAACGGTCTTGTCCGTATAAAAGCTGCGCGAATTCTTATCAAAAACCTTGATGCTGTTGCGGAAGAGCAGATCCTCGATCCTGACGTCCTTGATGACGCGCTCGTTCGAGGTCGGCGTTTCCTCATCCTCCGCGAATTGGAAGTCATAGATCTTGACCTTAAAGCCGAGACGGATATAGAAGTCGAAGATCCTCTTTTTTCCCTCGGGGCCCATCTTCGGCAGAGCGATGATGACCTCTTCTACGTTGAGCTTTTGGAGCTTTTCAAGGAGCTTTTCATCGGGCGCATAGATCGGAAGCCCGAGGATTGAGCCGCCGATCTTTCCCTTATCGGTATCGATATAGCAGACCGCGTGATAGGTCGAGTTCGGATTTCGTTCAAGGTCCTCCGCAAGCAGACTTCCGATCTGCCCTGCCCCGACGATCGCAACGGGCGTTGCGGATTTTCCGCGGCTGTTTACGTTCGTATTCTTATAATACTGCTGGTAGACGAGGCGCGACGAGAGTGTTGCGATATAGGAGATCGCAATGATCGCGACGGTAAACCAGAAGCCCGCATAAAGGCTGATGCCCGTATTTTTCGTAAAATAGGTGGCGGTAAGGGCAAGCGTGCCGCCCGCGAGATCTGCCACTAAGACCTCAAGATAGGTAAACGGATCGGCATATCGCCATACGTTCCTGTAAACTCGGACGAAGAACCGCGTCAGCATGATGCAGGCAAAGCAGACGAGGTAGTTCAGCACTTGACGTTCGAAGGAGAGCGAGATCTTACCGGGTGCGACGAATTGCATCAGGAAGCAAAAGGCGTAAACGGCGGTAAAGATACTGCTGTCGATCAGAATAAGGAGTAGCTTTCTCCTGTTTTTCAGCATATTGTTTTCCTCCAGATAAATCGGCGAAAAATAAAACCTCAAGGGGAGAGAGACGAGAGCGTGTGACGGTTTCTATGGAACCGTCGCAGCTACTATCGTATATGATAGATCATATATCGTTCATTATAACATAGTTCATACATTTTGTCAACCGAAAAGCGACAAAAAGTGCGCGGAGAGAGACGGTGCCGATGACGGGAGGCTTGATTGCTCACGGTTAGCAAAAAAAGCTTCTTTAATTTTCTTTGAAATGTTGACTTTTCCATTTCCTTGTGCTAAAATGAGGACGATAACCCAAAAAATCACAAGGAGAAACATACCATGTCTAATGAAGAAATGATCGTCAGCACCCCTGAAGCGGATCCCATTATGGAGCGTTCCGAGGGAGTGATCCTGATGCGGAAGCACAACGAAGCGGTAGACTATCTCCGCCGTCAGGATTGCGCGATGCTCACCACCCTCCGCGACCACCTCGGAGAAAACATCCGCCTTCACAACATTCTGAACGGCATCAAAGCCGAGATCAACCGTCTGAAAAAGATCCTTCAGACACCGAAGCCGAAGCTTAAGCTCACCCTCCTTTTGGTCGGACTCCTCATAGCGATCGGAGGTTCGGCTCTCTCCACAAAAGTTCTCCGTTCCTCGTCGCTTCTACCCATATTTCTTGTGGTCGGCATAGCGCTGGTCGCCGTTGCGATCGCCCTCAAGGTGATCGGCAATAAAAAGTGGCAGGCTCTGATGGACGAGACCAACGAAAAGCTCAGGGTTGAGGAGCAAAAAGCCGAAGAAGCACAGAAGGACATTGATGAATATTGGGAAAACCACGCGCTTCCCTTCATTTCTTCGATCATCCCCGATCGCTTCCCCGTAGCGCACGTTCTCGACTATAACACCGTCTGCGGTATGCTTTACGTTATGGATAACCTCCGCGCGGATACCGTGAAGGAGGCCATCAACCTTTACGATGAGCTTTGCTTCAGAGCGAATATGAAAGCATCCTTCCAAAGCATGGAATCGAGCCTTTACGAAACCGCTCGGAACTCTGCCCGTTATGCGGCTGCGGCTGAAAGAAGCGCGGCGGCAAACGAAAGAGCAGCGGCAAGTGCAGCTCTCACGGCGGCAAGCGCGGCTTCCATTGCTTCAAGTGCCTCCTCCATGGCATCGAGCGTATCAAGAGCGTCGAACGCGAGCGTAGAGGCCTCCCGTGCAGTTAGAGACGCGGCTGACAGAATTTAAATAGCGAATTTGATATGAGAAAGCGGGCTGTCTCACCTAAGTGAGACCGCCCCTCTTCTTTTATTCTGCTTCGACTGCACAGACGATCGCCTCGGCGTCTACGCCTGCGGTGCGATAAAGCGGCTCGGGGCTCGTCGGAATGACGAAGCTCTCCTCGGGCGCGAGAATGATCTCGCGTAGGTTCTCAGAACGGGCATCGCGGCGAATACGATCAGAAAGCGACACGCCAAAGCCTCCCGCGCGTACCTCCTCCTCGAGATACACAAGTGTCCTGACGCTACCCGGAAGAAGCGCAAGCACCTCCCCTGAAAGCCTGTCGTAGGGCTTGATGTATTCGCACAGCAGGATCCCGACGCGCCTTCCCTTCTCCTTTAGAAGCGCCGACGCGCGCATCGCCTCCTTCACGATCCTTCCGTGCGTTACGATCACCGTGTCGGGTTCGTCCTCCGACGAGAAATCAGCGCGCACCGCGGGGGCATCGGGGATCAGCTCCCCTGATCTGTAAAACCGCCCGAGGATCTCCTTGTCCTCGTAGCCGTTCGGATAGCGGATCGCGGACGGTCCGTCGTAAAGAAGGGCGGAACGAAGCGCGGATGCAAGCGTCGCGAAGGTGATCGGCGTATAGATCCGCATTCCCGGGATCGCCGATAAGAAGGAAACGTCAAAGCAACCGTGATGCGTCGCACCGTCGGCGGTGCTGAGCCCTGCGCGGTCGATGCAGATCGTCACGGGCAGGCGTTGAAGCGCGATATCGTGTACGATGTTATCGTATCCGCGTTGCAGGAAGGTCGAATAGATCGGCACAACGGGGTGGTAGCCGTTCGCCGCAAGCCCTGCCGAAAAGGTGAGCGCGTGCTCCTCGGCGATGCCGACGTCAAAATACCGATCGGGAAATTCGCGTTCAAACGGTTCAAGCCCCGTCGCGACACCCATCGCCGCCGTGATCGCGGCGATCCGATCGGCGCACGG
>JAZNOQ010000140.1:0-3703 GCA_045589215.1 Eubacteriales bacterium
GCGGCAACAACGGCGGCGACGGCTACGTGCTTGCGACCCTTCTCCGTGCGCGCGGTGTCTCGTGTACGCTCTTTGCTTTGTCCGAAAAGCTTTCGGAGGACGGGCGGTATTATGCGGATCTTTGCGCGGTGCAGGGAATTCCATGCGTAACGTGCGGTGCGGACGTCGATTTTTCGGGTTACCTTACGGTCGTTGACTGCATATTCGGAACGGGCTTTCGCGGAGAGGTGAAGGACCCCGAACGGTCTGTGATCGAGGCGATCAACCGCGCAAGGGAGACGGGGGCATACGTTGTTTCGGTCGACATCAACAGCGGTATGAATGGGCAGAACGGCAGATGCGTAACCGCCGTGCGGTCGGACCTGACCGTTTCGATCGGAAGCTATAAGCCCGGGCATTTTCTCGGTGCCGCGAAGGACTATATCGGGTCGCTCGTCAATTCTGACATCGGTATTCAGCCGATCGAAACGCCCTACGGGCTCATTGAAGGCTCCGACGTGCGGGCGGCGCTCGGTGTGCGGAAAAACGACTCGAACAAATCGACCTACGGATATATCGCTCTCATCGGCGGCTCGGAGTGCTACAGCGGAGCGATCCGACTTGCGTCGCTTGCCGAATCGGCAATGCGTTCTGGGGCGGGAGTGACGACGGTCGCCGCTCCGAGGAGCCTTTCTCAGGTGATCCTTCCCGCGATCCTCGAAAGCACCTTCTTTCCGCTTTCCGAGGAAAACGGAGCTATCAAATTCGATGCAGAGGAAATGGAACGGCTGACGCGGCGCGTTCGTGCGGTGGCGTTCGGAATGGGCGTCGGACTCTCGCGTGAGACCGAGCGGGCGGTCGAGTTTCTTCTCTCACACTTCAAGGGAACGCTCCTTCTCGATGCCGACGGACTGAACGCACTCTCGTGCCTGCCGCGCGCCCTCCTTCGCGAAAGGGAGGGAACGGTCATTCTTACGCCCCATCCGCTTGAATTTGCCCGCCTTTCGGGGCTTTCTGTCGACGAGGTGCTGGAGGATCCGATCAGACACGCGCGGGACTATGCGCGAGACACGGGGACGGTCCTTCTCTTGAAGGGAACGGCGACGGTCGTGACCGACGGAGAACGTGTGATCCTCATCGACCGCGGATGCGCGGGAATGGCAACTGCGGGGAGCGGAGACGTGCTGTCGGGCATTCTCGCCGCACTTCTCGGCTACGTATCCGATCACGTTACTGCGGCGGCATCCGCTGCGTATCTGAACGGGCGCGCGGGTGAGCTTGCCGAACGCGAAAACGGCGCGATCTCGATGACGGCGGGAGACACCGCACGTCAGGTGAAGAACGCTGTGCGGGAGCTATTCGAATGAAGGTCATCCCCTCGGATAAATGACGGGCTGTCTCACTTATTATGAGGCAGCCCGTCTTGAGGTTTAGAAAGCGTATATTGAAGGCTTTTCCAAAGGCGTGGGAGACGAGACGGCTCCTTCAACACCCGAAACAGCCATTCGAGTCCGCAATTTTGTATCCATAGAGGAGCGCGGGGCGTATTGCCTGACCAAACGTCAAGCGCACCGCCAAGCCCGAGCGCCATACGGACGGGGGAGAGGACGTCTCGGTTCCTTGCGAGGAATCCCTCCTGCCGCGGAAAACCCATACAGACGAAGAGAAGATCGGGCGTGGTAGAGCGAATGTGTGCTGTGACGGATGGCTCTTCGGTTCGGTCAAAATATCCGTGGTGCACGCCGACCACCCGTAGTGCGGGGAAGCGTGCGGACAGCCTCTGCGCGGCGGCGGATGCTACGCCTTCTTTGCCGCCGAGCAGATAGACACGGTAGCCGTTTTTTGCAGCGTAGGAAAGCAGGAATTCTCCCGCGTCAATGCCCGAAATGCGCTCTTTTATACAGAAATGCGACAAAAACCGCACTCCGATCCCGTCGGGGAGAAGGAGATCGCCCGACGCGAGGAGAGAACAAAGGGAACGGCTATGCTTTGCACGTGACAGCATTTCAAGGTTCGGCGTGAAGACGAGATAGGGCGCGCTCCTAGCCTTTTGCATAATGTCCTTCAACATATCGCGGCAACGGGGAAGGCTGCCACTGTAGATCGGAAGCCCGTACAGAGAAACGGACGGCGAGGGCGTGAAATTGATCGGGTTTTGCAAAAATATAGAAGCCTCCTCTTGACAAGCGGTTGGGTTTAGATTATAATAGTAATGATATAGAGCAGTGTAAGCTTTACGAATTATTGTACACCGAAGTTTCTCTTGAAATGCGCGGAAACGTACAGAAAGGTTTTGGACAGAAAATGGCAAAAGATAAGAAAATGGTCGAAGAGATCACGTCGATGGACGTGGATTTCGCACAGTGGTACACCGACGTTGTAAAAAAGGCAGAGCTCGTTGATTATTCGGGCGTGAAGGGCTGTATGATCATCAGACCCTACGGCTACGCGATTTGGGAGAACATCCAGAAGGAGCTTGACCGCCGCTTTAAGGCACTCGGTCACGAAAACGTGTATATGCCGATGTTTATCCCCGAGAGCCTTCTGCAGAGAGAGAAGGATCACGTTGAGGGCTTTGCGCCCGAATGTGCTTGGGTAACGGTCGGCGGCAGCAATAAGCTCACCGAGAGACTTGCGATCCGTCCTACGTCGGAAACGCTCTTCTGCGATCACTTTAAGAATATCATTCAGTCCTACAGAGACCTTCCGAAGCTGTATAATCAGTGGGTGAACGTCGTCCGTTGGGAAAAGACCACGCGCCCCTTCCTTCGCACGTCGGAGTTTTTGTGGCAGGAGGGTCACACGATGCACGAAACGAAGGAGGAGGCAGAGGAGGAGACTCTGCAGATGCTCCGCGTTTATGAGGAGTTCTATCTGAACGCGCTTGCGATCCCCGCGATCACGGGTCAGAAGACCGAAAAGGAAAAGTTTGCGGGCGCAGAGGCGACCTATACGATCGAGCCGATGATGCACAACGGCGTCGCGCTTCAGGGCGGTACCTCGCATTACTTCGGAGACGGCTTTGCGAAGGCGTTTGACATCACCTTCACGGGCAGAGATAACACCGTCCGCCATCCGCATCAGACCTCTTGGGGCGTTTCTACCCGTATGATCGGTGCGATCATTATGACGCACGGCGATGATAACGGCCTGATCCTTCCCCCCGTCGTTGCACCGATCCAGGTCGTGATCGTCCCCGTTGCACAGCATAAGGAGGGCGTTCTCGAAAAGGCAAACGAGCTGAAAACGAGACTCGAGAAGGCGGGCTTCCGCGTAAAGCTTGACGACAGCGAAAACAGCACGGGCTGGAAGTATAGTCAGTACGAAATGAAGGGCGTGCCCGTCCGTCTCGAGATCGGTCCTCGCGACATCGAGGAGGGACACTGCGTGCTTGTCAGCCGCGTTTCGCGCGAAAAGAATTTCGTTGATCTCGAGGGTGTCGAAGCCGAGGTCGAAAAGATGCTCGCATTCGTCCACAACGAGCTTGTTGAGCGCGCGAGAAAGAACCTCGCAGAAAAGACGCACGAGGCGAGAAGCTATGAGGAATTCCTCGACGTTGCGGAGAACAAGCCCGGCTTTATCAAGGCAATGTGGTGCGGAGACACTGCTTGCGAGGACAAGCTGAAGGACGAAACGGGCGGCGTGAAATCCCGTTGCATTCCGTTTGTTGAGGACAATCTCTCCGACAAGTGCGTATGCTGCGGAAAGCCCGCAAAGCATATAG
>JAZNOQ010000141.1:0-5600 GCA_045589215.1 Eubacteriales bacterium
GGGAGACGTTCTTCAGCTGACCGGGCTTATCCATCAGCTCAACGGTCATCTGGCAGGTTCTGCCCGACATGAGCAGACCGCGGCTGATGACACGGGAGAGAATGGTTACGTCGATGTTACCGCCCGACAGAAGGCAGACGACGTTCTTGCCCTTGACGTCGACCTTGCCGAACAGGGCTGCCGCGACCGACACGGCGCCCGCGCCCTCGGTCACGATCTTCTGCTGCTCCATCAGGGCGAGGATCGCCGCCGCGATCTCGTCGTCGGTGACGGTCACGATCTCATCGACGTATTTTTCACAGATCTCGTATGTAAGTGAGCCGGGTTTTTTCACGGCGATGCCGTCAGCGATCGTCGACACCTTCGGCAATTCCTCGATCTGATGATCGTGTACCGAGTTGTACATCGACGGAGCGCCTGCCGCCTGAACGCCGTAGACCTTGACGTTCGGGTTGATCGCCTTCAGCGTGTAGGCAATGCCCGAGATCAGTCCGCCGCCGCCGATCGGAACGATGACGGCATCCATTTCGGGGACCTGCTCGGCAAGCTCTAGGGCGATCGTGCCCTGACCTGCGATGACGTCCTCGTCGTCAAAGGGATGGATGAAGGAGTAGCCCATTTCGTCGCGAAGCTCGAGTGCTTTTCTGTAAGCATCGTCGTAAACGCCTTCAACGAGACAAACCTCCGCACCGTAGCTCTTGGTTGCTTCGACCTTTGAGATCGGAGCACCGTCGGGCAGGCAGATCACCGCCTTGATTCCGTTTTTCTGAGCGGCGAGGGCAACGCCCTGTGCGTGGTTGCCCGCCGAGCAGGCGATGACACCGCGTGCCTTTTCCTCGTCCGAGAGACGGGACATTTTGTAGTATGATCCGCGCACCTTGAAGGAGCCCGTTACCTGAAGATTTTCGGTTTTCAGATAGATCTCTGCGTCGGTGCGGATCTTCGGGGCATAGATCACGTCGGTTTTGCGGATAACGTTTTTCAGCGCGTAGCTCGCGCGATATACACTGTCAAGAGTAAGCATGGTTGTTACCTTTCCTTTTGTGTGTGGGTGATTTCTCGGGCCGATCAGAGCAGGCTTTCGATGAATTGCTCTGCACATCTTGCGGAGCGATAGCCGCGACGGAGCGCAAATGCCTCCGCATCGATCTTGAGCTGCTCGGGATCGTACTTGAGGTTATACTTTTCGGCAAGCTCGAAAATGATTTCGAGATACAGTGCCTTATTGGGCTTTTCAAATCGCACCGTGAGTCCGAAGCGCTCGGACAGAGACAGGGTCTCCTGAACGGTGTCGTTGCGGTGCAGATCGTCGCCGCTCTCGCGGTCGGAAAAGGACTCCTTCACAATGTGACGGCGGTTCGACGTCGCGTAGATCACGGCGTTCTTTGCCTTTGCCGAGGCAGATCCCTCAAGCGCCGCCTTCAGCATACTGAAGTTATCGTCGTTCTGCAGGAAGGATAGGTCATCGATGAAAATGATGAAGTGAAGCGGGTTGCCGCTGATCTTACCCATTACGTAGGGCAGATAGGAGAGCTGATCCTTGCGTACCTCAATGAGGCGGAGGCCCTTGTCGTAGAAGGCGTTTGCGACCGCCTTGACGGTCGAGGATTTACCCGTTCCCGCGTCACCGTAAAGGAGCGCGTTTGCGGCGGGCTTGCCCGACAGAAATGCCTCGGTGTTGTCGAGGATCTGCCTACGCTCGTTTTCATAGCCGACGAAGGAATCGAGAGAGATCGTATCGGCGCTGATGATCGGCTCGATCTCGTGATCGTCCGACAGACGGAACATTCCGTACGAGGAAAAAATGCCGTAGCCGAAGGTCTCGATCGATTCGACGCGCGCGTCATATTCCGCGCGAAGTCCCGACGCGTCCCCGACACGGTAAGCGGGCATATAGCCCGAATACTCAAGATCGTCGCGGAAATCGTCCACAGTCAGCGAGGAAAATTCAGCGAGCGCAAGGAGCTCGGCGTCGACCGTTGCGGAGAGATACTTGTCGATCTTGCGGCCGTGGGCGCAGAGGGTGACGTAAATGTTCTCGTCCTCAAATACAAGCTTGCGGACCGCCGCTGTGAGATTACCGCCGAGGCGGTAGATCTCTCCGACGAATTCTCCGTAGGCATCGAGCTTCAGGGGCTCGTCGCGCGACGACGTAATGCGATTGTAGGCAACGAATTTTTGCATCAACGGGTGCTTCAGAACGCCGCGGAAAACGCTGAAGGCGCAGAAGCTGTAATAAATTTCACGAACGCGTGACATACCTACCTCTTAAATCAGCTTGATGATCTCGTCGGTGATCTCCTCGGTCGAGAGGAAGGGCGCACCGTGGGACAGGTCTGCGGTGCGAAGCCCCTTTTCGAGCACCTGATCGACCGCAGAGACGATCGCATCGGATTCCTTCGAGAGTCCGAAGGAGTAAAGGAGCATCATCGCACCCGAAAGGATGGTTGCGATCGGATTTGCAACGTGCTTGCCCGCAATGTCGGGTGCAGATCCGTGGATCGGCTCGTAGAGCCCTCTCGTGGTTTCGCCGAGCGAGGCGGAGGGAAGCATACCGATCGAGCCCGTGATCTGCGATGCCTCATCCGAGAGGATATCACCGAACATATTCGAGGTCACGATGACGTCAAACTGCGCGGGATTGCGAACGAGCTGCATTGCGGCGTTGTCGACGAGCATGTCCGAGAGCTCAACGTCGGGGTATTCCTCTGCGATCTCGTGCATGATCTTGCGCCAGAGGCGCGAGGTGTCGAGGACGTTCGCCTTGTCGATGCTGCAAAGACGTTTACTGCGCTTTCTTGCGGTCTCGAACGCAACACGTGCGATGCGCTCGATCTCCATACGGCTGTAGCACTCGGTGTCGTACGCCTCTTCGCCGTACTTGCCCTCGCGGTAGCCGCGCTCACCGAAGTAGATGCCGCCCGTCAGCTCGCGGACGATCATAATGTCGAAGCCGTTTTCGACGATATCCGAGCGAAGGGGGCAGTCGTCCTTCAAAGCAGGATAGAGCTTTGCGGGACGGAGATTTGTGAAAAGCCCCATTGCCGCGCGAATGCCGAGAAGTGCCTTTTCGGGACGGATGGCACCGGGGAGCGTGTCCCATTTCGGACCGCCGACCGCACCGAGCAGAACGCTGTCGGATGCGAGACAGCCGTCAACCGTTTCCTTCGGGAGGGGCTCGCCACAGGCGTCGAGCGCAGCGCCTCCGATAAGGTAGGGGGTAAACGTAAACGTGTGTCCGTATTTTTCTCCGACGGCGTTGAGGACGCGGACAGCGCTGTCCACGATCTCGGGGCCGATGCCGTCGCCGCGAAGAAGTGCAATATTGTAATTCATAGTCTTTCCTCCGTTTACGCGAGCTCGCCCGACTTGATCGCTTCGACGAGACCTCCCGCCGTGATGATGTTCTGAATGAAGGGCGGGAAGGGCTGTGTCTCGAAGGACTCACCCGTCGTGCGGTTATAGATCACGCCCGCATCGAGATCGGCCTCGACCGTATCTCCCTCGGAGATGTGATCGACTGCCTCGGGGCACTCAAGGATCGCAAGCCCGATATTGATCGAGTTGCGGTAGAAGATACGTGCAAAGCTCTTGGCGATAACGAGGGAGATTCCGCTCTCCTTGATCGCGATCGGAGCATGCTCGCGGGACGATCCGCAGCCGAAGTTTGCACCCGCGATGATCATATCGCCGGGAGCGATCTTCTTGTGGAAGTCCTTATCGATGTCCTCCATACAATGGGAGGCAAGCTCCTTTTTGTCAATGGTATTCAGATGTCTTGCGGGGATGATGACGTCTGTGTCGACGTTATCTCCGTATTTGACGGTTTTTCCGGTAAATTTCATAGGTTTATGTCCTCTTTAAATATTGTTCGGATCTGCGATCTTGCCTGCGATCGCGGAAGCGGCGGCAACGGCGGGGGAAGCGAGGTAGACCTCGGACTTGACGTCACCCATTCTGCCGACGAAATTGCGGTTGGTGGTCGCGACGGCACGCTCGCCTGCCGCGAGGATGCCCATATGACCGCCGAGGCAAGGTCCGCAGGTCGGAGTCGAAACGACGCATCCTGCCTCGACGAAGATTTTCAGGATGCCGCTGTCGAGAGCCTTCAGGTAAATGTCCTGCGTTGCGGGAATGATGATCGCACGAACGTGGCGAGCGATCTTCTTGCCCTTAAGGATCGAAGCCGCCTCCTCAAGATCCTTATAGTGACCGTTCGTGCAGGAGCCGATCACGACCTGATCGATGCGAACGTCGCCGATCTCGTCAAAGGTCTTTGTGTTTTCGGGAAGGTGGGGGAAGGCAACGGTCGAGCGGATCTCGGAGAGATCGATCTCGTAGACCTCGTCATATTCGGCGTCGGGGTCAGCCGTAAAGACCTTGAATTCCTTGTCGGTGCGAGCCTTAACGTATGCGACGGTCTCCTCGTCAACCTCGAAAATGCCGTTCTTTGCGCCTGCCTCGATCGCCATATTGGAGATCGTGAGACGGTCGTAGATCGAAAGCGCCGAAACGCCCTCACCGGTGAATTCCATCGACTTATAGAGCGCGCCGTCCACACCGATCTTGCCGATGATGTGAAGGATCACGTCCTTGCCCGATACGTACTTGTTCAGCTTGCCCTTCAGGACGAACTTGATCGCCGAGGGGACCTTGAACCACGCCTTGCCCGTTGCCATGCCGCACGCCATGTCGGTCGAGCCGACACCGGTCGAGAATGCACCGAGCGCACCGTAGGTGCAGGTGTGGGAGTCTGCACCGATCACAACGTCTCCGGGGACAACGAGTCCTTTCTCGGGGAGGAGGGCGTGCTCGATGCCCATTCTGCCGACGTCATAAAAATGCGTGACCTCGTATTCGTTACAGAAATCGCGGCACATCTTGCACTGCACAGCCGCCTTGATGTCCTTGTTCGGTGCGAAATGGTCCATGACCATCGTCACCTTATCCTTGTCATAGACCTCCGTGGCACCGATGCGTTCAAATTCACGGATCGCAACGGGGGAGGTGATATCGTTACCCAGCACACGGTCAAGCTCGACGAGGATCAGCTGTCCTGCCTCCACACGGTCAAGCCCTGCGCGGTTTGCCAGAATCTTTTGCGTCATTGTCATTGACATAGCTTTTATTTCCTTTTTCAGTTGAGGTTTAGTAATTGATGATCGCGCCCTTGTCGGCAGAGCTGACAGCGGCGGCGTAGCGACGGAGATAGCCCGTAATGTTTTCCTTTTTCTTGATGGGCATTTCAGCCTTTCTCTTGGCAAGCTCCTCGCTTGAGACCTTCAGCTCGATCCTGTATTCGGGAATGTTGATCGAGATGATGTCTCCGTCCTTGACGTATGCGATCGTTCCGCCGCTGACCGCCTCGGGAGAGACGTGACCGATTGACGCGCCGCGCGTTGCACCCGAGGAGCGTCCGTCAAGTCGGGTCGTAGCCATGTCGG
The DNA here is from genome assembly GCA_045589215.1 of Eubacteriales bacterium. Classification (GTDB taxonomy): domain Bacteria; phylum Bacillota; class Clostridia; order Oscillospirales; family CAG-272; genus JAZNOQ01. The sequence goes on from JAZNOQ010000141.1 coordinate 5,445, forward strand.
TCTGTGAGCCAAGGAGTTGAAAATGAAAATTGTCTTTCCTAAGACCGCTTGGCCTCCGACTTCGTCCTTTACGTATGCGATCGTTCCGCCGCTGACCGCCTCGGGAGAGACGTGACCGATTGACGCGCCGCGCGTTGCACCCGAGAAGCGTCCGTC
>JAZNOQ010000142.1:0-3334 GCA_045589215.1 Eubacteriales bacterium
GATCGGCGGTAATCTCTACGCCACCTACTATAACTCCAAGGTCATTCTCCACGCGTATTATATCGCAACCGAGAGCTCGGTTCGCATTGCGGTCGATCACACGAGCAAAACAGAGCTGCCTCCCATTGAGGATACCAGCCCTCTATATGGTGAGAAGGTGACCGATACATCCTTTACGATGCACGATTTCGACACCACGCTCAGTAACTGGGGTAACTTGTTCATCATGACGCTGGAGGACGGCAGCTTTATTATTCACGATGGTGGCGCAAATGGTGAGAACGCAGAAAGTAAAGAGCTTTGGAATCTCTTGAAGCATTTGAACAAGAGAGAGGACGGTCAGATCGTTATTGCGGCTTGGATCATTTCTCACGGGCATTCCGACCATACCAGTGGAGTCAACTCTATGATCAACGCGCATTACAGGGATCTTACACTCGAAAGAGTCATCCACAGTGAGGCTGCAACCACGCAAAACTACAACTTCTATAAGAACGGTCACTACGTTGTGAACAGCCTGCCTCACCGCCTTACCCAGACGAATGCGATCGTTCATAAGGCTCACACCGGTCAGACCTTCCAAATCCGTAACGTCAAGATCGAGATCATGTTTACGGTTGAGGATAACCATCCTTATATCGTCGGAGAATATAACAGCACGAGCTTGAATACGCGCTTCTACTTCGGCGAGGGGGATGACGTACAGACGATGATGATCACGGGCGACACGCAGGACCACGCATCGAACCGTATCGTTTCGATGTACAAGGAGGCTCTGAAATGTGATATCCTTCAGGTTGCGCACCACGGCTCGGGCGGATCGGTCGCTCTGTATCAATATTGCGCACCTACGGTTGCTCTTTGGCCGCACGGATATTGGAAGATCGACCAGCATATGAGCCCGGGTAATACGGGTAAATATCCCGTTATCAACCAATCGCTCCTCAATCAGGAGAATGTCGTTCTAGTTGTGGTTGCAGACAGAGGGCATAAAACGATCAAGTTACCGCTTCTTGGTCTTACGACAGACGAAAAGCAGAATGAATTGCTCGTAGAAGTGCTTCCGCGTCTTGACGGTGCGCCTTGACGGAAAGCCTTAACAAATAAAAAACCGAAGGGACCGCGTCACATCGTGACGCGGTCCCTTTTTTGTCAAAAGCTGAGGCTTTTGATGAAAAGAATATAAACTTAGTACAGAACCGACGAGCGGTAGGCCTCCTTGTGGTTTTTGTGGGATACGACGATCGGAACGCTCGACATGAAGCGCACCGCGAAGGGGGCGTTTTCGGGGATGCCGCGAAGCTTCAGCGACCAATTGCTGTAGGGAATTGCATCGCCGTCTACGTCGTCTCCGACGATGTTGATGCGGCGGAAGCGTGCCGAGATCAGGTCTACCTTGATATGCTTGACCATCTGTGCCTTGTCTTCAAAGTAAAGCTCGATATCGACCTTGGTGTTTACGTGGGTGGTGTTCAGTAAGGTGAATTCGAAATCCTCGGGGCAAGCAGTCGACAGCTCCGTGAAGATCCACGTCGACGCGCCCGCGCTCTCATGTCCTGCGCGGCATTTGCGCAGTAGTTCTTCTCGTTTGTATGCGGGAGCGGTGTAGGGCAGAGAAATGGTGCGCTGCGGAGAAAGGGTAATGATCTCGTCGACCGCGATCACGTGGATCAGGTGATCCACACCCTTTCTGAAGGAAGAAAAGGTATTGTATGCGAAATAGTCGTTGACGGGAAGGAAGCAAACGTTGGGGCGGATCAGATCATATGCTCGGATCTCGCCGTCCGAGGTGCCGCTTTGGAAGCCGTGATGAGGGATCTGAAGGATGTCCGCCTTCAGATACGAGCCGTGCTTCTTCGCGAGCTCTACGGTGCTGAACGCAGAATCGGTCGCCCAAAGGATCACCTGTCCTCCGAGCTCCATTCGGAAAACGAGCGATGAATGGTTCAGCTTGTTTGAACGGTGGATCGCATCGTCCATGCCGGAGAGAAACTCGATGTTGGCGTCCCCTATGCGGTATCGCTGTCCCGTGTGCGGTATGTATACGGGAATGCCGAGCTTCTCAATCTGTGCATACAGCTTCGGGATATTCGTGCGCGCCGAGGTGTCTCCCCATGCGGGTCTCGAGGCGATCTCCTGCATTTGCGGATAGTGTGCGGCATCCTCAACCTCGGGGAATTGAAACATCATTTTTTCGACGATGACTTGGTCCGCGTAGCGCTCCATAAAGTCGATGAAGCAGAGGTAATGGTCACAGTGCGGATGACTGAGGATCCACGCGGCGATCACGGGCTTTTCGTACGGGGAGCCATTCGAGAGACACTTGAAGAGGCGTTCGGAATGCTCTTTAAAGAACTGCGCGCCGTCGATGACGATGAAACGACCGTCGGAGAGGCGGATCGCGTAGGACATTGCTGATTCGACGGTTTCGATCTGCGTGATTTTAGGCGTGACTGCCGCACCGAGTGAAAGGTCGGAGAAGGAGAAATAGAGAGAATCCTTTTCCTCGACAATGTAAAGCTCGCGCGTCTTTTCAAAATAGTTGAGGAAGAACGCGTTTTTCTTCTTTTGATATGCTGCAAAGCGGTGCAGCGTGCGGTTGTATTCCTCCTTCTTCACGTAGCCGTTTTCGAGGAGGAGCGTAGCGTAAGCATCGAAAAGCGCTCCGTCAACTTGCGGGATCACAAAAACGCGAGTGGTTTTGTTTTCGCGGTTTTCGATACACTTGCTTTCGCCAAAGGCGGGGATCTTCAGCTTTTCCATGGTATCCTCCCGAAATATCATTTGTAATAAGCTTATTATAGCATAATCTTGTTGGAAAATCAACAATAAGGGCGATAAAATCTTCCATAAATCCCGAAAAAGGGCTTGCTTTTTGCCGCCGAATGTGGTAGAATATAAAAGCTGTGAAAACAGAAAATGAGATCTACCCGTAGCCCAGCTGGATAGAGCGCGAGACTCCGACTCTCGAGGCCGCAGGTTCGAATCCTGTCGGGTAGGTAAAGAAAAGAGGATGCAAAGCATCCTCTTTTCTTTACCTCTCGTATAGGCGAGAGAAGTTGCGTAGAGGTCGCCCGTAAGCGAGTGAGAAAGAATAACCTTCACGCGTGGTTGCCATTTCAGCCCCTCCGCCCGCCGTCGGCACTTGACAAAACTTCAAAATTATGCTATACTACTATCCGTAACATGGCCGAACGGTCGCGCCGCATCACGCCGAAAGGTCTTGCGGTGAGGAAAGTCCGGGCTTCATAGGGCAGGATAACTGATAACATCAGCCGCGGGTGACCGCCGGGAAAGTGCAACAGAAATAGACCGCCGACTTTCGTCGGTAAGG
>JAZNOQ010000143.1:0-3521 GCA_045589215.1 Eubacteriales bacterium
ACCCTCAGGGCCGAGGTCGATTATATAATCGGCAGTCTTGATAAGGTCGAGATTATGCTCGATAACGACGACTGTGTTTCCACCGTCGGCAAGGCGTTGGAGTATTCCTATAAGCTTTGATACGTCCTCAGTGTGAAGTCCCGTGGTCGGCTCGTCGAGGATATAGATCGTCCGTCCCGTGTCTCTCTTCGAAAGCTCGGTCGCGAGCTTCACGCGCTGCGCTTCTCCGCCCGAAAGCGTCGTGGAGGACTGTCCGATCTTGATATATCCAAGTCCGACGTCGCAAAGCGTTTTGAGCTTCCGTTCGAGTTTCGGAAGTCCCGAGAAGAAGGAAAGCCCCTCCTCGGCGGTCATATCAAGCACGTCAAAAATATTCTTTCCCTTGTATTTCACGTCAAGGGTATCGCGGTTGTAGCGTTTTCCCTTACATACGTCACACGTCACGTAAACGTCGGGGAGAAAGTGCATTTCGATCTTCTTGACACCGTCGCCCTCGCACGCCTCGCATCGGCCGCCGCGCACGTTGAAGGAGAACCGCCCTGCGGAGTATCCCTTCGCCTTTGCGTCGGGTGTCATTGCGAATAACTCACGGATATCCCCGAACAGCCCCGTATAGGTCGCGGGGTTCGAGCGCGGGGTCCTTCCGATCGGGCTCTGGTCGATCGCGATGACCTTGTCGAGATGCTCAATGCCCTCGACTGCGCGGTGCTTCGCGGGATAGGTGACCGCGCGGTTCAGGCGGTTCGCGAGAACGGGATACAGAATACCGTTCACAAGCAAGGATTTGCCCGAACCCGACACGCCGCTGACCGCAACGAAGGAGCCGAGCGGGATCCTGACGTCGATATTTTTCAGGTTATGATTCTCCGCGCCGTATACCGTAAGGGTATTTCCGTTTCCGCGATTGCGCTCTTCGGGGATCGGGATCTGCTCCCTTCCCGACAGATACGCGCCCGTGATCGAATTCGGATCCTTCATCACCTCTTCGGGCGTTCCCGCCGCAACGACCGCGCCGCCGTGGATGCCTGCCCCCGGGCCGATATCGACAATGAAATCCGCCGCATCCATCGTTTCCTCATCGTGCTCGACCACGAACACCGAGTTGCCGAGGTCGCGGAGCTTTCGGAGCGTAGCGATCAGCTTCGAGTTATCCCTTTGATGAAGTCCGATGCTTGGCTCGTCAAGAATATACATCACCCCGACGAGCGCAGAGCCGATCTGCGTTGCAAGTCTGATACGCTGTGCCTCGCCGCCTGAAAGCGTTCCCGCCTTACGGGAGAGCGTCAGATAATTCAGCCCGACGCTTTGGAGAAATCCGAGGCGTGCGCGGATCTCCTTCAGGATGTCACGCGCGATCAGGGCTTCGCTCTCCGAAAACGAAAGCTCGTTCACAAAATTCAATGCTTTTTCGACCGAAAGATCGCACAGACGGTCGATCGACAGACCGCCGACCGTCACGGCAAGCGAGGTGTCGCGGAGGCGTCTGCCCTTACAAACGGGACAGGGTGCGTCCTCGACGAACTGCTGATAATAGTCGTCGTTCCATCCCTCGCTCATACGCTTTTCGATCATCTGTACAAGCCCAACGAACGGTACGCGCTGTCTTTTCCCTTCCTTACCGAAAAAGCGCTCGACATCATAGATCTTGTCGCCCGTTCCGTACATCAGAGCATCGAACTGCTCCTTCGTATAGTCTGCGATCGGCGTATCGAGCTTCACGCCAAGCGGCTCAAGTGCCGCACGGAAAAGCGGACCGTTCCAGCTTTCGGTCTCGAGGGTTTTGAAGCCGTTGACCTGGATCGCACCGTCCTTCAAGGACATCGCGCGGTTCGGGATGAGCTTATCGACCGCGACGCGTTGTAGGTCACCGAGTCCCGCGCAATGCGGACACGCACCCTCGGGGTTATTGAACGAGAACATTCTTGGTTCAAGCTCTCCGAAGGAGATCCCGTGCTCCTCGCAGGAATAGGTCTGTGAAAATTCAAGCTCCTCGGACGGAGGCGTATTGCCGTTTTCATCGGCACGCGGCATCGTCACGACCGTGAGATGCCCCTCCGCGAGATTCAGCGCGGTCTCGACCGAGTCCCCAAGACGCGGGCGAATGCCGTCGCGGTTCACAAGGCGGTCGACGACCACCTCGATCGAATGCTTTTTGTTTTTATCGAGCCTGATCTCCTCGGACAGCTCGTACAGGCTTCCGTCGACGCGCACGCGGACGTAGCCCGATTTCTTTGCGTCGAGAAAGACCTTCTCGTGCATTCCCTTCTTCGCGCGAACGACGGGTGCAAGCACCATAAAGCGTTCCCCCGCGGGGAGCGTCAGAATGCGATCGACGATCTGATCGGTCGTCTGCTGACGGATCTCCTTCCCGCAAACGGGACAGTGCGGCACACCGACGCGGGCATAGAGGAGACGGAGATAGTCATAGATCTCCGTGACCGTTCCCACGGTCGAGCGCGGATTCTTTGAGGTCGTTTTCTGATCGATCGAGATCGCGGGAGAAAGCCCGTCGATCGAGTCGACGTCGGGCTTGTCCATCTGACCGATGAACATACGCGCATAGCTCGAAAGCGACTCAACGAAGCGTCTGTGTCCCTCGGCGTAAAGCGTGTCAAAGGCAAGGGAGGATTTTCCCGAGCCCGACAGCCCTGACAGAACGACGAGCTTGTCGCGCGGAATGTCAATATCGATATTTTTGAGGTTGTTCGTCCGCGCACCGCGGATCTTGATATAGCGTTCCATAAATCCCTTCAGTTATGCGGTGAACGCGGCAGGGTGCCGCATCACCTCTTTTTCTTTTCGGTGTTTTCGTTCTCTGCACGCAGCTCGTGGATACGGTCGCGGTAATACGCCGCGCGCTCGAAATCGAGCTGACGCGCCGCGTCCTTCATTTCCTTTGTGAGCTTGTCGATGAGAGCCTCTCTTTCCTTCCGTGACAGCTTCTTCGTGCTTCCCGCCGCCCGTGCGTCCGTCGCCTCCATTGCGATCTCATCGGCACTCTTACCGATGCGGATGACGTCGCGCACCTCTTTCCTGATCGTCTGCGGGACGATGCCGTTCTTTTCATTATAGGCGTTCTGGATCTTGCGCCTTCTCTCGGTCTCGCGGATCGCGCGCTCCATTGAGCCCGTGACCGTATCGGCGTACATAATGACCTTACCGTCCGCATTACGCGCCGCGCGTCCGATCGTCTGGATCAGCGACGATTCCGAACGGAGGAAGCCCTCCTTGTCGGCGTCAAGGATCGCGACGAGCGAGACCTCGGGGATATCAAGTCCCTCTCGGAGGAGATTGATGCCGACAAGCACGTCGAACACGCCCATACGGAGATCCCTGATGATCTCCTGACGCTCCATTGTTTCAATGTTATGGTGGATATAGCGGACCTTCAGTCCGTTTTTCGTAAAGTAATCGGTCAGATCCTCTGCCATTTTCTTCGTCAGCGTTGTGACGAGAACACGTTCGTTTCGCTCTGCGCGGGTGCGGATCTCGCCCATCAGATCGTCCACCTGTCCCTCCAC
>JAZNOQ010000144.1:0-6872 GCA_045589215.1 Eubacteriales bacterium
CTCCTTGGCTCACAGAACGACATGGCTACGATCCGACTTGCTGATAGACGGGAACGCCGAGCGACTTACCGAGAATATCCCACAGAGCCATTTCCACTGCGGAAAGCGCACTCATCAGCACCGCGCCGCCTCTCCAATAAGCATCACGGTAGATGTCGTGATAATGCTTTTCGATCTGTCTCGGATCCTTTCCGACCAGATAGTTTTTGATGTGCTCAACAGCCCCGACAAGTGCCTTTTCCTTGTATTCCAGCGTACCCTCGCCGACACCCGTGATGCCCTCGTCGGTGTAGACCTTGACGAACACCCAATTCGTGCGGAAGCAATCTACGACAAAGGTTTTTACGTCCGTTACCTTCATTTTTCGTTTCTCCTTTTAGAGTAGAGATTTTGATTTCAGAACCAATACTACACTGTGTTCCACTGTAAATTATAATTCAAGTTCTCACCTCCGTATATCAGGATATTATTATTTGTTTTCATAATCTTACGAAAAAGCTTGATTTTTTGCAAAAAAATGTTATAATATTATTATTCTTTGAGAAGGGAGTCGCATCCATGAAGCTATGTCATCTCAGCGGATACGGTGTATTTGATATGGGGGTCACGTATCCCGGTGTCAAGCGCACGAAAAACCGCACGGTGCAGGAATATGAGATCGAATATTTTATTTCGAAAATGGGAAAGGCGATCGTAAACGGTCGGGAATACGAGATCTCTCCCGGAACCGTTCTTTGTGCGAAGCCGGGGCAGATCCGTTCCAGCATGTTCGGATTCCGGTGTTACTACCTGCATCTGATCTTTCCCGAGGATTCCCCGTACAAGGCGATCCTCGACTCTGCCCCCGACTTTTTTCAGATCATCGACGGCGAGGCATACGGAAGGGTGTTTGAGTCCCTCATTTCTCATCTGCTCGCCGAGGAATACTCGGAGGAGTCCGATTTCATCAATGCGCGCCTTCTTGAGCTTTTTTATTACATCGAAAAGGACACGAAGAATAATCAGAACTGTCCGACCTCCTTTGATAAGAACCGCAACCGATTTATTCCCGAGGCGGTCGAGTTTATTCGGGCGAATTATATGAAGCGTCTGTCGCTTGAGGATATGGCACGCGTTGCGGGCTACTCTCCGAACTATTTCCATCACGTCTTTTCGACCGTTATGGGAAAAACTCCGCAGCGGTATCTGCTAGAGGAACGCATCCGACACGCAAAGATCCTGCTCGCGCAGTCCGAGAAAACGATCTCGGAGATCGCTTACGAATGCGGCTTTGCGTCGCAGTCGCATTTCAGTATGCGCTTTAAGGAGACCGTGTACTGCACTCCCGGGGAATACAGGCAAAGAAGCCTTGAGCGTTATCTCATTTGAATATATACCCTTTTTGCGTGAGCGGCATCGGTTATAAACCGAGCCGCTTTTGCATATCTTTCATTTGATACTTTCACTAACAAAAATATCGGGGAAAGGTGTGGTGTGATATGAAAAAAATTCTGAAATGCAAACGGCTTGTGGCGTTCCTTCTGTCTCTTTCGGCGGTTTTGTCGTTCTGTACGGTCCGTATAGACGCAGAGGAGGGGGCGGTGACCTCGCTCGGAAATACCGACGCATCGGTGTATGACCTCTTCGGCAACGATATCGCGGCAAGCGCTGAGGCACTTAAGCTTGAATGTGTCTCTGCGGTCCTGATGGAGGCAAACACGGGAACCGTTCTGTACGAGCTGAACGCAGATACGGCGCTCCCGCCCGCATCGGTGACGAAGATCATGACGCTGCTTCTCGTGATGGAGGCGATCGACAGCGGTGCGGTGAAGCTGACCGACACGGTGACGGTCAGTGCGAACGCCGCCTCGATGGGGGGATCGCAGGTCTATCTTGAGGAGGGAGAGGAGATGTCTGTCGAGGATCTCCTGAAAAGCGTTGTGATCGCCTCTGCGAACGATGCCGCCGTTGCGCTTGCCGAATACGTAGCGGGGAGTGAAGAGACGTTCGTTGCACGAATGAATGCGCGGGCTGCAGAGCTTGGAGCGACGGGGGCACACTTTGAAAATACGAACGGGCTTGATGACACCGCTGAGGATCACGTTTTGTCGGCGCGCGATATTGCGATCCTGTCCCGCGAGCTGATCCGTCACAAGGAGATCTTGAAATACAGCTCGATCTGGATGGATACCATCAGAGACGGTGCCTTTGGGCTCACCAATACCAACCGCCTTGTGCGCTTTTACCCGGGATGCACGGGGCTCAAGACGGGCTCGACCTCGAAGGCGGGCTTTTGTGTCAGCGTGACCGCCGAACGGGAAGGACTGTCGCTCATTTGTGTGATCATGGGCTCGAAGACGCGCGATACCCGCAACGCATCGGCGGCGAGGCTTCTCGATTGGGGATTTGCGAATTTTGCCCTTGCCACGGTTCCCGCGGGCTCTGCGGGGGAGATCCGCGTTACGGGCGGCACTAATAGCTCTTGCACCGCATCGTACCCCGAATTTTATGCGCTCGTCCCGAAGGGGGAACGGAGTGCCGTACGGTATGAGATAACGGTCGAGCCGACGCTTGCGGCAGAGGTCAGGAAAGGCGATAAGGTCGGGGAGATCGTTTATTTCTGCGGAGATAAGGAAATCGGGAGAGCCGACGTTACGGCGGACACGTCGGTCGGGAGGATCGGATACGGTGAAATTTTCCTACGGATGCTACGTGCCGTGCTTCTCGCACAAAAATAGAGATGATCTCTCAGCTTGGCGCGCCGAAACAGGAAAATACGAACGGAAAAACCGAAAAAATCTTCAAAAATTTTATATACCTATTGCTTTTTTGCGCATTTTGGTGTATAATAATGACTTAAGATTAAGCACGGCTGCTCTTTAACCGCCATGCTACAGAAAATTTCACACAGAATAGAAAGGCTACTTGCTATGACACTTACACTTAGTGAAAAATATATCGGCTCATTCGTCTCAGAGCACGAATACGATCACATTCAGCCCCTCGTATCGGAAGCGCACCGCCAGCTTTGCAATAAGACGGGCGCGGGCGCAGAGATGCTCGGCTGGAAAAACCTCCCCGAGGATTACGACAAGGAGGAATTTGCACGTATCCTCGCGGCATCCGAAAAGATCCGTAAGAGCTGTGACGTATTCCTCGTCCTCGGCATCGGCGGCTCCTACCTCGGTGCGCGCGCGGTGATCGAATTTATCAAGTCCCCGCTTTATAACCGTCTCCCGCGCGAGAACGCTCCCGAGATCTATTTCTCGGGTTGCAACATCAGCGCAACGAATATGCAGGAGCTTCTCACGATCTGCGAAGGGAAGGACGTTTGCATCAACGTTATTTCGAAGTCGGGTACGACCACCGAGACTGCCGTTGCTTTCCGCATCTTCCGCGAAATGCTTGTTAAAAAATACGGCGAGGAGGGAGCGCGTGACCGCATCTTCGTTACGACCGATAAGGAAAAGGGAACGCTGAAGGAGTTTGCCACCGCAAAGGGTTACGAGACCTTCGTTGTGCCAAATGACGTCGGAGGCCGCTTCTCGGTGCTTACCGCCGTCGGACTTCTGCCGATCGCTGTTGCGGGCATTGATATCAAGGCAATGATGGAGGGCGCAAACGCCGCTCGCCTTGCATATACCGATGCAGATCTCCGAAGGAATGACTGCTACAAGTATGCGGCGATCCGTAATATTCTCTACCGCAAGGGAAGAGTGACCGAGATCCTCGTCGGCTACGAGCCTTATATGACGATGATGAACGAATGGTGGAAGCAGCTCTACGGCGAGAGCGAGGGCAAGGACCAAAAGGGCATTTACCCCTCGTCCGTGATCTTCTCGACCGATCTGCATTCGCTCGGTCAGTATATTCAGGACGGTCTGCGCAATCAGTTTGAGACCGTGATCTCCGTCAAGGATACGGGCGCGAAGATGCCGATTCCGTACGATCCCGCAAACGTCGACGGTCTGAATTTCCTCTCGGGTATGGATCTCTGCGAGGTCAACAACACCGCGATGAAGGGAACCCTTCTCGCACACATTGACGGCGGTGTTCCGAATATTCTGATCGAGCTTCAGGATCGCCGTGAGTTCTCCCTCGGATACCTGATCTATTTCTTCGAGCTTGCCTGCGCGATGTCGGGATATCTGCTCGCGGTCAATCCCTTCGATCAGCCCGGTGTCGAGGCGTACAAGAAGAATATGTTCGCGCTGCTCGGAAAGCCCGGGTATGAAGAAATGCGCGATGCGCTCGAAGCACGTCTGAAGTAATTTTCACGCCGCTTTTTGCGGCGAAAGGAGTATAAAAATGTCGGATTTCAAAATTGAAACCAAATGCATCCAATCGGGATACACCCCGAAAAACGGCGAGCCTCGCGTTTTGCCGATCTACCAGAGCACGACCTATCGCTACGAAAGCGCGGAGCTGCTCGGAGACCTCTTTGACCTCAAGGCTCCCGGCCATATGTACAGCCGTATTTCGAACCCCACCGTCGATGCGGTCGAGAAGAAGATCGCAGATCTCGAGGGCGGTACGGGTGCAGTTCTGACCTCATCGGGACAGGCGGCGAACCTTCTCGCGATTTTGAACATCACGTCGGCGGGACAGAACATCGTCTCTCTTTCGTCGATCTACGGCGGTACGATCAATCTCTTTGCCGTTACCCTGAAGCGTATCGGCATTGACGTGCGCTTTGTTTCCTCCGATATGTCGGACGAGGAGATCTCGAAGCAGTTTGACGAGAACACCCGTATGTTCTTCGGTGAGACGATCGCGAATCCCGCGCTTACCGTTCTCGATATCGAGCGATTTGCAAATCTCGCACACGCACACGGTGTTCCGCTCGTTGTTGATAACACCTTTGCGACCCCCGTTCTTTGCCGCCCGTTTGAATATGGCGCGGATATCGTCGTTCACTCGACGACGAAGTACATGGACGGACACGCGCAGGTGGTCGGCGGATGCGTTGTTGACGGCGGCCGCTTCGATTGGACGAAGGGGAACAAGTACCCCGAGCTTACGACGCCCGATGAATCCTATCACGGCGTGACGTATACCGAGCAGTTCGGAAACGAGCATGCGTACTACACGAAGATGCGCGTACAGCTTGTACGCGATTTCGGCGTTGCGATGCAGCCGATCGCGGCATATCTCCTGAATCTCGGTCTTGAGACGCTTCCGTTCCGTATGAGACAGCACTGCGAGAATGCTACCCGCGTTGCAGAGTATCTTTCAAAGCACGAAAATGTTGCATGGGTCAGCTATCCCGCGCTCCCCGGAGACTCGCAGAACGATCTCGCGAAGAAATATCTTCCGAACGGCTGCTGCGGTGTGATTTCCTTCGGCGTAAAGGGAGGCAGAGAGGCCGCTATGAAGGTGATGAACAGCCTTCGCCTTGCACAGATCGTCGTTCACGTTGCGGATTCGCGCACCTCGGTTCTGCATCCCGCATCGACAACGCACCGTCAGCTCACCGACGAGCAGCTCGTCGCGGCAGGCGTTCTGCCTGAGCAGATCCGCCTTTCGGTCGGTGTTGAAAACGTCGAGGATATCATTGCAGATCTCGAGCAGGCACTGAACGCGTGAAACTCGAGGCTCTGCCTCGAGCACCGCAAGGAAACTTCTTACAAGAAGTTTCCTTGACCTTCAAGAATTTTTGATGCAGGACAGAATTTGTGTAAAGCGTTCTGCACCCCCAAGTATTTATAAAGGAGGCGATGATATGCCGATCAAGATTCCGAATCTTCTGCCCGCAACACAGACCCTGCAGGAAGAGAATATCTTCGTTATGACCGAGAACCGCGCTATGACGCAGGATATTCGTCCGCTTCATATTCTGATGCTCAATCTGATGCCGTTGAAGATCGCAACCGAAACGCAGATCGCGCGTTTGCTCGGTAATACGCCCCTTCAGGTCGAGCTTGAGCTTCTTCAGACCGCCACGCACAAATCAAAGCACACGTCGGAGGAGCATATGCTCGCGTTCTACAAGACCTTCGATGAGGTGAAGGACAACCGTTATGACGGTATGATCATTACGGGTGCGCCCGTTGAGCATATGCCGTTTGAGGAGGTCGAATATTGGGACGAGCTTTGCACGATTATGGAGTGGAGCAAAACCCACGTCACGAGCACCTTCCATATTTGTTGGGGGGCACAGGCGGGGCTTTACTACCATTTCGGTGTGCAAAAGCAGCAGCTCCAAAAGAAGCTGTTCGGCGTATTTCCGCACCGTGTGGATTACAAGCGGTCGATCCTCTTCCGCGGCTTTGACGACACCTTTATGGTCCCGCACTCCCGCCACACAACGGTAAAGCGCGAGGACATTGAGGCGATCCCCGAGCTTCGTGTTTTATCAAGCTCGGACGAGGCGGGCGTGTACGTTGTGAGCACCCGCCACGGCAGACAGATCTTCGTCACGGGGCATTCGGAATATGATGCCGACACGCTGAAGGGGGAATATCTGCGCGACAAAAAGGCGGGGCTTCCGATCGAGATCCCGAAGAATTATTTTCCGGAGAACGATGACACGAAGGCACCCATCGTTACCTGGCGCAGCTCGGCAAATCTTCTTTATTCGAATTGGCTGAACTATTTCGTCTATCAGTCGACGCCGTACGACAGAGAGAAGATCAAGTAAAAAAAGAAAGAGCCTCGATCGGGCTCTTTCTTTTTTTTGATTACGCGCCGAGTCTCTTTTCGAGTCTCTTGCGGATCTCTTTTATAAATTCGGTGCTGTTCACGGGTGTGACCTTAACGCCGGGCTCGACAAGACTGCAGAGGTCCTTAGTCATATAACCGTCGTTAAGCGTCTCGATACAGGACTCTTCGAGTGCGTCGGCAAATGCAACGAGCTCGAAGTCGGATCGTAGCCATGTCGTTCTGTGAGCCAA
>JAZNOQ010000145.1:0-3348 GCA_045589215.1 Eubacteriales bacterium
CCCCGTACCGTCACCTGCCGCGAGGGATAGAAGAAAACAAATAAGAACCCAAAGAACACCCGCAACAGTCCCCACAGGCAGGCATTCTGCCCCTGAAACACGCTCCGCGACCGCACCGCATAAAAGGGAAGATACTGCGAGAACGAGAAGAGAAACAGGGATCAGCAGAGGATCGGGATCGGGGCTTGAATAAACGATGCCTGAGGCGATGAGGAGAAGTGCGACTGCACATAGCGCCGCCGCGAGGAGCGCGATCCCCGTGCCGCGCAGAATGCGAAGAAGGGGGCTTACGGGAGCCGCTTCCGCACTCCGCGTTTTTCGCCGCGTGGTTCTTCTTTCGGATGAGATTTGCCGATTCATAAAAAAACACCTCCGTAGAGAGAAACTTTTCAGTTCACTCTATGCGAAGGTGTTCTTTTTTATGACGGTTTGGGGACAAGGATCAGTCGAGCGAATCCTCTGCCTTTACGTCAACACGGCTGACCGCGCTCTTCAGAATGCGGATCTTCGTGCGGTCGTGACCGGTCTCGATCATAACGGTCTCTTCCTTGATGCTGATGATCTTACCGATGATGCCGCCGATCGTAGTGATCTCGTCACCGACCTGCAGGGAGTCGCGCATATTCTGCGTTTCCTTCTCCTGCTTCTTTTGCGGACGCATGACGAAGAAGTACATCAGTGCGATCATTGCGACGATCATCACTACGGTGACCCATATGTTCCCGCCACCTGCGGCAGATTCAAGTGCAAAATTCAAATTCATAATAGCCTCCCAAGGAATGGAAATTTTTGTTTTCACACAAATTACAATTATTATACACCCAAATGATAAAAAAAGCAATAGACAAGCTGTAAAAAAATCTGAAAATTTATATTTGCGGTAGCGTCGGGCGGCAAGATCAGCCGTTCGCTCACCTCGCAGGAGGTCAATAAGGTCCTCCGCGATGTCCGTCAGGGTACAGTTTCGCAGACGTCTGAGGTTATAGAAAATACTGCCGAAACAGCAGAAAAAAGACTTGCACTTCCGACCGAAAAGCGGTATAATAAGAGTACACAATACATCAAGATTCCGAAGCAGGAATATGCGGTTATCAATAGCCAAATTATGAGCGATAATGCGAAGTATATGGCGGATAACAAGGAGCTTCCGCGCGTAAATTACGTAAGATCGGCAAATTATTTTTATGTGTATGAGAATTTTGGCCCGGGTGGCTTCGGAGTTCTGAAACGTTATAAGCTTATTGACGCTAACAAAAATAAGATTCGTTCCATCGAATCAAGAATAGGAGAAATCAATGACAGAACAGCTGACAGAAACAGAGGATCTGATGATCAGGTGCTTGAATTATTTGGGGCTCAAGAAAGAGGAAATCGTCGCAATTATGCTGTTGATACCGGAGGAAGAGCAACTCAAGGAAATGTTGACATTTCTTCGTCAGAACAAGGAAGCGACAATGGATCAAATTCTGGAGAAAGCATTGGAGCTGAGCGGTCCCAGCGATTAAGCGAAGCAAACGCCGATCTCGACGGTTACGCCCGCGAAAACATCAAGGACTACGACAAGCTCTCTGCGCCGAACCAGGCGGAGATCCGCGCGATGATCCGCGAGGGACGTGCGCTCGGAATGTCGGACGGCGACGTGCTTCTGTATGCGAAGATCTCGGCGCGTACAGGCGTGCGGGTGACGTTCGACCAGGGTAAGACGCTCATTGGCAGACGTAAGGGCTCGAAGGAGCTTGTTTACGCCGACGGCTTCTATGATCCTGCAACGAACGAGATCTGCGTCAATCCAGACGGAAAGCGGAGTGCGGAGAAGCTTCTCATCCACGAGCTTGCACACGTAATCTACGGGGGCGATAAGGGAATGCGCCTTGCGAAGCGGAACGTGAAAAATCTTTCCGCAGAGGAAAAGAAGGCGATATCCGATCGCTATGCTGAGGTCGACCGCACGGACGAGATCGAGCTTCTCGATGAGTACAACGCGCATTACGCCGAGGGTATCCTCGGGAATGCCGCCACGCTCGAGCGCCTTCTCGACGACGCGCCGACGGTTAAGGAACGGATCCTCGACTTTCTGCGCGGGGCAAAAGGTGACACCGATGCACAGCGCTCTGCGGCGGCACGGAGGCTTTTCTTCAAGTACAAGAGGCTCTTTGATAAGTTCGCACAGCAGAACGCGCAGAATATCGCGGCAGAAAGAATGCCGACCGCCGTCGCCGATGCCGAAAAGGAAACGCCTCACGGAGAAGCTCCGGAGGCGAACGGCGTAACGCGCATAAATGACGAAAAGATGCAGGTTAGCGGGAAGAAATATGCGGCTGGTATCGGAGCTTATTCCTATGAGAGCCTGACCAAGAAAAACGAACTCTCGGTTGTAGAGTTGCCATCCGAAATCCCCCGAACAGTTGACGGGAAGATCGACAATAAGGCTATTGTGGCACAAGGAAAACTTAATGCCAGAAAACAAAACAACCCCAAAAACACAGGTACGGATACTTATGTGCGAGTCGATGATATCGGGTTAGATGTTTTGCTCGGAACTAAAGGATTGCAACACGGTCTTGTAAGGAGTGAAGAAACCGCTCTCGCAGTTATGAAAATAGGCGACATCCTTAAAGGAAGCGTCGCCGTGAACGAGCTGAACGGTAATGGATCACGTAAAACCGATATGTCGTATGTGCTTCTCGGAGCTTGTCGTGACGGCGAAAATCTCTTTGTGGTGCGTTCCGTTGTCTCAAAGCTCCAAAACGATGTAACAGAAATTGACGTTTACCAACTTAGTGCGGTTAAGGGCAAAAAAACAGAGACCCCTAATTCCGCTCTCAAGCGCGGCGCGGCTGTTACAGAGCAAGGCTCTCTCATCTCCTCGGGGTCTCCCACAGTTAGTATAGCAGATTTTTTGCAATATGTCAAGGACATTCCGTTAATTAACGAGATATTGTCTGAGGATGTTGCAAAAAAACTTGGTGTAACGCGTACTAACGGTACCCTCACGGGAGATATCCGCTTCGCCCTCCCTGAAAACGCCGACACTGCCGAGGCGATGGAGGTATTCAGCAAGGAGCTGAAAGAGCAACTGAACGAGGAGGCCTCCCAAGAAGCCGAGGTGGATCTCGCTCGGGCGAAAGCCGAGGATGCTGCTGCGAAGGAGATCTCGCGGGTGAAGAAAAGAGAGGCGAAACGCGCGGATTATTGGAAAGAGAAAGCCAAGGAGAATGAATCAAACTTCGAAAAACCTTACCGTTTTAGAAAAACGTCTTGCTTTTTTCTTAAAAATAGCATATAATGAAGGTTAGAACGTTTCGGGAGGTACGGATATGAATTTGAGGGAAAAGGTGCGCGCACTTC
>JAZNOQ010000146.1:0-16767 GCA_045589215.1 Eubacteriales bacterium
CTGACCCGTCTTTACGATCCGACCGAGGGGCGCATCCTCCTCGACGGTAAGGATCTCAGGGAGTACGACCCGAGGGAGCTTTACAAGATCTTTGGCATCATCTTCCAGGACTTCGGAAAGTACGCCGAGACGGCAAAGGAAAATATCCGCTTCGGAGACGTTCATAAGGAGATCGACGAGGAGCGGATCCGTATGTCAGCGAAGCAGTCGGCGGCGGATGAATACATAAAGGAGCTTTCAAACGGCTACGACACGCCCCTCATGCGGATCTTCGAGGAAAACGGCATCGAGCTGTCGGGCGGTCAGTGGCAGAAGCTTGCCGTTGCGCGCGCATTCTATTCGGATTCGGATATCCTGATCCTCGATGAGCCGACCGCGGCACTTGACCCGATCGCGGAGCAGGAGATCTTCCGTCAGTTTGACACCCTGCGTACGGGCAAGACCACGGTGTTCGTCTCGCACAGACTTTCCTCCGCGACCGTTGCGTCGAAGATTCTCGTCCTCGAATACGGCAGGATCATTGAGGAGGGCAACCACGACGAGCTGATGGAACGGAAGGGACGTTACTACGAGCTATTCTCGACGCAGGCAGAGCGTTATATCGCGAGAGGCGACGGCGCATCGCGCGAAAATGAAAAGAGGCCCCCGAGACGGAGACCTCAAAGCGAGGAATAACTATATCTGCTTTCGGATGCGCTCAAGCGCACCCTTCTCAAGGCGCGAGACCTGTGCTTGCGAGATCCCGATCTCGGAGGCGATCTCCATCTGCGTTTTGTTTTGGTAAAAGCGCATCCGTATGATCTTCCGTTCGCGAGCCGAAAGCCTTCCGAGGGCATCGCGAAGCGCGATGCTCTCGAGCCACAGCTTGTCATTCTCCCCGGGATCGCTGATCTGATCCATCACGTAGATCGAGTCACCCGAGTCCGAATAAACGGGCTCATAAAGCGAGATTGGCTCGACGATCGCCTCAAGCGCGCGCACGACGTTTTCCTTTTTCTCTCCGATGCGCTCGGCGATCTCCTCGGGAGTCGGCTCGGAGTCTCTCTCGTGCATCAGAGCCTCGCGCGCCTGCAGAGCGTGATAGGCGAGATCGCGGATCGAACGGCTGATGCGGATCGCGTTGTTATCGCGCAGATAACGGCGGATCTCACCGATGATCATCGGAACTGCATAGGTCGAGAACTTCACGTCAAGCTCGGTATTGAAATTGTCCACCGCCTTGACAAGCCCGATGCACCCAACCTGAAAGAGATCGTCGAGATTTTCCTTTCGCCCCGTGAAGCGTTGAATGATAGACAGAACGAGACGGAGATTTCCCTGTATCAGCTCCTCGCGCGCGTCAAGATCGCCCGCCTTCGTGCGGAGAAGCAGATCGCGTTTCTCTTCGTCCGTGAGCACCCGAAGCTTCGAGGTGTCCACGCCGCAGATATCCACTTTGTTATACATAATCGCATTTCCTTTCGGTTGCTCGACTTCTGTCGGGTGTCCGAACGGAAAAAGAACCCTCCGAAGGAACCCGATACTATTTGCGTTTAGTATCCGATTTCTTTCGGAGGGTTATTCAGTATAGAGGGAAAAGTAAAAATTGTTAATCGAGCGACACCGTTTCGGCGTTAAGTGCCTCTATGTCCGACACGTCGTGGGTGACGAGGAGAACGGGGCAGCGTTCCGCCTCCTTGCGGATCAAGCCGATGACACGCCCTTTGTTGCCCTCGTCAAGCCCGCGAAAGGGCTCGTCGAGAATGAGAAGCTCGTGCGGGGCAATGAATGCGCGCGCGAGTGACACCCGCTGCTGCATGCCGCCCGACAGCTCGCGAGGGAGCTTCCCGAAAGCATTCCCGAGCCCGAGGGACATGAGGATCTCACGCGCCTTGTCGCGCTTTTCTTTTTGGGAAAGCCCCGTCAGCACGAAGGAGACGTTTTCCTCGGCGGTGAGCCACGGAATGAGGCGCGGATCCTGAAAGGCGCAGGAGATCCTTTTGTACGGATTGTCGATCCTTCCCGCGTCGGGCTTTTCGATGCCGAGGAGGAGAGAACAGATCGTGGTCTTTCCGCTGCCCGACTGTCCCATCAAAGCGGTGACACCGAGCGGCTTTACCGTGAGGGAGAGCTCCTTCAGTACGGGTACGCCGTCGAAGGATTTTGAAACCTTTGTAAATACGATGCCCGTGCTTTGCTCTGCTTTTTCTGAAGATATCATACCGTTTCCTCCTTTCGTGCGGTCATTGTGTCCTTTCGGAACACGCGGGAGAGAAGGGTGGTGAACAAAAATTCGATCAGAAGGGAGAGAAGCACGACGGTCAGCGTCCACGCGAAAATGTCGACGTAATCAAGCGAGTATTTCGCATCCGAGATCGCCCGACCGATCGCACGGACAGGGCGCACGATGATCTCCGCGGCGATCCCCGATTTCCACCCAAGCCCGATCGCCGTCTGAAGCGACGCGCGGAAGGCGGGAAGGACGGACGGAATATCGAGATGCACGATCCGTCGGATCAGCGGAATGCGGAAGCTCTTGCTCATTTCGAGAAGTCCTCGGTCGATGCCGAGAATGCCCGTTTCGACGTTCTTCCATACAACGGGAAGCGCGATCAGGACCGTGATGATCGTCGGCACATCGTCGACCCCGACCCAAAGCCAGAGAAGAATGATGAACGCCGCGACGGGGGTCGCGCGGACCGCCGTCATCACGGGACGAAGAAGGACTGAAAACAGGGGAAGCCGTGCCGTCAGTACGGCGAGCGGGATCGCGAGAAGGATCGACACGAGAAGCCCGAGAAGCACTCGCCCGATCGAGAGGGAGACAGTCAACCAAAATCCCTTTGTCAGAACCAGCGCACCGAAGCGCGCGAAAACGGCGGGCGGTGCGGGAAGGAGAAGGGGACTGTCGACCTTAAGGGCAGCGAGCCACCAAACTGCGATCCAAAAAACGACCGAGAGAGCTCCGAGGAGAACCCGAAGAATATATTTTTTTGCTTTCATTGTGGTCCTCCTTTATAAAAGCTTTTGGAAGATGGGTACGGGGGAAGAAACTCTTTTTTCAAAAGGGTTTTTCCCACGCCAAAAATCCTCACATCAATCAGCACCGTAATAGAAATTATCAGCGGGGAGAGCACCGCCCACAGCGGCAGGATTTACCCCGTGGAGCGCTTCGAGGAAGACCTTGAGCGCGGTCTTCATATCGTTGCCCTTCACGAAGGTCACGTTGCAGTTCGGGATCGCCTTGGCGGCAACGCCTGCAGCACCTGCGAAGATGCCCTGCTCAACGATGACCGAAGCGGCATCGTTTACGTTTTCCGTCAGATATGCGATCGAGGATGCGTATTCCTCAAGGAACTTTGCGATCTCAGCGGGATGTGCTGCCGCGAATTCGGAGCGGACGACCACACAGCCCTGCACGAGAGAGCCGGGGGTGAACTTCTTGTCCCATTCCTCGGTCAGGTCAAGAGAGACCGTGAGGGAGGCATTCTTGTTCTTCGCGATCGTCACCATCGGCTCGGGCAGAACGGCGAGATCGACCTGACCCGCAACGACAGCATCGCGAAGTGCCGCAGGCTCTGCGTAGGTCGTGTCGACCGTAATGTCGGTGCCGACCCTTAGACCGTTCTTTTCACAAAGTGCCGAGAAGATGATTGCGGGATTGTTCGCGGGGCAGTAGACCGTCTTGCCGCGGAGGGATGCGAAATCGGTGACCGTCTCTCCGTTTGAGAGAACGTAAAGCACACCGAGGGTGTTCAGTGCAAGCACCTGCACCTTGCCGTTCGTTCTGTTGTAAACGGTCGCGGCGGCGTTCGTCGGGAGGGCTGCGATGTCGGTCGAGCCGTTGATCAGAGCCGCAAGGACGTTTGCGGGGTCTGCCTGTACGTCAAAGGTGTAATTCAGGGCGGCGTTTCCGTCTGCCTTGTCCTTCATCAGCTTCGCCATACCGAAGCCCGTCGTGCCGTTCAGAACGGTGACCTTTACGGGCAGAGTGGCGTCGAAGGAGCCTTCCGTGCCGCCCGTGGTTTCGTCGCCCGATGTCTCACCGGGATTGCTTCCGCCGCCCGCGCACGCCGCAAGGCTGAACGTAAGAACAAGGAGAAGCGCGAACGCCAAAATTCTTGTGAAGAGGGAAATGTGTTTCATGATGAGTTCCTTTCTTTGTGAGTAAATAAAATGGATGAAAAAGCCTAACGGCAAGGCTTTGGCTTAGATACCGCGCTCGGTGCCGTAGGAGAGGAGTCCGTCTCGGTCGAGGATCTCGATCCGTCTGTCCGTGCGGCGAATGAGACCTGAGTCCGAGAGCTTGCCGAACGCGCGATAGAGCGAGGCTCTGCCGATGTCGAGAAGCTCCGAAAGGTCGGTAAGCGGTACGTCGAGCATCGCGACACCGTCCGCGGATGCGGGCAGATCAACGAGATAGAGCGCAAGCCGCCGCTCGGCACAGCCCGCCGTGTAACAGGCGATCCTGCGGTTGAGGAAGCGGATGCGTCCGCTGAGAAACGCGATGTAGTTCATACGGAAGACGGGATCGCTCGCGATCAGCTCCTCTACGACGTGCGCGGGGAAGATCACCGCCTCTGACGGAGTCTTTGCGCGGATCACCGAAACGGGATCCTCCTCTGAAAACAGCACCGAAACGCCGAAGGCAGTTCCGGGCGAGATCAAGCGGAGAATGACCGATCGCTCGGCGTCAAGCGAATACGCAAGCGCGGTCCCGCGCGTCAGAACGGCAAGCAGATGCGCGCCGCCCTCGGAAAGCGGGATCTCCTCGGCGGGGGAAAAGGCGCGCGTCCTTACGCCGTCCTTTTTGAGAAGTGCCGCAAGCGTATCACGCTCTACCGCACGAAAGAGCGGACAGCGCGACAGTACAAGAAGAAGATCGGTTTCTTCCATTCTCTACTCCTTTCTTTGTGTCTCAAATGGTACAGTTGTATCGTTTGAGACAATTATAGCACAACAGCCCTCGAAAGTCAATAGCAAAGCCGCAAAAAAAATACGAGAATTGTGAGACGCGGTAAATGTAAAAAAAATGTGAACCTTTCAAAAGACCACTTGTGTTTTTCTTTAAAATATTTTATAATGAACCTTCAATCAAGCGAAAGAATGGAAAGGAATAAGAGTATGGCAATTCTAATTACAGGCGGTGCGGGCTATATCGGCTCTCACACCGCAGTGGAGTTTTTGAACGCGGGGAAGGAGATCGTCATCGTTGACAATTTCGTGAACAGCAAGCCCTGTGTGCTTGACCGCATTAAGAGGATCACGGGAAAGGATTTTAAGTTCTATGAGTGTGATCTTCTCGACAAAGAGGGACTTGAACGCGTGTTCGTCGAAAATCAGATCGACAGCTGTATTCACTTTGCGGGACTGAAGGCGGTCGGTGAATCGGTCGCACAGCCGATGCGCTACTATCATAACAATATCACGGGCACGCTCGTTCTTTGCGAGCTGATGCAGAAATACAAGGCGCGTAACTTCATCTTCTCCTCGTCCGCGACGGTTTACGGCAAGCCCGAAAGCGTGCCGATAAGGGAGGATTTCCCGCTTTCGACGACCAACCCGTACGGTGAGACCAAGCTGATGATCGAGCGCATTCTAAAGGATATTTGGACCGCCGATAACACGTGGAGCGTGACGGTCCTCCGCTACTTCAACCCCATCGGCGCACACGCGTCGGGGCTGATCGGAGAGGATCCGCAGGGCATCCCGAATAATCTCTTGCCGTACGTCTCAAAGGTTGCATGCGGTAAGCTCGATCAGCTTCACGTCTTCGGCAACGATTACGCGACGCACGACGGAACGGGCGTACGCGACTATATCCACGTCGTCGACCTCGCCGTGGCGCATCTGAAGGCACTCGATCACGCGGAGAAGAGAACGGGGATCGATTACTTCAATATCGGTACGGGCACGGGCTACTCGGTGCTTGACATCGTGAAGACCTACGAGAAGGTCAGCGGAAAGAAGGTCCCGTATGTGATCGATGCGCGCCGCCCGGGTGACATTGACGAATGCTACGCCGATCCGAAAAAGGCATACGAGCAGCTCGGCTGGAGCGCACGGTACACCCTTGAGGATATGTGCAGGGACCTCGACCGTTTTCAGGCGAAGAACCCGAACGGGTACGAGGAATAATTTCGGAGGAGACTGAAATGGCGATCGCAAAGGATCTTTTTGGAACACTTGAATGTGGCACTCCCGTGTACCGCTACACGATGGAAAATCAAAACCGAACGCGCGTCGCGATCCTCAATTTCGGCGGCGCGATCCAGAGCCTCTGTGTGCCCGACAAGGACGGAAGACTCGCGGACGTTGTCTGCGGATATGACGACATCGGGAGCTATGAAAAGGGAGACGGCTATCAGGGCGCGCTCATCGGCCGCTTCGGAAACCGCATCGCAAAGGGAAAATTCACCCTTGACGGGAAGGAATATACCCTCTATACAAATAACAACGGAAACCACCTCCACGGCGGAAAGGTCGGCTTCAGCCACCGCATCTGGGACGTGACGGAACGGGACGGTGACGATCCCGCGCTCGTACTGCACCTCCTTTCCCCCGACGGAGAGGAGGGATACCCTGGGAACCTCGACGTGACCGTTACCTATACGCTCACGAGCGACAATCGTCTGTCGATCCATTACGAGGCGACCACCGACAAGACGACACCCATAAATCTCACGAACCACGCTTATTTTAATCTTGGAGGCTTTTCGTCGGGCTCGGTGCTCGATCACGAGCTTTCGATGGATGCATCGGGCTTCCTTGAGACCGACGACGAGCTGATCCCGACGGGTACGATCCTTCCCGTCAAGGATACGCCCTTCAACTTCCGCAGAACGAAAACGGTCGGCGCGGATTTCTTCGCCGATTACGAGCCCCTCCATATAGCGGGCGGATACGATCACTGTATGGTCTTTACGCCGAGTGATAAGAAGGAGATCGTCCTCCGCGCGACGCTCCGCGATCCGAGATCGGGCAGAACGATGCGTGTCTTGACCGATCAGCCCTGCGTACAGCTCTATACGGCAAACTTTATGAAGAATGCCGCGTACCCCTTCAAGGGAGGCTATCCGCAGCATCCGCAGAACGCGCTCTGCCTTGAGACCCAGCATATGCCCGACTCCCCGAACCACGATCACTTCACGGACGCTCTTCTCCGTCCGGGTGAGAAATACGACTTTACCACGGTCTACGCCTTCTCAGCGAATTGACCGTGTACAAAAAGACCGCCTCCGAGCCGTTCGGGGGCGGTTGCTTTGTTTCTCTATTCTTTTAAAGAAAAAGTGTGACCGTGCAGAACGTGGCGTAAAGCACGAGAAGCATGACACCCTGAAGGCGCGACCCTTTGCCGCGTATGACCGTTGGAAGGGTCAGGAGGAGCATCACCGCAGTCATCACGGGAAGATCTATGACGAGCGAGGAGGGAACTCCGAGAAGCTCTGCCGTCACGGGGAGATCGAACGGACGGACGAGCGCTGAAATGCCCGAAACAAGGGTGAGGTTCAGGAAATTCGCGCCGATGATGTTGCCGAGCGAGAGGGAAGCGTGCCCCTTCACGAGCGCGGTGACTGCCGTTACAAGCTCGGGGAGCGACGTGCCGAGCGAAATAAAGACGAGCGCAATGATCGTTTCGGGAACGCCCAGCTTTTTTGCGATGATCTGCCCGTTGTCAACGAGGAGATCTGCACCGAATGCGATCGCCGCGGCACCGATCACGAGGAAAAAAAGTTCAAGCCAAAGCGTGCGCGTACAGACGGGTGGGGGCGGGATCGGAGAGGTCACATCTGTTTCTCGCTCTTCCTTTTCGATCGCAGCTTCCTTCCTTGCCGACAGGACCAAAACGGTGAGATAAATAAAAAATAAAAGGAGAAGGACCGCGCCGATGATCCGTGAAAAACGGCGGAGAAAATAGGCAGAAAAAAGATATAGGGCTGTTCCGCCGAAAAAGAACAGAACGGGCGTGAGGAGTGCCCTTCGGTCGACCTTTGACGGTCGGACCGCGATTGTGACTGCCGCGATCAGCGCCGCGTTACAGATCACCGACCCGATCGCGTTGCCGTATGCCATTCCGCCAACGCCCTGAAACGCAGAGGTCGCGGATACCATCACCTCAGGGAGGGTCGTGCCGATCGAAACGACGGTCGCACCGATCAGAAGCTCAGACATCCGAAAGCGGTGTGCGATTCCCGTCGCACCGTCGACGAACCAGTCGCCGCCCTTCACGAGAAGCAAGAGCCCTACGAGAAAAAGAAAGATCGCAGCAAGCATAAAAGTCCCCCTATGTAACGCGGAATGCGCGAAAAAGCGCATGATAAAATCTACCGTTATTATTTTACCATAAAGGCTCGCTCTGTGTCAATCGTGAAAAATCAACGAATCGGAAAGATCCGAAAAAATCTTTTTTATACAGTTTGGAAATGCCGAAGATTCGACTTTACAACGCGCGTATTTTCTTATCCAAACAGCCCACAAACGTAGTAGATCACGCCGTACAAGGCACCCGAAAGCACACCGTAAAGAAGAACGGGACCCGCGACCGTGAAGATCTTCGAACCGATGCCGAGAACGAGCCCCTCCGAGCGACTGTCGATCGCGGGGGAGGCGACGGCATTTGCAAAGCCCGTGATCGGAACGAGCGTCCCCGCGCCCGCGTGCGAGGCGATCTTGTCGAACCATCCGATCGCGGTGAGTAGGACGGCGATGAAAACGAGCGTCACCGACGTGAGCGTTCCCGCATCGTCCTCGGGCATTTTGAGATAGCCCTCGTAGATCATTTTGAGGATCTGTGCGATCGAGCATATGAAGCCGCCCACGAGGAACGCGAGAAGGCAATCCTTAAAAATAGGAGACCTCGGCGCGCGCGCCTTGGCGTATTTTGCATATGCGTTTTTATCCATATTCATATCGTTGTCCTGCCTTTCGCGCGAGGTGCGCAGAGGTATTTTTTTATACAGCTTTATCGCATCACGGATAGTATATGCTGCGGGGGGATTTTTATTCAAGATCTCAAATTTGTAAATTTTCGGAAAATCAAAAATGAATGTTTTTAAGAAAATATAAAAAAATTACGAAATTCCCCTTGCAAAATCGTTAAGAATATGTTATAATTAAGTGAAGTTTGATGTTATATGCGCAAATATAACAATTTTACCAAAATTTTCATAGAACCGTCACAGAGCGCATTCATTCGCCCTCTATAATATATCCGTGACATCGGGGAATTGAAGTCTTTACAGACGTCGAATGACGATCCTGTGACAGAAAGGTACGAATATAAAATGCTTGATACCGAAATCTTGGTCATTGATGACGACCTGAATATTTGCGAGCTCCTGAAGACCGTCCTCGAAAGTGAGGGCTATGAGGTCAAGACCGCGGGAGACGGCGTGGAGGGCCTTAATTATTTTAAGCTGTACGAGCCCGACCTTGTGTTGCTCGACCTGATGCTCCCGAAGAAGGACGGCTTCCAGGTCTGCCGCGAGATCAGAGAAATATCGCAAAAGCCCATCATTATGATCTCCGCAAAGGGCGAGGTCTTTGATAAGGTGCTTGGACTTGAGCTGGGGGCGGACGATTACATAGTCAAGCCCTTCGACGTGAAGGAGCTTTCGGCGCGGATCAAGGCGGTGCTTCGCCGCTATCAGTCGCACACGAGTCAGAGTGACGATGAGGTGATCAAATTTGATAACATTGAGATCAGCCTGCAGAAGTATGAGCTGAAGCTCTCGGGAAGATCGGTGGATATCCCCCCGAAGGAGCTTGAGCTGCTCTATTTCTTGGCATCCAACTACAATCGCGTCTTTACGCGCGATCAGCTCCTCGACAAGGTCTGGGGCTTCGACTATCTCGGTGACTCGCGCACGGTGGACGTACATGTGAAGCGTCTCAGAGAGAAGCTTGAGGGCGTTTCGGATAAGTGGGTGCTGAAGACCGTTTGGGGCGTCGGCTACAAATTTGAGCTCATCAATAGTTAAGAGACTTTATCGGCGTCAATGCAAGGAGGGTGGAAAACCCGAAGGACAGCATTGGCGCCGATCTTTTGTCCCATTTCGAGGAAGAAAAGACGGAGAAGAAGCGGTGTACGGGCGAATTCTCTCTATGAACGGGGGATATAATGGTTATAGCGATCAAAGTGCGCCGAAGACAGGGCGCGTGAAAGGAGACAGGAATGCTGAACGAAGAAAATAACGGAAGCGCGCCCGAGGAGGCAGCTGTGGAAGAAAATAACGGAAACGCATCCGAAGGGGCGGCTGTGGAAGAAAACAAACAAGAGGAGCCCGTTACCTATGCGTACCGATGGGACTACCGCACGCAGTACGAGAACGAGGAGAAGGAAAAGAAAGAGACGCGCGTGCGCAGCGGACTTCTTTACGGGCTGATCATTACAACGGTATTCTCCGTGGTCATTGCCGCCCTTGCGGTCACCCTCGCGGTCGGCGCATATCGCGCACTGCAAAACCCAAGCGGCACTATGGGTACGATCGCGAATGCGTATTCCGAGCGCGTGGTCTACGTCAGCGGAGAGGGCGACGCCGCAGAGGATCTTGCGGTCGAGGAGGCGGTTGCAAAAATGCTTCCGTCCTCGGCTTCGATCCTCGTTGAGAAGGCGTCGGGCGGCTCGGGCATCGGCTCGGGTGTCGTTTATTCCTCGGACGGATATATCATCACGAACCATCACGTCATCGATGGGACAAAAAAGATCACGGTGCGGCTGTACGGCGGCGCGTGCTATCCCGCAGAGGTGGTCGGATCCGATGCACTGTCCGATCTCGCGCTCCTGAAGATCGATGCAACGGGGCTCACGCCCGCCGAATTCGGCGCATCGGAGGAGCTTCTCATCGGACAAACGGTCATGGCGATCGGCGCGCCGACGGGTGTCAGCTACTCCGAAAGTGTTACGAAGGGGATCGTTTCCTGCGTCAGGAGAGGCGTTAAGGTCTACGATACGTCGGGGAAGCTCCTCCACACCCTGATGATGGTGCAGACCGACGCGAGCGTTAACCCCGGCAACTCGGGCGGTGCGCTCTTTTCGAGGAAGGGCGAGGTCATCGGCATCGTCACGAACAAAACGATTTTTTATGACAACGGAACGGCGTACTACGCCGACGGAATGGGACTTGCGATCCCGTCGGAGGCGGTCAACACGATCGTCTCTGCACTCAAATCGGGAAAAACGCCCGACAGGTCTGCGTTTCTCGTTCCCGCCGCCCGCCTCGGTATCACGGGACGGGTGGACACGACCGCTATGGGCGTTTCGGTGCAGGGCTTTACCTCCGAGCGATTCGATGCATTTGAAAAGCTCAAGATCGGAGACGTGATCACAGCGGTGAACGGCGAACGGGTCACGAATATCACGGAGCTTCTTACGTCGATCGAGGACTATCTCCCCGGCGCGTCGGTCACGCTCACGGTGTTGCGGAACGGAGAGACCGTCACGGTGTCTCTCATTCTTGGAAGCGACGCACTTGCGTAGCGCCATGTGACACGGACAACGGGAAAATTCTGATTTTTCTCGAAAGCCCTTGCTTTTTTCGTAAAAATATCGTATAATATAGTATCTCCCCCGAAAGCGGTTTTGGGTTTTCGGGGGAGACTGTATTTTACTTCTGCACCTTGCGAAAGGAATACGAATGGAACTTCTCATAAAAATTTACGAGACCTTGACCGAATTCAATTCGGTGTCGGTCTGCTTTCGCTTGACGCTTGCGATGCTGTGCGGCGGGCTGATCGGTCTGAACCGCGAGCAAAAGCACCGCGCGGCAGGCTTTCGAACGCATATGCTCGTTTGTATCGGCGCAACGCTTACGATGCTGATCAGTCAGTACGTCTCGGTGGTCCTGCAGCAGGGGACCGATCTCACGCGCTTCGGCGCGCAGGTCATCAACGGCATCGGCTTCCTCGGCGCGGGCACGATCGTTGTCGCGGGACGTCAGCAGGTCAAGGGGCTGACGACGGCGGCGGGGCTCTGGGCATCCGCTTGTATGGGGCTTGCCATCGGCGCGGGCTTTTATCTCGCGGCGATCCTTTCGTGCGCCCTGATTCTGATCGTCATCACCCTCCTCACGAAATTCCAGGTCTTCATTATGAAGAACGCGAGAAATATGAACGTTTACGTCGAGTACCGCGAGCCTGAATACATCGGAAGGATCATAGGGGTGGTCCACGAAAAAAACGTAAAGGTCTATGACGTGGAGATCACGAAGGCACAGCCGAAAAGCGGCCTCCTTCCGAATATCGTTCTCTCGGTGCGGCTTCCGAAAAAATACAGCCATACCGATTTTCTCGCGGCACTCAGCGAGATCGACGGCGTGACGCTTGTCGAAGAGCTTTAAGGAGGGAAGGAAATGCCTGAATTTTTCGAATCTCTCCGCTTCCTCGAAAACGAGTGGTCGGTCGTCCTCAGAATGCTCCTCGCAGTCATCTGCGGCGGCGTGATCGGACTTGAGCGGGAGCATAAGCACCGCGTTGCGGGCTTCCGTACCCATATCCTCGTCTGCATCGGCGCGGCGCTGACGACCCTTACGAGTCAGTATCTCTGGACGTATTTTAATCCGAATTGGATCTATGCCGCAGAAAACGTAAGCCATATGATCCCCGAGGGACAGTGGGTGCTTGATCCCGCCCGCCTCGGCGCGCAGGTCATCGCGGGCATCGGCTTCATCGGCGCGGGAACGATCATTGTGACGAAGCGGAAGCAGGTCAAGGGACTCACGACGGCGGCGGGGCTTTGGACGACCGCGATCGTCGGGCTTGCGATCGGTGTCGGCTTTTACGGTGCCGCCCTCTACGTCACCTTCCTCATTCTGCTCGTCGAGGTTGTATTCTCGAAGCTCGAATTCGCGGCAGCCACCAAGGCGCGCGACCTCACGGTGTACGTCGAATTCGGGGAAACGCAGAACGTCAGCCGCATCGTGGATGCACTGCGTGTCCGTCAGGTGCGCGTGCTTGACGTGGAATTGACCAAGACGAGAACACCTGAAGACGAGCTGCTGATGAGCGCACTCCTCACGGTTCGCTTCGCGAAGAACGTGCGCCGCGAGAAGGTGCTCGCAGAGCTTTCCGCGATCGAAGACGTTCGGATGGTGCAGGAGCTTTGACGTAAAAAAAACACGCTTCGCGTGCGCTATATAAAATCGGCAGATGGCTTGCGCCTCTGCCGATTTTGTGTTGATGGAGCATTCAAACGTTACGAATACATCCCGTTGCAGCTCATATACGCGTAAAGCTGCTCGCCGTGCTGCTGCTCCTCTGCCTGAATGTGGTTCAGGAGCTTGCGCGCCGCGGGATCCTTGAACTCAAAGATCGAGGTGTCGTAGAGGGATGAGACGTGCTTCTCGGTCGACAGCATATCCTTGCAGAGCAGCGCATCCGCCTGTCGGTCTGCGTCCGATGCGTATTGGTAGGGCGTGCAGTGCGCGTTGCTCGCGTTTTCGAGCTTTGCGGGAGTCTGCGGGACCGTCCCACCCATCATCGTGGTGACCGTCTGAAGGTGGTTTTCCTCGACCTTCGCCATCGAGGTGAAGAGCGCACAAAGCTCTGACGACTTCGCCATCTCGGCGTACTTCTTGTACTTCGCGATGCAAAGCTCCTCCTGTCCCTTCATATCCTTCAGGAGACCCGTTTCCTTTTGCGTAAGTGTCATATTTTCTTCCTTTCTCGTTTCTTTGTGGATTTGGGGTTACGAACCAAGTATGCCCGAGACGGGGAAGGATTATTCGAAGTCCGTTGACAAATCCGACAGACTGTGGTAAAATAATACTCGGTAGTACGCGCTCCAAATTAACGTATGTATGCAAAGGATCGTATAGTTATGAAAATAGTAATTGTCGGACTCGGAACGATCGGAAAGACGATACTCAAAAGCCTGTCGGGTGAGGGACATACCGTAACGATCATTGACGAGAATAAGGATAAGGTCGAGAGCTTGATCGAAAAATACGACGTGTTCGGCGTCGTTGGAAACGGTGCGTGTGTTGATATCCAAAGAGAAGCGGGCGTAGAGGATGCGGATCTTGCGATCGTCCTCACGAACAGCGACGAGCTGAACGTGTTCGCCTGTCTTGTAGCAAAGAAGATCGGCGTGAAAAATACCGTTGCCCGCGTCAGAAACCCCGATTACAGAAAGCAGATCATGGAGATGAAGGACGAGCTCGGGATCTCTATGATCGTTAACCCCGAGAGAGATACTGCCGCAGAAATATTTGATCTGATCAATCTGCCGTCCATCGCGCAGGTCGAGCGCTTTGCAAAGGGTAGGGTCCTGCTTGTGGAGATCGTCGCCGAGAAGGGCTGCTCCCTCGTCGGTGAGACTCTGATCACCCTCGGCAAAAGGCTGAAAACGAAGGTGCTGATCTGTGCCGTGCAGAGAGGTCAGGAGGTTACGATCCCGACCGGTAACTTTGTGATCGAGGAGGGCGACAGGATCCATCTCACCGCAGATGCAAAGTCCCTACACGACTTCTTGACGGAAGCCAATCTCATCAGATCTCCGCTGAAAAACATTATGATCGTCGGCGGCAGTAAGATCGGATACTATCTTGCAGACGAGCTGTCCAAAAAGAAATATAAGATCAAGCTGATCGAAAACAGACGTGACACCGCCGAGGAGCTTGCTGATACACTTCCTCGCGTGACCGTCATTCACGGAAACGGCGCACAGCACGATCTCCTTCTCGAGGAGGGGATCGAGGCGATGGACGCGTTCGTTGCCCTCACGGATATCGACGAGGAAAATATCATCGTTTCGATGTTTGCAAACAAAATGAAGGTCAAGAAAACGATCACGCAGATCAGAAGCGATGACCTTTATGGGATGCTCGACGAGCTCGGCATTGATAACAATGTCTCTCCGAAAAATATCGTCGCAAACCGCATCATCAGCTATATCCGCGCCCTTGCAAATACGAGGGGAAGTAACGTTCTCACGCTCTACCGCCTGGTAAACGATCAGGTAGAGGCTCTCGAGTTCCTCGCAAAGAAGCAGGAGCGCATCTATGATAAGCCGCTCAAGGAGCTGAAGCTCAAGACGAACTGCCTCATCGCCTGTATCATCCGCGAGAACGAGGTCATTATCCCGAACGGTAACGACTCGATCAGACTCGGGGACAACGTGATCGTCGTAACCACGCATAAAAACTTCGACGACCTGACCGATATTCTTGAGTAAGGCGGCGGTGTGATATGAATTACAAAAAACTCGGAAAAATACTCGGCAAGATCATGCTGCTCGAAGCGATCATGATGCTCGCGCCCTTTTCGGTTGCACTGATCTACGAGGAGGGCGCGCGGAACGCGCTCGCCTTTCTCTTCCCGATCCTCGTTCTGTCAGCCCTTGGCATCCTCCTTCAGATCCCGAAGCCGAAGCGGGATCACCTCTATCAGAAGGAGGGCTTCGCGCTCACGGCTCTCGTTTGGGTCGTGATGACGCTGTTCGGGGCGATCCCGTTCGTCATAAACGGCGATATCCCGAATTATATCGACGCTTGGTTTGAGATCATGTCGGGCTTCACCACGACGGGCTCGAGCGTGATCACCGATATCACGGCGATTTCGCATTCTACGCTCTTTTGGCGTAGCTTCTCGCATTGGATCGGCGGTATGGGTATCCTTGTGTTCGTCCTGATCTTCATTCCCGAAAGCGACGACGGCTCGTCGATGCACCTGCTTCGCGCGGAAAGCCCGGGGCCGCAGGTCGGTAAGATCGTGTCGAAAATGCGGGTCACGACGAGAATTCTTTATCTGATCTATCTCAGTATGACCATTCTCGAGATCGCGATACTGATGCTTGACAAGCCGATCCCCGGATATGAAAACGAGCAGTTCTTTATCAGCCTGCTTACGGCGTTCGGCTGTGCGGGAACGGGTGGATTTGGCGTCATCCCCGGAAGTATTGAGCTATTTCACCCCTTCTCTCAGTACGTCATATCCATTTTCCTGATCCTGTTCGGTATCAATTTCAGCCTGTATTATCTCCTGCTGATCGGTAAGGTCAGGCAGATCTTTAAGAGCGAGGAATTCAAGAGCTATTTCCTGATCCTCGGCGCGGCGATCGCATTTGTCTTTATCAGCCTTGTTGGGCGCCTTGAGGCGTTCCCACAATCCTATACGACCGAGGAAGCTTTCAGGCACTCCTTGTTTCAGGTTGCGTCCTTGATAACCACGACGGGATACTCAACTACGGATTTCAGTGTGTGGCCGATGCTCGCAAGGACATCGCTCGTGGTTGTGATGTTCATCGGCGCGATGGCGGGCTCTACCGCAGGCGGTATCAAGGTTTCAAGGATCGTGATCGCCGTAAAGGGTGCATATATCAACGTCAGAAAGCTGATCAATCCCCGTTACGTTCCCAAGGCGAAGCTCGAAGGGAAGAATCTCGAGGAGCGCACCATCAACGATGTGTTTGCCTTTATCACGCTCTACTTCTTTATTCTCGTAGCGGCGATCTTCCTTCTCTCCTTCGATCCTATCAATGGGGAGACGGTTACGATCGTCTCCGATGCGGGAGCGTATACTGTGAAGCACGGATTTTTCTCAAATTTCTCTGCCGCGCTTGCCTGCATTTCAAATATCGGCCCTGCATTCGAGGCGGTAGGCCCCTACGCGAGCTTCGCGGGGTACAGTGCGTTCTCCAAGATCATTTTGATCCTCACGATGATGCTTGGCAGACTTGAGATCCTCCCCGTTCTCATCCTCTTCAGCCCAAAAACGTGGAAAAGAATGTAACATAAGAAAGAGGCTGAGCCCGAACGGGCTCAAGTCGGAGGCCAAGCGGGCTTAGGAAGA